>JAMLHR010000046.1 GCA_023957015.1 Thermomicrobiales bacterium | reverse complement strand
CCTCGCACCATTGCCATCATCCTTATCGGTGCCAGTACGAGTATCACTGGCATGATCATGCAGCTACTCTCCCGCAACAAGTTCGTTTCACCGGGGACGGCAGGCACGGTTGAATCCGCCAGTCTCGGAATCCTGATTATGGCGATCCTGTTTCCCGCTGCACCGATCTGGATGAAGCTTCTCGTAGCGACACTGGTCGCAATGGCAGGTACCGGCCTTTTCCTCTATATTCTGCGCCAGATTCCGATCAAGTCGCCATTGATGGTACCGCTTATCGGTATCATGCTCGGTGGTGTGATTGGCTCGATTACCAGTTTTTTTGCTTATCGCTATGAGTTGCTGCAAAGCCTGGCTGCCTGGACAACCGGTGATTTCAGCCGCGTCTTGAAAGGACGCTATGAGCTGCTGTACCTGGCAGGTTTTCTGACCCTGATCTCCTGGTTTGCGGCGGATCGATTCACGGTTGCTGGTCTTGGCGAGGCGTTCACAACCAACCTCGGACTCAACTATGGTCGTGTGATGGCCTTTGGTCTCACGATTGTGGCGGCGGTCACAGCTGTGAATGTGGTCACTGTCGGCGCGATTCCATTCCTCGGTCTCGTTGTTCCCAATGTCGTCAGCGCCATCATGGGTGATAACGTACGGCGCACAGCACCATGGGTGGCGCTGTTTGGCGCGGCATTCCTGCTCGCCTGTGATATCGCTGGTCGTACACTCAGATACCCGTACGAGATTCCGATTAGCGTTGTCGTTGGCGTTGTAGGGGGTGTGCTCTTCCTCGTTATTTTGCTGAGGAGGACCGAACGTGTTGCGTAGCGCTTCTGTTCCTGTTGAGTCGACAAAACCCTTCTCACTTCATCCCATCGCCCGGTTGTTGATCATTGGGCTGCTGGCATTAGCTGTGGTCACCATCTTCATGACGATTAACTCGCGCGGTAACTGGGATTTCGTCCTCCCGTTCCGAGGTCGTAAGGTGCTGGCGATCATCGTTGTTGGCACCGCCATCGCGATCTCGACGGTCATCTTTCAGACGATTACGGCCAACCGGATTCTGACGCCGTCCATCATGGGATTCGATGCGCTCTTCATGTTGGTGCAGACGATTGCCGTGTTTTCCATGGGTGGGGCGGCGTTGGCCCAGACCGATCCCAAGATTCGGTTCGTGGTCAACGTGCTGGTCATGACCGTCTTCAGTGGGGCGCTTTACTGGTGGTTGTTCATCAAGGCGAACCGACCGCTGCATCTGCTGGTCCTCATCGGTATCATCTTTGGCACACTCTTCCGCAGTTTCACCAATCTGCTCCAGCGGATGATCGATCCTACTGACTTCGCGGTGTTGCAGGATACGAGCTTTGCCAGCTTCAACTCAGTCGACAGGACATTGGTAGGGATCGGCGCCACGATCGTTGGTGTCATCCTGCTCATGGTTGCGCTTCGTAATCGCATATTGGATGCGATGCTGCTTGGTCGTGCCACATCGATTTCGATTGGTGTCGATTACCAACGGGAGGTAATGATCGTCCTCGCAATGACGACAATCCTCGTCTCGGTGAGCACAGCGCTGGTCGGTCCGATCACCTTCTTCGGATTGCTGGTTGCGCATTTGGCGTATCACACCGTTGGTAGCTCCGGGCATCGCTACACGATACCGGCCGCGGCACTCTATTCGATTATCTTCCTGGTTGGCGGACAGCTGATTCTGGAGCATGTTTTCAACTTCAACTCTAGCCTCTCCATCATGGTCGAGTTCGCCGGCGGTCTGCTATTCATCATCCTGCTTCTGAGGGGAAACGCTTAATGATTGAGATCACGAATGTCACCAAGCGATACGGCACTACTGCGGTTGTGGATGATGTCACAGCTACCATCCGTAAGGGTGGGATTACCTCGCTGATCGGTCCGAATGGCGCAGGCAAGTCCACATTGCTTGGCATGATGAGCCGGTTGCTGAAGACCGATGCCGGCACAATCACCGTCGATGGGCTGGATGTCACCAGTACTTCAGGCGATGTCATGGCGCGGAAGCTTGCGATTCTGCGGCAGCAGAACTACTTCGAGGCGCGCCTGACGGTAGAGGACCTCGTTACCTTCGGTCGTTTCCCCTACTGCAAGGGGCGTCCCACGGTCGAGGACAAGAAGCACATCGACCGCGCCATTGAATACCTGGAGCTGAGCGATCTTCGCTATCGCTTCTTGCACGAGCTCTCCGGTGGTCAGCAGCAGCGCGCGTTCGTGAGCATGGTGCTGGCCCAGGATACTGACTATCTGCTGCTGGATGAGCCGCTCAACAACCTGGATATGCGGCACAGCATCGCCATGATGCAGCAGTTGCGCCACATCGTGAACGATCTCAACAAGACGGTGGTGATCGTGTTGCACGATATCAACTTCGCATCCTGGTACTCCGACGAGATCCTGGCCATGCGCGATGGTCGGATCGTCTATCACGCTGGACCCGAGGTGGTGATTACACCCAAGGCGCTGATGGATCTCTATGACGTAGAAGTGACCGTGGAAACCATTCAAGGGAAGTCGGTGGGCGTTTATTATGGAGCCATGAATATCGCGACTCCGCGCCACCATGACTGATCTGATCTCAAGCACGGCGAATCCGCTTGTTAAACGCATACGTGCACTTACGGACAAGCGCGCTCGAAAACGTGAAGGCGCTTTCGTTGTCGAGGGCCATCAGCCCGTTTGGCGTGCAGTTCAGGGTGGGTGGGAGATCGATACGCTGATCGTCGCGCCCGATCTGGTGCGGAATCCGGCGGCGTTCGAGATGATCGAAGATCTGAGTGCTGCCGGTGTTCGCGTTGCGTATCTTTCCTCCGATCTCTTCGCTCGCATCTCCGAGCGTGATGGCCCTGCAGGTATCATGGCGATCGTCCAGCAACAGCAGCGATCTCTTGCTTCTGTATCTGTGACGCGTGATCAAACCTGGGTCATTCTTCATCGGGTCCACAATCCCGGCAATCTCGGCACCTCCATCCGTACAGCGGATGCCGCGGGAATCGCCGGCATCGTGCTCTGCGGTGATTGCGCCGATATCTACGATCCCGTCGCCGTGAAGGCGAGCATGGGTTCGATCTTCGCCGTGCCAGTGATCATCGAGCGGGAGTTCGATACTGTGCGTGCGTGGGTCACCGAGCAGGGGATACAGCTGGTCGGTACATCGGGTTACGCGGAAGCATCGCACTGGGATTTCGACTGGAATGCTCCGCAGGCGATCGTGCTTGGCAATGAGGGCGATGGACTGCCCGATGAAGTGCTTAACGATTGCGATTCCACCGTTCGCATACCGATGACGGGCACCGTTGAATCGCTGAATCTCGGTGTTGCCGCCGCAATCCTGATGTACGAATCGCGGCGACAGCGGTTCAACTAGTCCGCGCTGATCTGGGTGCCCCAGTCACCCACGCGCGGCACGTCAGCCAGCAGGCGCTGTGTGTACTCGTGTTGTGGGTGCAGGAGCACGTGTTCGGTAGGACCCTGCTCCACCATTTGTCCCTTGTACATCACAAAAATGCGATCGCTGATGTAGTACGCTTGACCAATATCGTGAGTGATGAACAGAATCGTCATCTCGCGACTATCCCGTAAATCCACCAGCTTGTTGAGTACCGTCACGCGCAACGATGCATCCAGTGCGCTGGTGCTTTCGTCGGCGATGAGGACTTTCGGATTTACCAGCAATGCGCGCGCGATCATGGCACGCTGGAGCTGACCTCCCGAGAGCTCATGCGGCGCCTTCTGGAATACCTCTCGCGGATTGAGGTCGACGGCGGTCAACACCGCATCCATCTTCGCTCGTTGCTCCGCTTTGGAACCCGGATGATCGACCAGCCGCATCGTCTTCTGCAGCACACGGCCAACCGAGTAAAACTGATTGAACGACGCCACCGGATTCTGGAAGATGCCTTGCACGTCGCGCCAATACTGCTTTTGGGCTGTCCCCTTGAGTTTGGAAGCATCCAGGTCACCCAGGTGTATCGAACCAGAGGTTGGTTTGGAGAGGCGTAGCAACATGCGGGCGAGCGTAGATTTGCCGCTGCCACTCTCGCCGACGATCGCGATAATTTCGCCATGGTTGGCAGTGAAGGTGACGTCGTCCACCGCGCGATTGGTGTGGTTGCCGCTACCAAAGACCTTGGTCAGGTTGGTGACGGTCAACAGAGGTTCTGACTGGCTCATCGTGCTGCCTCCTGGGTGATACCACGGTGGGTACGCAGCACCCGCTCGCGCGCCTCAGTGGTTGGTTCCAGCAGCGAGTTCAACAGTTTCTGGGTGTATTCGTGTTGCGGACTTCTCACGACTGATTCAACAGGTCCCGTCTCCACGATCTCGCCCTGGTACATGATGGCGAGGTGAGTGGCAATGTTGCTCAGAAGCGCGAGATCGTGGCTGATGAAGATGGTGCGTGAAATCAACTTCTCGTTCATCATCTGTTTCAGCAGCAGAATCAGCGCTTTCTGAGACGACACATCCAGTGCCGATGTTGGTTCATCGGCGATCAGCAAATCGGGGTTAAGGAGCGTTGAGATGACAGTAACGACGCGTTGACGCATACCACCGCTGAGTTGGTGGGGATAGGCGTTTAACACATCGGTTGGCAGCCCTAGTTCCATCAGGCGGGATGCCGCCTGATCCAGAGCCTGTGATTTCGTGACACCATTCGCGTGTTCCATAACCACATCGGTAACGAAGCTACTGATGCGAGATGTCGGATTGAGGGCGTTGAGCGCACGTTGTGGCAGCAGTGACACGATTGTACCCCGCCAATCCGGCGGAACACCTCGGTGTTCACTTAGGTTCAATAGTGGCTTATCCTCCATCTTCAGGGTGCCGCTCATGATATTGAGCGATGGTGCGGCATTGCTGCTGAGCACAGCTGCCAGCGTCGACTTCCCGCATCCTGATTCGCCAGCGATGCCCAACACCTGACCAGGTGCCAGGTCGAACGATACGTTCCTGACCGTCCAGTTTGGCGCGCCGTAGCGGGTTTCGTATTGTGCGTTGACGTCGCGTACTTCCAACATGATGCACATCCTACTTTCGGCGCAGGCGCGGATTGAACACTTCGTCCAAACTTGCCTGGAGCAGATACAGCGAGAAGGCGATGACCGTGAGCATCAACGTGGTTGGTACAAATGCCCACCAGGCACCGGTGCGCACACTTTCCCACAGGAGCGCCCAATAGAGCATGATGCCCAGGGAGATAGAACTCGATGGCCCAAGACCGAGCATGCTCAGGGTGGCCTCTTGCAGGATACCGGAGGTCATTTGCAGCACGAAGACCATAAAGATGTAGGACATCATATACGGCATGATCTCCCACAGCAGAATGGAGGGGGTACTCGCACCCGTGATCTTGGCCAGATCCACGTGCTCGCGAGTGCGTACGGAACTCGCTTGCGCTCGCACGGCGCGAGCGGTCCACGGCCAGCTCATGATACCGATGATGACTGCCATGCTTGTAATCGACTTCGTACCGATGGCGATGGAGATGAGGATCAGGACCACAATCGATGGAATCGTGATGATGACATTGGTGATACCCATCAACAACTCATCCACCCAGCCGCCGTAGTAGCCCGCGACCAGACCGATCGCGACTCCTAACACGGTGGCGACCACACCCGCGACAATGCCGATATAGAGGGACGTGCGTGTACCGTACATGAGTTGCGTGAAGACGTCGCGACCAAAGTTATCGGTACCCAGCCACTGCTGACTGTTGGGTTCGTTGTAGAGGCCACCCACGATTTTCATTGGGTCACCAGTGCCCAGAAAGAAGGGACCGATGAACGCGAAGATAAGGATGCTCGCCACGAGAATCAGGGCAATAATGAGCCGACCGGACATCATTGCCTTAATCTGTCGCCAGATAGTACTCCCGGTTTCATCAGGAGGTGTGGTGATCTCAGGATTCGTTGCCTGCACAGGAACACTGCTCATGCCTGACCTCCTATGAGCCTGTCTGGGCGGCGCGGATGCGGGGATCGATCACGCCGTACAGAATATCGACGATGAAGTTCGCCATCAGCACGCCAACCATAATGAGTAAGGTGATTGCCTGAATCACCGGGTAGTCGTTTCGGCGAATGGAGGTGAACAGGAGACTACCAATACCGGGGTAGGAGAAGACGTTCTCAGTCACCAATGCACCACTGACCAGGCCACCGATTGAGAGGGCCAAACCCGTAATCTGCGGCAACATCGCGTTGCGGAAGATGTAGCGGGTGATCTTGCTATCCGGAACACCGAGGCCTCGGCTGTAATCGACGTAGTCAGCACCGAGTTCGTAGATGGCCATGGATCGCATACCGATTGCCTGCCCACCAATGAACACCAGAACCAGTGATAGGAACGGCAACCAGAAGTGGTTCAACGCGTTCTGGAAGAACGCCCACGACCAGGCTGGTACCCAACCGGTGCTGTATCCGCCACGAGCTGGCGGATATCCCACCTCACTGCGACGACGTATAGCAACAGAATGGCAAAGCTGTAGTAGGGGAGACTGGAGAGTAACAGCGAGCCGGTGAATCCAACCCGGTCAAACCAGCCACCCTTGTAGGCAGCCAGAGCTCCCAGGAGGTTCCCAATGATCCAGCCGATGAGAATGGCCGGTATCTGCAAGGCGAGCGTCCATGGCAGCGCATTTCCGATCAGACTGTTGACCGAGGCAGGATACAGGGAGAACGACGTACCCAGATCGCCGCGGAGCACATTGCCAACGTAGGTGAAGAACTGTTGGTGGAGAGGTTCATTGAGTCCGAACTCCTCCATGTAGTTCTCATAAACTCGCTGCATTGATTGGCTGTCTGCGCCGCCCTGTCCCATTTGGCTCACGATCGTGTCCACAGGATTGCCGGGGATCATGCGTGGCAGGAAGAAGTTGAGGATGAGTGCTACCGAGAAGGCAAGTAGGAACCAGCCGGTCTTCTGCACCAGATAGCGTGTAACGGTGACAAGGTCCCCTCTACACAAGCAGGAGATGGATACATGCAATCCATCTCCTGCGCCGGATACCTTGCGGATGCGCTATCCGGGTGGATGAGTGCGTACGCTCACAGCGCATCCGCTTACGCTATCGCTACTCGACTGGCGAGAGTTTCGCGAAGACCCGTACACCGGAACCCTGGAAGGTCGGTGGCGTGTGAGGATTCTCGGAAGTCGGGAAGCCCGTCCATTGGGTCTCGTTGATGTTGTAGAACTCCCAGGCGCGGTACTGCAGCGGGATCACCGGGACGTCCGTGCGGAAGACTTCATCGATCTGGGTGTACAGATCAAGCTTCGCATCTTCCTCTGCCACGGCGATTTGGTCCAGCAGGGCCTCTGCGTCGGCATTCTGATATCGGTTAAAGTTCCAGAATGCTGGGCCTTCGCCGATACCTGGCACACCACGGCTATCCATCGCATCGCGGAAGCGCTGCCATGGGCCAGCGGCGCTGGCACCAGCGAAGCTGTTCATGACGATATCGAAGTTACCGGCTCGCATCGCATCGTAGAACACCGGGGTTTCCGGGTACTCGGTAGTGATATCGATGCCGATTTCCTTCGCGCCCTGAGCCAGCACTTCCAGGCTGGTCATCCAGTCAGTCCAGCCGTAAGGGCAGGATGCCTTCCATGGACCAAGTCGGGTACCATCGGCCAGAACGTAGATGCCGTCATCACCCTTGGTGGCACCGAGTTCGTCCTCGAGTATGGCGATGGCTTTTTCTGGCTCATACGTCCAGCCGGTAGCGTCAACGGCTTCCTGATTGAAGTAGGAATCCTCTGCCGCACCAGGAACGATCAGGCTGGCATTGACCGGAATCGAGAAGTTGGAAACTGCAGTCTCCGCCAGAAGCGCGTAGTTGATACCGTGGGCGATCGCGCGGCGAACCAACGGATTGTCCAGACCTGGTTTATGCACGTTCGGGATCGCAACCGGTATGTTGCCCGGGAGGTGATACGGCTGCTCGCGGAACCACGTTGCGACTGGCAGACCCTGATCCTCCCACAGCTTCCAGATTTGCGGCATGAAGGACTGAGACAGGTCAATCTCTCCGAGTTGGAATGAGAGGTTTGCATCGTCGTTGGACTTCGGAATCGGGTGCACGATGTACTTCGGTGCCGGAGCGCCAAAGAGTTCGTTGCCCCACCAGTCGTCGACGCGCTCAAGGATGATTTGCTCAGGATTCGCGATGTTGACCTTGAACGGACCAGAACCGACTGGTTCCAGTTCCGCATACGCGATGACATCGCCATCGGCTTCGCGCGGTTCCCAGACATGCTGCGGTAGGATGGAGATGCTACCCAGATAGGATCGAACCATACCGGGATTGATGCTCTCCTGATTCAGCAGCATGGTGACGGTGGTATCGTCGACCTTCTCAACGCCGCTGATATAGTTGAGCGAACCTGCCCACGGCACTTCCGGTACGCGCTCTGGCAACTGGTAGGTGTATACCACGTCATCAGCGGTAACAGCCTCGCCATCGTGGAACTTGGCGGCGGGATTCAGTTTGACGCTCACGGACATCGTGCCGTCGAACTCGAAGCTCTCGCCAATGAGAGGATCGATATCGCCGGTAAGCATATTGAACGTGAACAATGGTTCATATAGATATGCCCAGTTACCGTTGCATGGGAATGCGATGGTAGCAGCCAGCGGACTGAAGGTGGTGGGCGGTCCCATTGGTGACCGGTGACGTGAAAGGGCTCGTTGCGCGGAATCTGCGCTGAAACGGTGAAGACCCGGACAAGTGGGTGATACCTGCCGCCACTACACCGGCAGCAGCCGTGTGCTGAACAGATCTCTACGATTCGGGCGATACTGCACAGACATTCCTGTATCCTCCTACCCGGCGTCTGGTGGGAAACCTTCCCATAAGACAACATCGTCCACCGGGTGTTCATAGTGGATTGAATGCATCATATTTGTCCCGTTCAGGGCACCGTTGAATCGCTGAATCTCGGTGTTGCCGCCGCAATCCTGATGTACGAATCGCAGCGAAATCGTTTCGGGTAGGGCGGATCTCTCTCTCGCGGAGCGGCTGTGGCAGAATCGATGTGAACAATGAGGAGATTCTGTGTCGGATAACACTCCAAAACCCAAACCTCAACTACCTCCCCATATGCAGCGACTCGTGCGAGATCGCAATATCGACGATCCCCAGGCAGCTGCCGAGTCTCGCCGAGCGGCGCTCGAGCGCCGGAGGATGGCGATCCAGTTCGATATCGACCAGGGAGAGCTGGCGCAGGAGCCGGAAAACCCCTGGACGCATCGGATCGTGCTCTTGACGGAAGCCTTGGCGAACGTCGAGTCTGAGATTCAGGCAGCGCGGGTAATTGGGCCACAGCCATACGTCGCGCTACCCTCGATCGCGATCGAGGATGTGGCGGTCAGCGAAGTCGAACCGTATGAGGTCTCATTCCGGATTGGTGCCGAACGCTTTCGTTGGCAGGAGAAGCTGGACTGGATCGAACGCGGTGGTATTCTGGCGCAACCGGTGTTGGAACAGGTTGGTGGTAGCGCGGCGGCGATTGTTCCGGAGAATGTCGCGGGAGAGTTTCGCGATGATCTCCAGACCCATCTATCCGACAGTCTCAATGCCTACGCAACGATGCTCCGGGATGCGCGTCTGAACGAAGAGACACTACCTTTGATCGCGACGTACGATCAGCTGCTGCCTCCGTGTCCCACCTGCGGTGGTTGGATGGATGTGAAGGGACACTGTAACGCCTGCGCTGCCCGCAAGGTGCACGAACAGGATCTTCTTCACGAGCGTCAGCACTTGATGAAGGAGCGGTCCGCCGAAGCGGAGGAGCGTCACCGCCTTGCCGAACGCCTGCCGCTCGCCCGCAAGCGTATGGCTGATCTCGAACGGGAACTGGCTAGTTTGATGTAGATTCGGACCGATCGAGCGCGCCACGAGTTGCTTTGCCGAGAACCTCTGCGCTCGTGAGTTGTACGGGTTCAGCTTGCTGCCTTACGTGTTCATCGCAAAACCGCCAACCTTCATCACCAGCCGGAACATATCGTTCAGTTCCAGGCCGTTGTTTACCGTGAAGGATGCAGTTCGATTTCCAACTCGTTGCACACCAGGCACAAGGAGCATCTGATCGATTCTCGACTGATGATCAGCGTCAATCTGGATCTCCGTACCTGCGGCCAGTCGGTAGGGGACAATGTGGCGGCCAGAGACCGCCTCTTCAGCTGCCCCCGTGATCAAACCTTCCGCAGCCACTGGATGCAGGTGTCGTGCGGAGGTGGAACTGATACCCCATTTCACCACCGCACCCTTGATCTGATCGCCGAGGAAGTCCTGCGTCTGGGCAACGGCCTGATCATCGCCCGCAACCATAATCACGCCGGTACCGAAGTGGCCGGCAATGGCCGCGTTGATCCCGAACTCGCCCGTGGAAACACCGTTGAAACGGACATCGTGAACCCAGGTATTCCAGGTATGGGCGAGGGGAGCACCCACAGTTCCTGCCCGAGCGTGATAGCCGGTGTACATGATCGCATCGATATCCTGATCGATACCTTGCATCATTCCGAATCGCTTGTCGGCACCGGAAATATAGGTAACGCGGGTGTCCAGCTCATTGATGATCAGGTTCCGTTGGAAGTCATGACTGTCATTGACGATGATCTCGGTGGCTCCGCCTCTGAACGCGCCCCGAATCGCCGCATTCACCTCCGCGGTCATGAGTCGCCGGAATCGTTCATACTCCGACACGCTGGCGGGCTGGTTGGCGCTGGTGACTTCTGGTGCCTGGACGTGGACCCAGCTGCTGACGCCGCAGGTCCCTTCCATATCCGCCGAGATCAGTATCTTCATGGCTGGTTGCTCCTCTAGACACATGGTTTCGTGAGGACATCATGCCATGCCACCGGAAAAGAGAAAACCGGGCGAAGGTGATAACCTCGCCCGGTCTCTTCGCATCGCGCTATCGCGCTCAGACCTTACTTGGTCTGGGTGCGGCGGCGGCGGCGCTCAGCCTTTCGGCGCTTCGCGCGGTCCTCTTCCTGGACGCTGATGAAGCGCAGTCCGCGTCGATGCTCGCGGAGGATACCGCTGCGCTCGATGGACTTATTGAATCGTCGAAGGAGCTGCTCGAACCCCTCGTTGTCACGAATCTCAACACGCATAAACCTGAATCACCACCTAACCAATCGCGCGTAATAGTCACGGTTCACAAGAAATGTCGCTGCGCCAGGCACACGACAACAGTCAGACGCAATCTGCCTGCGTTGCGTAGTGTACCGCACCGGTGGTGTGGCGCGCGAATCGTCTATTCAAAGGATGCGTTGTACTCGATGACGATATCCACCAGTTGCGAGAGTGACGTGACGCGCTCGCCGTCGAATTCGGTGTTGGCATAGTGGCCATAGCGATCGATAAGGGCAGCTGCCATCCCGATAGTGCGAGCACCGGCGATATCGCTATCGATCTGATCACCGACATGAAGGACATTGCTGGCTGGTATGTTGAATGGTTCGATAGCGGCGTAGAACGTCCGTGGATCGGGTTTCTCCCAACCGACCAGCGCCGAGGTTACGATGATATCCATCTGCTCCGCGAATCCCTCGCGCAGACAGAGTTTGGTGACGTCGTTGTCGGCATTGGAAATGACGCCCCGCATGACTCTCGCCTTCTTCAGCCGGTTGAGAACGTCTGATACCTCAGGGAAGGCCGTATAGCGATAGGTCTTGTTCGGTTGCGATTCGTCCTCGAAGTGCTGTTGCACTCGATGCACGGTCTCGTCGTCAGGATCGAGACCCAGCGCCTTCATCGTTATCCGCGTAAGATCTCTGCGGAAAGTGCTGATTCCCTCGGGCCCACGATCCCTGATCGGGACACCGCCACTATTTTCCAAGGTGTAGAACTCCTGACCCGTGGCATATGCCTGAAGGCTCTCGTCCAGTGAGTATGTAGGTAGGCCGCTGAGTTCCAGCGCCCGTTGGAAACGCACCCAGCCCGGTGGATCGGCTTCAACCAGCGTGTCATACAGATCAAATGTCACCATGCGAATGGGTCCTTCGATCATATCGGCAATCTGCATGGTTGATCCTTTCACCAGTCTCTCGTCATGATGCAAGCGTGAATGATTCCGCGAGTTTCGGCAATCAGGAGGATTCCTTACGCAGGCGGAATCGCCGAAACGATCGGACGGTCGAGTCGGTATGGTTCCAGATCAATTGCTGGTGTTTCACCGCGAGCAAGCTCGGCTGCGAGCAAACCACTGTATGGTCCCAGCATCAATCCGCTGGGGCCGTGACCGGAACTGATAACCAGATTACCCACACCCGGTATGGCACCGATGAATGGTGTGACATCGGCGGAGTAGGGGCGTAGACCAACGCGTACTTCGGCGATAGTGCCGTGTGCCAGACCGGGACATAGGGCGAGTTGTTCGTCCAGTATCTCCTTGACGCCTGCCGGAGTGACACGCAGATCATATCCGGAGTGGAACTCGCGGGTGGCACCACAGACGACCCGGCTTGGTCCAAAACTGAGCTGATACTGTGAGGCGCTCCAGTCCAGTATCGGCCAATGAGTCGTGTCTTGACCGGGCATGTCAATGTGAATGATCTGCCCTTTTTGGGGATCGATCGGAAGCGTCGCGCCCAAGGGCAAGAGTGCCTGGTTTGTCCACGCGCCAGCCGCGAGCACAACCGCATCGGTTGAAATACGCTCACCGTTGATGCTGATCCCCATTACCTGGTTGTTGGTAACCTGAAGTTCAGCCGAACCCAGAATCACGCGGGCACCGAGAGTCCGGGCACCTTCGGTCAAGGCCGCTCGCATTTTGGCACCATCCACTCGGGCCGCACCGGGAACATAGATCGCACTCAGCACATCGCCAAGTGTGGGCAGGAGTTCTCTTGCCATCGCTGGCGTGATCTCTTCGATTTCGCCGATGTTCGGCATACTATCACGGTGTCGCTGGCGGAAGAGGGCGGTGTTGGCCGGGAGCTGCTCCGCTTTCTCCGCAGTGTTGGCGACCACCAGCTTGCCGCAGACCTCGTAGCCGGGTTCCTGCACACCCAGGTCACGGAGTTTACGCACAAGCTCGGGATAGTACGTCACGGCTGGCCTCGCGAGCTCGGCGAAGCCCGGAGTGGAACGCAGGCTGGTGCCGGGTGCGACGATTCCCGCTCCGGCGGAGGTGGCGCGCCCATCGGTGGCACTATCCACCAGCACAGTCTCGATACCTGCCAGCGCCAGGTGAAATGCAGCGCTCGCTCCTACGATTCCCCCGCCGATAACTGCAACTACGGTCATACCTCTCTCCTTACCAATGAGCCACTGAGAGTACGGTACCACTGTGGATGCATGCGTGGGTGTCAGAAGTCCAAATGGGTAACCGGTTCGGTCCATTCGGACATCGCAAATGCCTTCCCAAAGCATCACAATGAATGAACTATGGGGGAACGTATCGATACGTCAGTAGTGGCGACCGGACAAAATCTAGGTAGATGGGCTGTCTTCCGCATAACCGGGGAGATGGTGGTGTGAAGCGTTTCTGGACAATTCGAGTCCGCTTCCTCATCTTCGGACTGTTGAGTCTTGTGCCACTGATCGGATTCAGCTGGCTGCTCGTTGCCGATAACAGTCGCTCTCGCAACGAGGATCTCCTCGCGGCCGAGACCATCATGGCCAGCCAGGTCTCAACCTCCATGAGCGGCTATCTCAGTAACTCCTTCCGGGGACTGGAGAATCTGGCCAGCAACCCAATCATCGTCGACCACGCCGATCCCGATGCCACCTCGACCTTTCTTGGTCAGTCTCGTTCCGCCCGACCCGATTGGGTCGGCGTTTTTCTGATTGGGGTCGATGGCGAACTTGTGGCTCAGGCGGGATCCGTTGATCCATCAATTCTGACCGCTATTAATGGCCAGGTGGAGACGATTCTCGCCACGGGTCAGCGATCGATTTCTGGGCGGATCGATCTACCGCTTGATCCGCCCATTAGCGTTGTTGTTCTCCTGGTTCCGGTGACCAGCGTTGCCGAAACAACGCCTGCGTCCGATGCTACCCCGGCCGCCGATGCCGGAGCATCGAACGGTCAGCATGCGCCGGGGACGATTCGTGGTGTTGTTGCGGCGGTGGTACCGACGGATGCGATGTCCCAGACGTTGCTTCCTGCATCTCGAGGTCGGGCCGAAGTGGTCGTGCTATCTGGCAGCCAGATCGTTATCGCCACGGGCGATATTCGCGCTAATGAGCAGGCCTGGATTCAGAATCTGGTTGATCAGAACGTCTCCTTTACCGATGAAGGCACGGAGGATCTCAGTTACACCTCTCTTGGCGGCAACCAGCGGGCGGCAGTGGTAACCCCTGTTGGGCTTGATGCCGTTGACTGGCTCGTGCTCGTTTCCGCACCTAAGCCACAGACCCAGTTCATGGTTTTGTGGGAGCAACTGCTGGCGTTGTTCCTTGTCGCCACCTTCGTCTATCTGGTGCTGTCCTGGGTTTTCGGTGAGCTTGTCTCTCGCTCGCTTTCCGATCTTTCCGAGAGTGCCCAGCGGCTTGCCGATGGGGATTACAAAACGCCGATCGCCAGGCGGGGCTCCGGTGAAATGGGGGAACTGCGTGATTCCTTGGAATCACTGCGTACGCACACCGAAGTCATCATGACAGCGAATGAGGAGGGACAGACCGAACGTCTGCGTCAGAATGAGCAGCTTCGCGATCTGCTCCGGCGCGATCTACGCATGCAGGAGGATGAGCGGCGTCATATCGCCAGCGAGATCCACGACGCGGTGTCGCCGTTGATTACCGGAGCGCTCTACCAAAGCCGCGCGCTCCAACGCGCTAATGGTGGTGCGACATCGGAGATGGTTTCGGAGAGTCTTACGGATGTGAACAGTTTGCTTGAGCGCGCCAGCCAGGAACTCCACGGTATTATCTTCGATCTCCGCCCGCCCGATCTCGATGATTTGGGTGTCGTTGCCGCGATTGAAGCCTTTGTCAGCACGATCCAGCGCACTGGTCTCGAGGCGCGCCTGGAAGTGATTGACGAACCGCCCCCATTGACACCTGAGGTGCGATTGGGCATTTACCGTATCGTACAGGAAGCCTTGCACAATGTGCTCCGCCACGCCGGTGCCGATGAGGCTGTGGTGCGTCTGGAGTACGTCAATCAGTTGCTGCGTGTCACCATTCGCGATAACGGTGCTGGCTTCGATCCTGAGAAGGCGAGGCGACCGACGTCACTCGGATTGTTATCCATGCGCGAACGTGCGGCCGCGATCGATGCCGATTTCGAGATTCTAAGCCGACCCGGCGGGGGTACGGTCATCATCGTCGAGCGACGCGATACCGGTGGCGTCATGTCTGATGAGCTATTGGATAGCATCTTGCGCGATCGCACCGCCGGTCAACTGGAGGATTCCGCCGATCCGGCGCACAATATGGGCGACGAGTAATTGAAGGGCAGGAACCCTTCGGTGTAGGTAACGAGGTCGCTCATGATTACGGTATTACTAGTTGACGACCATCCGGTGGTGATCGAAGGATTACGAAAACTCCTTGATACCGCCGGCGATATCGATGTCACCGGCTCGGCGAATGATGCTGCTTCGGCATTGACTCAGGCGCAGGCGCTCAAACCCCACGTCATTCTGCTGGATTTGCGAATGCCCGGCGCCACCGGCATTCAAACGACAAGACGTCTACGCGAGCAAGGCTACGCTGGAGCGGTCATCGTGCTCACTTCGTACGGTGATCAGGCCTACGTAACCCAGGCGCTTGAGGCGGGTGCCGATGGTTACCTCCTTAAGAGCACACCAAGCGAGCAGTTGATTACTGCGATTCGCGAGGCATCGCACGGGCGTCGCCAGCTCAGCCCCGAACTATTGGATGGAGTTCTCTCCGAGATCGGTGATCTCGCCCGCGAACGTACCGCCCGCGAGTTCGCCCTGAACGAAGAGGATCTGGAAATCTTGCGTCGCACCAGTCAGGGTGCGAGCAACCGCGCCATCGCGATGGGGATGGATATCTCCGAGGTCGCAGTCAAGAAGCGGCTGGCGCTGATCTATCAGAAACTTGGCGCGAGTGATCGCGCCAGCGCGGTGGCCGTCGCGATCCGACGCGGGCTAATCTGATCCGTGCATCCTGATCGGCTACCATTGGACTCGCTGGCGTTCGTTTGTCAGCGAGTCTGTTCACTTTTCGCGTCTGGAAACTGCCCGTGAACTGGTTCGTTCCCACTCTCTGGTGGTATGTCGTCACCTTGCTGGCGACATTTGCCTGCATGCCCGTCACGCTCTACCTCTTTCGTCGTTGCGTTGGCCGAGGCGCGGGATTTGCCCGCCCGATCGCGATGCTGGTGACCATTTGGCCAGTCTGGTTTCTCTCCGGTTGGCTGAGCATCTGGACCGGGCCGGTGTTGTGGGCTTCGCTCGTTATCGTTGGTGTTATCGGTTGGCTCCCGATCATTCGCTCGCGTGCACTATCGCAGGATACGGTGCGGCATTATGTACTGGCCGAACTCGTCTTCCTGATTACCTTTGTCTCCTTCCTTTGGTTCCGCGGTTATGGTCCGGATATCAGCTTCCAGGAGAAACCTGGTGAGCTGATGATGCTCTCCAGCGTCATGCACAGTAGCTCGATGCCACCAGCGGATGCCTGGATGAGTGGGGAGCGGCTCAACTACTACTATCTCGGCTACGCCATCTGGGGTGGATTCGGCAAGATGATCGGAATCCCCCCGGCGGAGGTGTTCAACCTGGGGTTGATCACCACCTTCGCCATGTCGGTTGTTGCCATCGCTGGTCTTGTCGCCGCAGTACTGGGGCGATTCTATGGAGCCTGGGCGGCTCGCCTTGGCGGGATCGTGGGCATGGTAATGGCGTTGCTGGTTGGTAACCCGTGGTCTAGCTGGCAGGTCCTTCGTGGCACAGCTGGTGACGATTACTGGTCCGGTATCGGTTGGAACGCCTCCCGTGTTTTGCGCGACTCTCTCGATCCGGGGTATGTGCTTAATCCGATCACTGAGTTTCCCTCCTTCAGTTTCGTACTCGGTGATCTCCATCCGCATGTGATGGCGCTGCCGTTTGCGGCGACCGCACTCGGTATCGCCTGGAGCTTCCTGATTCTCGGGCGGGTTCGTGTTGACGAATCGTTCTGGCATCGCGATGGCGGCAGACTCGTGCTTGGTGGTGCGGTATTGGGTGCGCTCTATGCGCTCAACTCCTGGGATTACCCGACCTATATGGGTATCGCCGTGTTGGCGTTGCTGATCGGAACCGTCGGGCTCGGTTGGGTGCGTCAGCTTGCGGCGGTGGCCCTAGTCGGGCTCAGTTCACTTATCGTTTGGCTGCCGTTCCATCTCCACTTCGTCTCGCCATCTCGTCCTCTCGATACCGGATTTGCCGATGCCGTTGGTGGTATCCCGTTGATCGGTGGATTGCTCAGTAGCATCGGTGTCTATCAGGGATTGCCGACCTCGCCCGGCGAGTTCTTCTCCGTCTTCGGCTTCCACTACGCGGTGATGTTGGCGTTGATCGCGGGTGAGGTGATCAAGCGTCGCGAGCCGGTAATCAGCCACTGGCGACGGCGAGAGGGGGAGCGGCCGTACCATGATCCGGCTGTTGGTTATTTCGCTATTGGATTCGGAGTGCTCTGTTTGATCGGGGCCATTGTGCTGCCGGTCCATTTGTTGCTGTTCTGTGGCCTTCCGGTGATAGTGATTTGGCTTCTGCTTGAGCGAGATGCCCGGCTTACACCGGCCAATGTCTCGTTGGTGCTCTTCGCGCTGGCGTTGCTGCTGTTACTCATCCCCGAGTTCTTTTACATCAGCGATATCTACAGCGGTAGCCGTATGAACACGGTCTTTAAGGTCACCTACCAGGTGTGGCTGCTGATGTCCATTGCTTCGGGTATCGGTGTGGTGGCGTTGTGGAAGTCCGTGCGCTTCCATCGTGTTTGGGGTGTAATGGTTCCTGCCGTCGTGGCGGCGATGCTGGTGATGGGATTGGCCTATCCGATCGTTGGTGGTGGTCAATGGCTGGATTGGCGCAACCCGAATCGGGAGTGGGTTGGTATCGATGGACTTGCGTATCTGAACACCACCCCGGGTACATTGAACTCGGGTGAGTATGCGGCGATTCAGTGGTTGTTGGAGAACGCGAACGAGGATGACGTCATTCTCGCAACTGGTGGTGGCGAATGGCGTACCGAGGTTGGTCGCATCGCCGGTGCGACCGGTGTCCCGACGATCATGGGCTGGATGGGTCATGAACGCCAGTGGCATCTCGGTGACGAGGAGGTATTGGACTCCCTGCCGCAGCGGATCTATGACATTGATGCCATGTACCAACTGCCGCTGAATACGGCACTTCTGGATCAGTACGGCGTGACATTCATCTACATTGGTCCCAATGAGGTAAGTGGTGCACCCGAAGCATCGAGTCCTGGCTATATGTCCGTCACACCTGTGGATGTCGCCAACGATCCGAACTTCCCTGGTGATGGCTGGCAACTCGTCTTCGAGCAGGATGGAGTGCGCATCTACCAACGTGCCACTCCGTAGCATCGCATTTCATATGCGGTGATCGCCAAATGTGGTCTCCCAATCATAGGGGCCTACTACCTGGCGGGGCTTTGCATGGACTCAGTGGTAGTTATGCGAGTCCGGCGTTACGGCACGGATATCCGCCTGGGTGATTGGTACCTCAATCAGATTTCGCGACGGGATACTGACCAGTTGAATCCGATCCGGATTGACGTCCTCTGGCTCGAACTCGTTCCGCATATCTTCGGCGAAATTCGGTGTCGGAGCGACAAATGGGCTGTCCTCAATCGGGTATAAACGTTCGGCGATGATATTCACATTGTTGTTCGCCAGCTGGAGTTTTCCTTCCACAATCAGCAATGGCGTGGCGCGAACCTGGAGTCGCTGCCGCGCATAGAGATCCGGATAGACCACGATATTGACCAGATTGAACTCATCCTCCAGCAGAAGGAAAGTGATGCCCTTGGCGGTGCCGGGACGCTGTCTGGCTACGACCAGGCCGGGGAGGAACACCTTGCTGCCATCTGGTAGGTCCTTGATGTCTTTGAGTGACGCCATCCCTGGCGGTAGTCGGTGGCGAAGCAGGAACAACGGGTGATGCCGCACCGAGAGTCCCAGCACCTGGTATTCATCGGCCATGTGTTCCCACGGTGTGATCGGCGGTAACTCCACGTGATCCTGGATAGTCGGGAGGGGGAGGGACATCTGCTGGCCGCCGAGTTTACGGGTACGCTTGTCCTGAAATCCGACAGGGGCGATGAAAAGACCGATCTGCCACAGCATTTCGCGACGCCCCAGACCGAAGCAATCGCAAGCCCCGGCGGCAATCAGGTTCTCCTGGGCACCAGGTCGTAAGGCGACCCTGCGCATCAAGTCCATCAGCGACGTGTACTTACCGTGAAGCTGCCGCTCCTCGAAGATGCGCATCGCGACATCATCGGCAATACCCTTGATCAGGGCGAGGCCTAGCCGTACCGTCTTCCTACCTTCCACTGTGCATTCGATACCGCTGGCGTTGACATCGGGTCTCTCTACGCGAAGCCCATGCCGCTTGGCATCGTTGATCAGCACATGTGGTGCGTAGAAGCCCATCGGTTGGTTATTCAGAAGCGCGCAGAGGAACTCGGCGGGGTAGTATCGCTTCAGCCAACAACTCTGGTAGGCCAGGAAGGCGAAGGCCGCAGCGTGGCTCTTGGGGAAGCCGTACTCGGCAAAACCCGCCAGCTTATCGAATACCTTTGTAGCGGTCTCCTCGTCAACTTCTTGAGAAGCTGCACCTGCTATAAACTCCTGCCGCATGGCTTCCATCGCATCATGGGATCGTTTACGTGTCATCGCGCGTCGCAGTTGATCGGCCTGTCCCGCCGTAAATCCGGCGATGACCTCCGCCACCTGCACCACTTGCTCCTGATAGAGGATCACCCCCAGCGTCTCTTTCAGGAGATTCTCCAGCTTCGGATGATCATAAACCGGCACCCAGTTCGGATTGTTGCGCCGTTCCACAAATGGTGTCACCGCACCGCCGATGATCGGCCCCGGGCGCACGATTGCGACCTGTACCACCAGGTCTTTCATCTCCTCCGGTTTTGTGCGCCGGATCATCTGGATTTGGGCTCGGCTCTCGATCTGGAAGACGCCAATGGTATCTCCCTCCTGGATCATTTTGTAGACTTCGGGGTCCTTGAACTCGATCCGGCTCAGATCTACCGGCTCGCGTCCATGAAGATCGATCAGGTCAAGTGCTTCCTCCACCAGACTGAGCATACCCAGCGCCAGAAAATCGATTTTGATCAGGCGAGCATCGTCGCAGGAATCCTTGTCCCACTGGCAGAGATAGCGTCCATCCATTGATGCTGGTTGGATCGGGATCAGCTCGTTCAGTGGTGTCTGCGAGATCACCATGCCACCGACGTGTTGGGTGATGTGGCGTGGGAACCGCGCCAGCTGCCGGGAGATGTCGATCAGGAAACACCAGGGGGCGGTGTCCTTGCGATTCGCATATTCCGGGAAACGATCTAGCTCCTGCTCCAGACCAGCGGCACCGCGTGGCTCGCTGAGTTTGGCGATACGATCCAGATCGACTGCTGGTAGCCCGAGCGCCTTGCCGACATCGCGGACAGCGCTCCGCAACCGATAGGTACTGAATGCGCACACCAACGCGACCCTGTCAGGACCGTATACCTCGTAGACACGCTCGATCATCTTCTCTCGAATCTCGCGAGGGAAGTCGATATCGATATCTGGCACCGAGGGTAGTTCCTCATTCAGAAAGCGTCCCACATAGAGATCGTGGGCCAGAGGATCGACCGGCGAGAGCCCGATGAGGTAGCAGATGATGGAGCTAACCGCTGAACCACGACCACGACCCGGCGGTAAGAACCTTCGCGACCCCCTGGCTTCACGACCTCGAATCTCGATGGAGACCTCGCGGGCGAGATCAAGCAGATCTCGATACATCAGGAAGAATCCGGCCAGATCGTGTTTATCGATGAGGCGAAGTTCATTTTGCAGCTGTGCTCGCGCTTTCTCCTTGTCTTCTTCCTCCGCATCTACGTACCGAATCTTGAGTTCCTCTCGACAAACCTGCTCGAGATGTTGGAGTGGTGTCTCATCGGCCATCGTCTCGTAATCCGGGAACTTGTAATCCAGATCGCGGGTGAGATTGAATGCCTGGCAGCGTTCGGCGATGAGTTCGGTGGTACGGATCGCTTCCGGATAATTACAGAAGATGCGTTCCATTTCCTCCGGTGTTTTGAGGTGGAACTGGGCGTTGGCGCGGCGTTGCTGGTGACTGGTATCCAGTGTCGCCCGGTTGGCGATACTCACCACCACATCCTGCAGGCGATGCCGCTCCTGCACGTGATAGTGGACATTGCCGGTGGCGGCGTAGCGCACTCCGAACCGATCCGCCAGTTCCACTAACCCGGCAACGCGTTTGGTATCGCCGTAGACGTAGTTCTGTTGCAGCTCCACCACCACATTATCGGCACCGAACCAGGAGATGTAGGTGGCCAGTATGTACTCGGCGTCGGCAATGCGACCCTCAGCGATGGCGGTGCTGAGCTGTCCCTCACGACATCCGGTGAGCAGGATCAAGCCCTCCGCGTACGTTTCGAGGCGACATGTTGCCAACACACTGTCGTCGATCGGTTCCGGACCCAGCGCGACGGGTGCTGGTAGCCGCCCATGCTTGGCATCGGTGATGAGTCGACAGAGGTTGGCATACCCTCGGCGTGTTTCTGCCAGGAGTGTGATGTGACTACCGTCGTCCATCGTGATTTCAGCGCCGGTAATTGGCTGAATCCCCACGTTTTCCAGCGCCTGGGCAAACTCCATGGCACCGTACAGTCCATCGTGATCGGTGACGGCCAGCGCGGTATAGCCGTAAGCTGCCGCAGTTGCGGCGTACTCGGTGGGCATGGATGCGCCATCCAGAAACGAGAAGGCGGTATGGAGATGGAGCTCAACGTAGGACATGGGGCACCTCCGTCACCCAGAGCGACGAGCTGTCGCCTACGGCAGAGCCTTTGCGCAAGGGGCTACTTCTGCTCGTGCTACGCACTCGGCTATCTTCGGTCGCGAGGCGGAATAAGGAGGAGTTCGTTACTAACGGCTTCGCCGGGGGGATTCTTCGGGGCTTCGCCCCTCTGAATGACGACGCTCCTAATATGCCTGCTCGTACCAGGTGTCCTCCATGCGATCATGAAAAACGGTGCGTAGCTCACCATCCGCCATGAACAAGGCAAAGTACTGTCGGTCAATCTCCGTGCGCCACCACTCATCCTGAACGATCCAGATATCCCGAATCTCCATCACGGCGATTTCCGTCTTGCGCGTGATTAACTTCATTGGTAATCCTTGCTCCACGATTACCATGACCGGTTTGGGCGTGTTGAGGGCTCGTACGTTATCAGTGCGTATCGTCGCTCCGGAATACGCGACCATGGTTCTACCTCCACCACGTGATAGACGGGATTCAATCCATACCGATGTCTGAGCTGTTCCACCGCTTCGGCGATGGGCTTGGCGTGTCGGGGTTGGA
>JAMLHR010000045.1 GCA_023957015.1 Thermomicrobiales bacterium | reverse complement strand
GGAATGCGGCCATCAATGCCACGATCGCAGCGATCTTGCCGAACGGATTGTCGCTGATCCAGGCACCAACGATGATCTCATCCTTGGACCAGAAGCCTGCCAGCGGGAAGACACCGGCGTTGGCGGCCGAGCCGATGAGGAAGGTCCAGAAGGTGATCGGCATGTGCTTGCGCAGGCCGCCCATCTTGCGCATGTCCTGCTCACCGTGCATACCATGGATCACGGAACCGGAGCCGAGGAAGAGCAAGCCCTTGAAGAAGGCATGTGTCATCAAATGGAAGATGGCGGCGAGCCAGGCACCCGTACCGAGCGCCAACGCCATATAGCCGAGCTGTGAGACCGTAGAGTAGGCAACCACCTTCTTGATGTCATGTTGGGTCAAGGCGATGCTGGCGGCCATGAACGCCGTGATGGCACCGATAACGCTGACAAACAACATCGCATCTTCAGAGCTGATGAAGATTGTATAGCTGCGGGCCGACATATAGATACCGGCCGTAACCATGGTGGCGGCGTGGATGAGCGCCGACACTGGTGTCGGACCTTCCATCGCGTCCGGCAGCCAGATGTGCAGCGGGAACTGTGCGGATTTACCACAGGCACCAATAAAGAGCAGAATGGCGATGGCAGTGATCGTACCGGCGCTGATACCGTGATCGGCGAAGTGATACGCCTGTTCCAAAATACCTTCTTCACCGTGGAAGTAGATGGTATCGAAGGTCCAGTAGGTCAGCATGATACCGATACCGAAGGCGAGATCGCCAACGCGGTTGACGATGAAGGCCTTCTTGGCGGCGTTACCAGCGGATCGCCGCCGGAAGTAGTAACCAATCAGGAAGTAGGAGCAGAGACCGACAGCTTCCCAGAAGATGAAGAGTGTCAGCAGGTTATCGGCCAAGACCAGCATCAACATCGAGAAGATGAAGAGCGGGATGTAGCTAAAGAAGCGGTAGTACCCATCTTCACCGTGCATATAGCCGACGGAGTACACACAGACGAGCATGCCAATGCTGGAGACCACCAGCAACATGATCGCGGTTAACTGATCGGCGTAGAGGCTGACGGTGATATTGAAGTCACCGGCCGGAATCCAGGTGAAGAGGCGCTGGGAGATGGCATGATGTTCGGTATAGATCTCCCGGAACACCAGAATCGAGAGGATCCACGATCCGACCGCAGCAGGTATGGCGATCCAGTGAGCGTTCCCCTTGATATAGGTACGCCCCCAGAAGATGTTGATCACAAATGCCACCAGCGGTAGCAATGGAATCAGATAGAGCAGATCAGCCATGTATATCCTCTGCCTGTCGTTGGTACTGCGAGCCGATCGCTCTTCATCCCAACCGTTCGAATCCCGATCCTGTGGCCCCCACCGGGCCAGTCACCGTGCGCACTAGTTGCGCAGTGTCTGCATCTCTTCCACGTCTGGCGCGCGACCCTGACGAGAGAGCGCAACCACAATGGCCAGACCCACCGCGCTCTCGGCGGCGGCAACCGCCAGTGCAAACAGGAAGAACACCTGCCCGTTGATGGTGGCGGTTTCATGAGAGAACGCGACCAGCGAGATACCCACCGCTGCCACCATCATCTCCACGCACATGAAGACAATGAGGATATTGCGTCGGGTCAGCACACCCATCATGCCAATGACGAAGAGTGCTGCACTCACAAACAGAAAGTGATTCGTTGTCAGGTCCATGCGTTCGTCCTCAATCCCCGACGGATGCTTACTTCGATGTCTCGCCCGGATGCGTGTACTTGTCCGGATCCTTGGTCATCACGACCTTGCGCTCACCAACCGGCGCGACATAGCGCTCGGCTGGGATATTCATTGGTGATTCGAACTTCGGTCCAGCCGCAATCGCATCCTCAGCACCCCGGCTGTGACCAAGGCTCATGGTCACGGTATCCAAAGCACCCAGACGATTCGGCAGACCGACAACGACCGCGCCAACCACACCAACGGTCAGCACCAGGGAAGCCACCTCAAATGCCAGGGCATACTCACTCAGCATCACCTGACCGATCGCCTGGACGTTACCGCCCATCTGATCGACCATCGCGTTCGTGTGCGGACCAATCTGCTCCAACGCCACCCGGGTGACGATCGCCACACCGAGTTCGACCATGAGGATGGCACCGACGATGGCGCTGACATTACGCTGCATCGGCTTTCCTACATAGAATGCTGGCAGCTTATTAGGATCGACCAACATGATGGTGAACAGCACCAGCACCAACACCGCACCGGTGTAAATGATGATCTGGAGGACACCGAGGAACTCGGCGCCAAGCATGACGAAGAGTGCGGCGACATTGATGAAGCAGCCGACCAACGAAATGGCGGAGTGCACCGGATTCTCAAGCGCGACCACACCGATACCGGTCAGCAACATGGCTGCGGAAAAGACGGCGAAGAAAACCAGCTCCCAGGACATCAGTGTCCGCCCCCTGTTGTAGAAATCGTCATCGTCATGGCTAGAATACCTGTCCGTTGCCAATGAGGCGGAAGAACGCAGTCAGCGCGATATTGAGGATGGCCAGGGGCAGAAGCACCTTCCAGGCCAAACCCATCAGCTGATCGAAACGGAAGCGAGGAAGTGTGGCGCGCAACCATATATAGAAGAAGAGGAACGCGATCGCCTTCAGTACAAGCCACATGATGCCGAGCGGCCAATAGGTATCTGCACCTGGTCCGCTGGTGCCACCCAGGAAGAGGGTGGAGGCGAACAGGCTCATGATGATCATGCTGATGTACTCGCCCAGGAAGTAGAGCGCGAAGCGCATGGCCGAGTATTCGGTCATGAATCCGGCCACAAGCTCGGACTCTGCTTCCGGAAGGTCAAACGGAGCGCGATTGGTTTCGGCCACTGCGGCGATAACGAAGAGGACGAAGGCAAGCGGCTGACTCAGCACGAACCAGTTGGCGATCTCGAAGGGACCGAAGCTAATGGTCTCGTGCTGGCGGAACATGATTTCCTTCAGGCTCATCGTGCCGGTGATAATGAAGATACCGACCAGCGAGAAGCCGAGGATCAATTCATAGGAAATCACCTGCGCGGCGGAGCGGATCGCACCGAGCAGCGAGTAGCGATTACCGGAGGACCATCCACCGAGGATGATGCCGTAGACACCAATCGAGCCGGTGGCAAGGATGAACAACGCACCGACATTGAGATCGGTGGGGTAAAGATTGACGCTCTGACCGAAGAGTTCGATGGTACCGCCCCACGGAATCACCGCGGCGGCGAGAATGGCGGTGATGAAGGTGATCATCGGAGCAAAGTAAAAGACCTTGCGATCGGCGGCTTCCGGTATCAGGTCTTCCTTGCCCATGAGCTTGACGGCATCGGCCAATGGCTGCAGCAAACCAGCCGGACCCGTGCGGGTAGGCCCAATCCGGTCCTGAAAGCGGGCCAACACCTTGCGTTCATACCAGGTGGTGTAGGCCATGCTCGTCAGGAGCACAATCATGATGACAAAGGTCACGATAAACGTGATCCAAATTGGCTGGTCACCCATGTTCCGGTTTCTGCCTCTGGGTGGCAATGGTTGCCCACTGACACCGTTCTCTCCGATCACCCCAGCCGAGGGGCGATTCCCCGTTTGTTTCGTTTACCGGTCCACTGACCCCAGCACGATATCGATCGTACCGATCAGCGCCACCATATCCGCCAACATGGCACCCTGCGCCATGTGCGGCAGTACGCCCAGGTTCACGTAATCTGGTGTGCGGATGCGCATGCGATATGGCATCGACCCACCATCCGACACGATGTGGATACCGAACTCGCCCTTACCATGCTCGATGGCGTGGTAAACCTCACCAATCGGGGCACTGAATCCCTTGATCACCCACACGAAGTGGCGCTGCATATCTTCAGCCGTGGTCATGGTGCCCATGTGCGGCGGCATGACGTAGGCACTCTCATAGGCCATCATCGGCCGATCATCGTGCTCAATGTAGTTCAGTGCCTGCGTGATGATCTTATGAGCCTGTCGCATTTCCTCGACACGCACCAGGTAGCGATCGAACACATCACCGAACTGACCGAGCGGCACCTCGAAATCGAGCTGATCATAGACCAGGTACGGATCCGCCTTGCGAATGTCGTAGTTGATACCGGATCCACGCAGGCAGGCACCGGTCAGTGAGTAGGATGTGGCTGCCTCCGGTGTGATCACACCGACACCCTTGGTACGGGCAAGCCAGATCGGATTGGCAGTAAGCAGATCGGTGTATTCCGTGATGCGATTCGGGAAGACGCGCAGGAAGTTGCGAATCTGCTCAATGAGCGTATCCGGCAACGGACGGCTGAAACCGCCGATTTCCATCATATTGGTGGTCAATCGCGCGCCACAGAAGGTCTCGAAGATGTCCATGATCATCTCACGTTCGCGGAACGTGTAGAGGCTCATGGAAAGTGCGCCGATATCGAGCGCGTGTGTACCCAGCCACACCAGATGGCTGGCCAGGCGACTGAGTTCAACCATGATCACACGCCAGTACTGAGCGCGCTCAGGTACATTCAGCCCCAGCAGCTTCTCAACCGCGAGCACGTAGCCGAGGTTGTTCTGCGGAGCCGCGGTGTAGTCCAGTCGGTCAGTCCACGGCACGATCTGGGCGTAACGCTTGGTTTCGCTGAGCTTCTCGGTACCGCGATGGAGATAGCCGATCATGGGATCGCACTCGATCACGGTCTCGCCATCGAGCTTGAGGAGCACCCGCATCACGCCATGTGTGGAGGGGTGCTGCGGACCCATATTCAGGGTCATCACCCGCTCGCCACTGGCAAGCTCGTGCTCGTCTTCCACCATCAGGGTGCCGGAGTAATCGGTCTGGGTGGACTCCATGACGTTGAATTCGGTCTTCGTCGGTTCCATGGATTACACCCCTCGCCCGGTCCAGCGCGTCTTGGTGCGCCGAATCGTACGTTCCTTGTTATAGACCGGGAAGTCCTTCCAGCCGCGGGTCGGGTAATCCTTGCGCAGCGGGTGACCCTCATCCCAATCATCCTGCAGCAGAATGCGGCGGAGATTCGGGTGGCCTTCAAAGAAAATGCCGAACATGTCGTAGCATTCGCGCTCCATCCAGTTGGCACCGTTGAACACGGGCACCAGGGAGGGCACGCTCTGGCCATCATCAATGCTGGTCTTCATGCGGAGACGAACGCGATTCGGAATGCTGTATAGCTGCGCGGTGACATCGAAGCGGGGAGCGGTGCGCAGATTGAGCATATCGACCGCTGTCAGGTCAGACAGGAAGTTGATCTGCAGCTTCTCATGATCGCGCATATACATGGCGATATCACGGAATCTGGCGGGTGTGACGTAGATGGTTGTCTCGTTGCGGAAGCGCACGGCATCCAGGAAGTCATCCGGAAAGACGGCGCTCAGCTCGCGCACCACAGGATGCTTGCTGAGATCGTCATCGTAGTAGAGCTCGCGCTCCCATCCGGTACCCGTTGTCACAACGGCATTCGATTTTTGGTTCTCACCGTCAGTCACGGTGCTCTCCTCTGACCCGAACCGGTGCAATCCCGGCGGTTACTAACCCCGAATCCCGACCATCGCCATCTGGCGCTCGGCAACGCGAGCATCCTCTGCTCGCCCCTTACCTTCCTTGCGCGCCATGGTGTCGTACTTAATGATCTTGTTCTGCAACTGCAGAATGCCGTAGTACAGGCTCTCCGGCGTTGGCGGGCAACCCGGAACATAGACGTCCACCGGTACCACCTGATCCACCCCCTGAACCACCGCGTAGGTGTCATAGGGACCGCCGACATTGGCGCAGCTGCCCATACTCAGCACCCACTTGGGTTCAGACATCTGGTCGTAGAGTGTGCGCACGATTGGCGCCATTTTCTTCGTTACCGTACCGGCCACGATCATGAGATCGGCGGCACGCGGCGAAGAACGGAAGAGCATACCAAAGCGCTCGGAAAGATCAAAGCGAGCCATCGATGCGGAGATCATCTCGATCGCGCAGCAGGCCAAACCGAATTGCAACCACCACAGGGAGGATCGCCGACCCCAGTTAAAGAGGAAATCCAGTGAGGTCGTGAAGATGTTCTTGTCGAAGCGATCGTCGATCAGACCCATTCGAGGGCACCTTTCTTCCACGCGTACACATAGCTCAGCAGGAGCAGCGACACGAAGATCATCATGTGCACGAAGCCACCCATTCCGAGGACGTCAAAGTTGACCGCCCACGGATACATGAACGCTGCTTCGAGATCGAAGATAACGAACAACATACCGATGACGTAGAAGCGCGCAGTGAACTGCGGCCGCACCGGCTTGATATCAGGGATACCGCTTTCATAGGGGGCGGACTTGGCCTTGTTTGGGCGCGATGGACCCACCACGGAGGAGATACCCGCCATGGCAAAACCCATGATGAAGGTGGCTACCACCATAAAGACCACAACGATCCAATTGCTGCCCAGAAACTCCACGTGTCCCCACTCCATGCATGTGAAGCTGGCGGGTACGTTTGCTACCCGCAGACCGCTTGTATCGTAACACACAAACCCGGTCTGAACCGGGTGGCTGGGGAACCGGAATCCGCGTAACGGCGCGGTATTCTGAGTATCGCGGTCGGAAATGCAACGGCCCAGAACATAGCTGTTTTCGGGCGTTTATGTCCGGTGCAAATGGTACGAAAATCGTATACCAACGGTACCAGTCATGGTGGCCTGGGGATTCTACTATTGAGTTAACACCAACGTGATCGGCGTTGCCAGCCACAGCGACCGTTCAACCCCCTTCCCTCCTAAACGTGGTGTTGTGTCATAATCGCCCGGGCCATCCCCCGGGCGGTTAGCCTTTTCTTTACAGCGCCATATGGTACGGTTTCATTGCCTCAGTCATTGCCGTATTCGGCGATGCATGTCACCTTGCGTTTTTATGGGTACGACTCATGCTTCTCCGCTTCTTTCGCAGCGAGCCTGCCGCGGCAATTGTCCTGCTTTTCGCCTCTGCACTAGCCATGATTGTGGCGAACACGGTCCTCAATGGCACATACCACGATTTGCTCCATTTCGCGGTTGGTCCACTCAGCGTTCACGAGTGGATCAACGACGCCCTGATGGCACTTTTCTTCCTGATGGTTGGGCTGGAAATCAAACGGGAGATGGTGTCTGGAGCACTCTCAACCTGGGGAGACAGGTTGCTGCCGGGATTGGCCGCCATGGGTGGCATGGTTGTCCCTGCGGTCATCTTCATCACGGTTAATCGTGACATCTCAAGCCACCATGATGGCTGGGCGATTCCAACCGCAACTGATATCGCTTTTGCCCTCGGCGTGCTGACGTTGTTAGGGAAGCGCGTGCCAGCCTCCATTCGGGTGTTACTGGTTGGTATCGCCATCATTGACGATCTTCTCGCGATCCTCGTCATTGCCATCTTCTACTCAGGAGGCGTCTCGACCGGTTGGCTCATCGTTAGTGCCGTCCTGGCGGCAGCGCTCGCGCTGTTGAATCAACGCTCCGTTTACGCAATTTGGCCGTACCTGTTGGTGGGCGCGGGCTTGTGGATCGCGGTCTTTAACTCCGGTCTGCATGCCACCCTAGCGGGCGTGATCGTAGCGATGAGCTTGCCGTCACGAGGATCATCGGATTCCGCACCTGCCCCATTGAATGTCCTGGAGCATCGACTCATCTACTGGGTCAACTTCGGCATCCTGCCACTCTTTGGATTCGCCAACGCCGGAGTTCACCTGAGCGGCATGCGAGTCGGCGATGTTGCCGATACACTCCCCCTCGGCATCATCCTGGGACTGTTCGTTGGCAAACAGATCGGCATCTTCGGCACAATCTGGCTTCTGGTCAAAGCGGGGATAGCCCGCATGCCAGCCCGAACATCATGGTCTATCATCCACGCCATGTCGGTACTGTGCGGTATCGGATTCACGATGAGTATCTTCATTGCTGGCCTAGCCTTCTCTTCTGCCCCGCATTACCTCGATATGGCGAAGATCGGCGTGATCACCGGATCACTGGCTTCAGCATTGATCGGAACATTCCTCATGCTCCGTGCCACGGCCAGTCGAGCTGATGAAGCCTAACCGATACGAATCGATGCTTCTGGATAACGGAATCGTTCCGCTCTCATGCGACGGGTAAGCGCATAGACAAGGGTGATTGGACCCAGGCGGCCAATAAACATCCCAAGCACCAGCACCAGTTTGCCGCCGTCGCTTAGCGCGCTGGTAACACCAGTGGAAAGACCGACGGTGGCAAGCGCGCTCATGGCCTCAAACATGAGGGAGACAAAGCTGAAACGTTCAGCGTTCAGTATGTCTTCTGACATCACTAACATCATTGACAGAACGAAATGCATCGTCATGAAGATAGCTATCAGTGCCAACGCCCGATATACCACCTGGTGAGCGATCCGACGACCAAATGCCTGTGGCTCTGGCTGACCTTTCAGCGTGGAAATCACCGCCATGAATACAATCCCAATGGTAGCCAGCTTCACGCCACCTGCCGTGGATCCAGCAGCACCACCGATCATCATGACAACAACCCAAAGATAGATGGTGGCGTTGTGAGCTTGAGTCCAATCTGCACTACTAAACCCGGCAGTCCGTGCTGCAATAGCCTGAAATCCAGCATTTAGTGGTTTCCATCCTGTTTCTATGGGTGCCAATGCTGAGTTCCACTCCACCACCAGAAACCAAAGTGCAGACCCCACGACAAGCACGAAGTTCACCAGCAGCACTAGCTTGGTGTCGAGCTGTAAGGATCGCCAACGACGTTGACGCCAGACATCCGCTACGACCATAAAGCTGAGTGATCCCAGTTGGATGAGCAGGGCAATGGTGGTGAGCGCCAATGGAGAACGAGCGTGGCCTCCCATCGAGAGCGAAGTGCTTTGGAGATCGAATCCTGCATTGCAGAATGCGGAAATGGAATGGAACACACCCCACCAAATTGCGGTGCCAGGTGCTTCATAGCGAGCAAAATGAAAGGAGAGAACAACCGCGCCGACTATCTCTGCGACAAGCATGTACCGCACGATACGCCGGGAGAATGTATAGACCTCTCGCAGGCTCATGGTCGGAGAGCCATCTTGCATCATCATGTTGGCCCGTAAACTGGACCCTCGCCCCAGCATGATGAGAATCATGGATGTTCCAGCCATGAACCCAAATCCGCCAAGCTGAATCAGAACCAAAATGACAAACTCGCCGAAGAAGCTCCAGTGAGCCTGCGTATCCAGCGTGACCAAACCAGTCACAGAAAACGCCGATACCGCGGTAAACAGGGCATCGATAGCACCTGTAGAATCTCCATCCTCAGTAGCCCAAGGCAACATGAGAAGAGCTGTGCCAATACTCACGACAACCAGCACCGCAACCAGAAACACTTTGGCGTGGGATGTTGCGGTAGGCGCTGACTCTGCACGCGTATCGTCTGAGAGGGTAATCACCGCCTGGGCATCAAGCCGCTTGCGTACAACGCGATTACCGGGCCGGTGTGGACGGGGGGTGCTCACTGGAGTTTTGGTAGGCCGGGTCGGTGGTCAACGAACGCACCAATATCCGCGTCACTGCCAACAATCACGAGCTCATCGTGAGCCCGAATCATCTCCTGATAGTGCGGCACCGTGATAAGCTGGTTGCCGCGCTTGATTAGCAGAATATTGAGTTTTCCCTCGCGATCCTTTATCAGATTCTCGATCGTTTGGCCGATTAGGTTCGCAGGTGCCTCGATCTTGGCGATACCACCGGTATTTGAGAGCGTGATGTAATCCGTAATGTGACGTACACCCAGCGAATGGGCCAGCCGCTTGCCCGCATCCATCTCAGGAAAAACGACGCGATCGGCACCGACCTTGTGGAGTAGCTCACCGTGGAGTGTGGTCTTGGCCTTGCTCACCACCCACGGCACGTTGAGTTTCTTCAGCAACATGGTGGATAGCACACTGGCTTCAAGGTTCTCGCCCTGCGCCACAACCACCACATCGGATTGCGGCACGTTTAGCTGCTCCAGGAGTTCCTGATCGGTGCCATCGCCCTGAGCGGCTAGGGTGGCGTACTCGGACGCGGCCTGCACTTTTTGCTCATCGCGGTCAATCGCCATGACCTCGTAACCGAGTTCGGAAAGCTCGTGAGCAACAGCGGTACCGAATCGCCCTAGACCGATAACGGTAACACGCTCGGGTCCACCGGAATGTCTGCTACTGGGCACGACACAATCTCCTCGCTAATACTGCGGTATGGTAGCGAGTCGGAGTGTGCAGTGCCAGCGGGAGCAAAATGGCGCGGGTATGAACCCGGGGATCAACACGGGTCCATACGCGCGTGTTCACCAGGCTAGTCGCGGTCGTAGGGGAAGGTGACACCCCAGCTACGCAGGGCATCCTGCATGATCTGGGCGATCTGCAGGCTGTCATCCCAGCTGATCACAGGATGCTCGATGATTCCCTCGCGCAGGCACTTCTCGACCTCGTTCATCTCGAACTGGTAGCCGATACCCTCGTGGCTGCAATCGAAGAACTCCGGTTCCTGGCCATTGCGGAACAGGGTGAAGGTGCTGGGTCGGTGCCAATCGTGATCCATCAGGATGGTGCCATTCGATCCGGAATCACGCACAGATTGCGACTGCTCGCACGCACAGTGATACCGGCGTTGCAACGGCACCACCTTCATGACGGGTGGTAATCATGCAGTTCTCGTCCACGCCGGTCTCGCCCAGCGTGGCGACGCTGACCATCTCGACCGGCTTGCCGAGCACCATCTGTACCATCTGCACGGCATAGATACCGGCATCCAGCAAGGCGGAACCGCCCAGTGCCTTATTGAAGAGACGGAAGTCGGCATCGAACGGATTGTTCCAGCCCATGGTGGTGGTCATGTACTGAACGTCACCAACCGAACCATCGGCCAGGAACTCGCGCACCTTGACCATCGCCGGCCGGAAACGAGTCCAGATGGCTTCCATGAAGAAGCGGTTGTTGGTGCGGGCTGCCTCGATCATTTCGCGCGTCTCGGCGACATTCATCGCCAACGGCTTCTCGCACAACACATTCTTGCCCGCGTTGAGCAACTGGATAGTGATGTCGTGATGCATCGGATGCGGTGTGGCGACGTAGACGACATCGATATCGGGATCGTTGGCGATTCCCTCATAGCTGTCATAGCGGCGCGGCACATTGAACATATCGCCGAAGGCATCAGCCTTCTCCTGCGATCGCGAACCAACTGCCAGCAGCTCAGCATTGGCGGCCAGCGGCATATCGCGCGCGAAAATCTTGGCGATATTGCCGGTACCGACGATACCCCAGCGGATCGGTCCATCGTGAGCAATAAGCGGTGTTGTCTCGCTCATCATTGAGCTCCTTGTCTGTTGGTGTTCCCCGATATCTTCGGAGGCGTTTGCATCTGTATAGCGCGTTTTAAGGAGGGTGTCACGGTCCCGTCAGAGCGCCGTAAGATCGATCTCGATCAGTGGCTCGGTCGTCGGTTGGTCGCTTCCACGCGGCGAGGGTTCGAGCGTAATGAACATCGTGTCGTAGCGACTCTCATAGGCGACGACAGCGAATCTGGTGGCGGTTGGATTCCAGAGACCGGCGGAAACGATGACATCATCGTTCCCGAACCAGATCTGATAGGACGATCCCTCAGGTGGCGGTGGTATGCGCTGCAGCGAAAGCACGTAGATCTCGCGATCGGGTATGTACTCCACATTGCCGCCCGCCTTGAGGGTGTCATCCAGAACCTGAATCGGTACTATTCGCGGCGATGGCTTCTCATCGGCAACAAACGCGACTGCTCCCAGCCAAACACCGCCAAGCAGCGACACCACGGCCAGAAGCGCGACCAGTGGCCAGGCAATCGCGCGTGATGATGACCCCGAATCAGTCATGGGCTCCTCCTATGGTCGGATGACGCGATAGATAATGAGATCGCTACCCTGCCAGGCGATCTCCAGATTACCGTCAGTCACAACAGACGCATCCAAATCAACGCCAAACTGGATACGCTCCGGTGTGCCAACAACGATGTAGTCGATGCGGTAGCGATCCAACAGCGGTGCGATCGTGTCCCAATCGCTGAGCGAAGCACAGATGGTGGAGATATCCGTCCTACGTCGCTCCACCAACGATCCCAGCCTGGCCGGGTGCGATAGGCGAAGTTTGAGGATGCCACCGATGGCTGCCCGGAAATCGTCACGAGCGGAACATGCGCGTCTGGCAACGACAGTATCACCGGCATACCTGGTTGTTCCTGCAGCCAGGTGGCGGCCTCCAGTTCGGTCACGGATGCGGAGATCGCAGGATCGCCAGAGGGCGACCAATCGACGGCCGCGACGGAGTCTCGTAACGCCGATAGCGTCGGCGCAACCACCAATGCCATGACCAGGGCCATTCCCGTCGCCGCGTAGCGTCGCTGCGCCGTGGGCACAAGGTGGGCAAGCGAGATGGCCCCCGTCAACACCGCGACCACCAGCAACATCCAGACGACGGGGATCATCTGTTCGGTGGATATGACACCGTTGATGTCCGCATGTGCCGGTCTCACCTGAGCGTAGACCAGCAACGCCACACCGAGGAGCACCAGCGAGATGGACCACTGCATGACGACATCGCGCAACCAATGCCAGAGTGCAAGTACGGCAACGAGTGATAGTGCCATGACAATAAGCAGTGCGGAATCCGCAACGATAGCGACAATGAGCAGGGCCATGACCACCCCAGCTGCGATGGCGGCCGTCAGCATACCGACCCAACCTTCGTGCAGCGTCTCCGCCAGAGCCTGGCTGGCACCGAAGGTCATGATCAGGAGCGCGAGGAACACCATCATTCCGATCGTCGTCACCAGTGAATCCACAGTCCAGAGATGTGGTGTGACCAGATTGCGATACGTCGCGGTGTGGGCGGAAATAGCGGGATACCAGATGGCCACACCAAGCGCTGCCACAGCCACGCCCTCGCAAACGAGCGTCGCACCACCGGCCACCAGGGATCGGTATCTATTCGCTCCTGCAGAGCAGGCAGCATCAGACCGACGAAGAGCAGACCCGCGCCAACGATGATTCCCCACTCCGCCCCGGCGACAATCGCGCCAAGCGCAAGCGCTGTCGCCAGCAGTGGCCAGCGGAGATGATCTCTGCGACCAATCAACGTCAGCAACAGCATCGCGATCAATGGCAGCATGGCGAGCATCGAGAGAGGAACATCACCCTGCAGCCACTGCGGCGCCAGCCCCTCCGTAAAGCCCGTCCCCGAGGCCGCAACTACGATGATCGGTGCAAGCAACGCCAATCGACTTCGGGTGAGTAGTGAGACCGTACTGCCAACCAGCGCAGCAGTCAGAGCAACGACCGTGGCAATGGTAAGCCCAAAGGCAGCCACCGGTTCGATACCCAGGAGCCTCCCCACCGATACCCAGGGTAGCAACGCAACCCAGTAGGTATGGAGGATGCCACCGCTGAACCAAAGATCGAGGGGAGGAAGCGAACTCGATCGCATCACCGATGTGAACTGGGCCAGCTCGGCATCGGGCGCAATCCGTTGCCAGCCGCGCATCATCGCGATCAGGGTGAACGCCAACGTAAAGAAGGCCTCGCCGATGAGAAAGACCTGCCACCGCGTGCGGATATCACCGATGAACCGGGATGTATGACGACGCGTACAGCCCGCACTCACCAACCCCAGGATAAGCAAGGCAACGAGGATCGTAGAGCGGGTGAATAACGCAGACGTATAGGAGACCAGCGTCAACGTAATCGCAACGGTCGCCAGCAGACCAACCGCTTTCGCCAACATGGCACCAGCATCCGGCAAATGACCGAAGAGTCGCCATGTCAACGGCCAGGAAACCAGGCCGATCGCCTGAATCGCCAACCACCAGAACACCAGTGGATAGCGCTGGATCACACCCGAGCCGAACTGATCGCTCCAACTACCGTGCTGAACCGAGGTGGCGATATCCGTGTCGGATAGCAGCATCTGGTCCGGTGCGGGATCGCCGGGAATGTAGTGCAAACCACCGCTACCCCAAGCGACATTCAGTTCGTCATACACATGCTGGGCGGAGAAACTATCCGTCTTCTTAAAGATGCGGACCTGGGGATGATCGTAGACCAGTAGCGACTCCTCGGCGGAGAGGTCGTTCCACTCCAGACCGAAGATAGCGGGTCCACGCGTGAACTCCTGCACCGGTTCGAAACCGAGCTCACCGCTCAACAGCATCTCGTAGAAGCGATCGGCAACCGGATACCGCTCCGGCTGGCGAGCAACGGAATCGATAATGCGATTCGAGCTCAACACCACATAGTCGATCTGCGCCAGCTGACCGACCAATGTCGTCACCTTGCTATTGTCGGCCGACTCATCGCCATAGAGGTCCAGCGTCATCGTCGGATAGAGTCCGCGATCGTATCCCGCAAGTGGCAGGGGCAACGGATCATCCCAGTACTCGTTGGAGATCATGGAGCCAGCGGGAACGTTCTCGAAGATCCATTCCGTGGCTTCAATGCGAGTGATTGGCCGGACGAAAATGGATGTGAAGGCCAAGCCGTAAACGATGGTATAGAGTGTCACCATCCCCAACAGGATGCGTCCGAGATGCCAACGTCGCCAGCGATCAGCCACCTCAATGAGTGCTGCGGCGGCGAAGACAGCCAGGAAGGGATAGATCTGCATGAGGTAGCGCTGGTTTTGCGCGATACCAGTGCCGTACAAGACGATATTTCCGATGCTCCAGCCTGCCATTCCGAGCATAAACCAGTCCGGCCAGGTGGTGCTGTGCAGAAGTCGCCAGACTAGCACGCCAAGCCCGGCCATGGCGCTAATGCCGAGGGCAACCCCCATTCCCCACAACACCAGATTTTGCATGATATAGAGCACCGGTGTGCGATCAAACCACTGAACACTGGGTTTCATATCAACCAGGCCAGTCTGCACAGTACGCCAAAACGCAAGGTCATCCAGCCATTGTTGGTTTAGTCCCACGCTCCACCAATGCGGACCTACAAAAGCGTAGGGCTGGGCAATCCTAAAGGTAGAGAATGCGAACAGACCGCCAACCACTCCTGCTGCGACGGCAGGGTAGACACGATCACGGACAGTGGGTATCAATGCCCGCCAGCCGGACGTGCGCACCAACTCGAGGGCTGGCAGAGCCAAAAAAACGATACAGAGCAGGGCGTTTGGTTTGCTTGCTCCTGCCAGACCAACCATTACGCCAGCAACCGCCATCCAGGCGATGGAGTGACGATCCCAACTCCTCACCGCGAACCAGAAGGCTGCCACTACAAAGAAGGTAGCGAACGAATCGACAGTGAAGTAATACGCGGTTTGTAGCATCAACGGCGTGAAGGCGAGGAAGAGTGCCGCCAACAACCCGACGCGCTCGCTCCAAAAACGCCGACCGATAAGCGCAGTCAGAACAACGGTGCCGGTATCGAAAAAGGCACTAACTGCACGGCCAACGAGATGCAATTCGCCATACACGTCCTTGTCGAAAACGCCCGCGATGGCCTTGACCAGGAACGACGGAAAGGTGCCGTAGACGAATGAATCGCGGTTGGTATTGTATGGATTCAGAGGTGAAATCGCTGTGTTGAAGTAGGCGCCAATCGATCCCGGCCACTTCATATCAGTCGTGACCCAAACCATGAAGCGCTCGTCGGGATGCAGATGGGTACCAAGGTCCCAGTTCAATCCCAGTACGCGCAGGGTAAGAGCCATGCCAACGATGATGATGAGAAGTGGCGCAAAGCCAATCCGCCGGATCACAACGCACCCCCGTACACGCGCTCCCAAGCGGCGGTGACATGCGCAAGTGAGTAGTTCTCAGCTAGTAGGCACTGATCGGGAACGTATCGTTCAGGGGCACCCAACACTTCGGCGATCGCGGAGGCGAGGGCGCTCATATCGCCCGGCCGCACGATGATGCCTCCACCCGTGACCCGGACGGGATCACTTACACCCGGAAGATCGCTGGCCACAACAGGCGTTCCCTGCTGCATGGCTTCAATCTGTACCATGCCGAAGCTCTCGGTCCAGTCGATACTTGGCAGAGCCAACACGTCAATTGCAGCATAGAATCGCCCGAGATCGTCATCGCTGATATAACCGAACTCTTCCACGGCATACCCATAGCGCGCCAACCAAGGGGACCACGGACCTTCTCGCCGCTTGCCGGTGCGGGGATCGGTATGCGGACCTGCAAGGGCAAAGAGCGCATCGGGATAACGCATACGAACGAGTGGGATGGTCTGCAAAAGAATCTCGAGCCCCTTCTCGGAAGCGTAGCGACCAACAAATCCGATCACCGGTCGACTGCCCCAGTCGCGCTCGTCACGAAATGCCTGTCGCGCATCCGCTGGGAGAGGGTGCGGCAGAATTGGTGGCGGAATCACCTCCACATTTCGGCGCATAAAGCGACTAACCGGACTCACCTTGGCACGAGCATAGGTGTTTGTGACAAATACGTCCGCCAAGCGACCACCGACGATGCTACTCACGTTGGCCACGTTCGCCGCCAATCGTGCCAAGGGTGATCCAGCCAATACGAGATCAGCATGATGCGTCACCACCACACGCTTCTTAAGCAGTCGGCAAAGAGCCACCAGTAGCGCGGTCTCCGCCATGGGTAAATGCAGGTGAACAACGTCGACATCATGGAGACGTCGTAGCACGGTGGGTATCAGTCCCGGTAGCAGCACGGCACGATCGACGTTGGCCAGTACCCGCAGCCGGGTGACGTCAACACGATCGGCTGTAACCTCGTGTTTCGGCAGGGTGGATTCGTGGCGCGAGCAGATAACCTGCACCTGATGGCCGCGCGCGGTCATCTCGCGCGCAAGGCGAGCAGCATAGATCGTCAGTCCGCTGGTATAGGGCTCGTAGTAATACAGAACTTGCAGGATACGCACGAGTTACTCCCCCACCAAGATTATCCGATACCCAACAGCCAGGTGACGAAGAGGGCCGAGGAGACGAGCAGAACCGTCAGAATACTCACGACGCGAAGCACGGGGCCGCCGGAATGGCGGATAGAGCGGATATCGACACCAAGCCCCAGACCAGCCATGGCGATAGCGGTGAGAACGCGGCTCAGGTTCGTGGCGGGTTCAACCAGGTTATCCGGTATCAACCCCAACGTGCGGATGCCCGCGCAAATGAAGAAGCCGATGACGAACCACGGCAGGAACTTGCTGAGACCCGGTCGCTGAGCGACCTCGCCTTCATTACGATAGAGCCAGGCGAAGAGCGCAACCACCGGACCAAGCATGATGACGCGCGTTAGTTTCACCAGGCTGCCAACCTGACCAGCGACCACGCTGACCGAGAACGTAGCCGCCAGTACCTGTGGTACGGCATAGACGCTCAGACCGGCAACGGTACCGAAGCGTTCATCGCTGAGATCGAGCAGTGGCACCAACAACGGCAGAACCAGGACCACACCAACGCCCCACACTGCCGTGAGGGCGATGGCTGCGGCCACATCTTCCTTCCGAGCACGGATCACCGGTGCGACCGCGGCAATGGCGCTATTGCCGCAGATGGCGTTACCGACAGCGATAAGCGTCGCCAGTTTGACGCTCAATCCCATCGCCTTGCCGACGGCGATACCAACCACGAGTGTCATACTCACCAGCAGCAATACGGAAACGATCAGCTTCCAACCGGCATCGACAATCGCACCGAGGTTGAGCGTGATGCCCAGGACGACGATCGCGAACTCCAGGAGTTGCTTGCCGGAGAAGGCGATACCCTTCTCGAAGACGGCGGGTGGAGTCCAGGCCATCCGTAGCAAGAGCCCGAGAATCAGGCTGAGTACCAACGGCTCCAGGATGGCATGATCGATGATCGACTCCTGAATCGCAGCCAATGCAAAGGCGATAGCGGTAATCACCGCACATACCAGCACGCCTGGTAGCACTCGCCTGACAGTAGAATTGCGATCTGCGATGTTGAAAGCTTGCATGAACATCCCCGATTCAGAGGCGAGACGGCCTCCGGCATAGTAGCACCCGAAAGGAAGCACAGGAATGAAACGAGTTGTGGTCACGGGTTCAGCCGGTCTCATCGGTCGCATGCTTATGGATGCCTGGCGAGACGGCGATCGCTATGAAGCGGTTGGACTGGCCCGCTCTGAAGGGGACTACACCGATGTGCTAGCCGATACGACCGATTTGGATGCGCTCGTGGAGGCATTCACTCGTGCTGATGCCGTGGTGCATTTGGCAGGATCGTCGGAGGTATCAAGCATCTGGGACGACGTGCTGCAGAACAACATCATCGGACTGCGGAATGTGTTTGAGGCCGCCAAAATGGCTGGTGTGAAGCGGGTGGTGTTCAGTAGCAGCAATCATGCCGTCGGCACCTTCGAGACAGCAAACCAACCAGACATTTGGGACATCAACGATGGTCGCCAGATCGATCACACCAGCAGATCATACTGGACAGCTTGTACGGCGTCTCCAAAGCCTATGGCGAAGCAATGGTGTTACTATGTCGATCATCACGGACTGGAGATCATTTGCTTGAGAATCGGTGGCTGTATGGGCACCGAGAACGACACCTACCCGGCACTGTTGTGGGATGTGGAGCGAGACAACGAACCGCGTATACGTGAGAAGCGGATGCGGGTGCGGGCCGTCTGGCTCAGTAATCGTGACTGCGTGCATCTGATTGAACGCAGTATCGAGGCGGAGGTGAGCTGGGCGCTGGTCTACGGTATCAGCGACAACCCGCGTAAACTCTGGGATATCGAGCACGCCCGAGAAGTCCTCGGCTATCAACCACAGGATGCCGCACCGCGGGAGCTCTTTCCGGGTGTGGAATAGACAGGGAGAGTGATCAATGCCCGAGAAACACGGCAAGATCTGCTACCTCATTCTGGCCAGCACCGATCCGCGTAAGTCAGCCGAGTTCTATACCAGCGTGTTTGGCTGGGTCATCCGCGGTCACGATAACGGCGATCTCGCATTCGACGACCCCACCGGTGGCGTCAGTGGAATGTGGGACACATCATTCACCGCGCGCGAAGGCGGTTACGAGGTCGATATCTGGGTGCAGGATGTGGCAGCAACTGCTGCCGAGATCGTGGCGGCCGGTGGCTCTTTAATTGGTGAACTACAGCACTTTGGTATGACAGAGCAATATCAACGATTTCGTGATATCGATGGTAATGTGCTTGGGCTCTACAACTCTGGAAGTGGTGGCTGAGCGCAGGGGAACGTATGAATCTGTGAAACAGTATCAACGCTTCCGCGATTTCGATGGCAACGTGTTAGGTATCTACCATCATGGCAATTAGAGACAATCGATCTATTCCATCAGGCACGTTTGTGCCCGCCCTCTCCTACACGCAGGACGTTGGCACGGTCGTGGACTGGTTAGTTGGCGCATTCGGTGTAACCGAGCGATTCCGCGCCGGAGACAACCACGCCCAGATCGCTTTCGGTGATGGCGGCTGCCTCATTAGCGGAATGCGCTCCGACCTCGTTGTCGGGAACGCCGGTTACATGACCATCCGCGTTCCTGATGTGGACGCGATCTATGCGCGAGCCAGAGCCTTCGGGGCTGAGATCACCTCCGAACCCACGGAGTTCATGTATGGCGAACGTCAGTTCGGCGCGCGTGACCTGGGTGGACACACCTGGTATTTCTCCCAAACTGTGGAGGATGTTGACCCCACGAGTTGGGGTGGCGTACTGCCAGAGTGATCCGCTGTATGCTTCCCTCAGTTCTTACCCCTAACTGATGGAGACATTGATGGCTGCACCCAAACCACCACATGGCAAAATCCTCTACATGCTGCTGCCCGCGACTGATGCGCAGACGTCCGCAACGTTCTACAGCGAGGTCTTCGGCTGGAATTTGCGCGAGACGCATCAGGGGATTTCGTTTGATGATTCCGTGAATCAGGTCCACGGCCGGTTCACCGAGCAACTGAGTGCCGTCGATAATCCCGGCGCGATCATCTACATCATGGTGCGAGATGCAGCCGAGACCGAGGAGCGCATCGCCGAATTCGGTGGCCAGGTCCTTGATCCAGCCAATCGCGATAAAGAGGATATCCTCGGCACCTTTCGCGATCCGGCCGGGAATCTCTTCGGCTTCTACGAGATGCAGGAAGGTGACGAGGGTTAACCCTCTACAGAACCCGAATACGGTGGTAGCGTAAACAGGCTGGCGAACCAACGTCAGCCTGTTTCGTTCCCCAGATTCAGGATGGTATTCGCGTGCACAACTTCCCCTTCGATCAATCCGGCAAGTTCTATAAAGGCAATATCCACGGCCACACCACCAACTCCGACGGTGCCCTTACACCCGAGGGATACTGCCAACTCTATCGGGATCATGGATACGATTTCGTTGCCGCCACCGACCACCACCTGCAGACCTTCAATTGGCCGGTTACGGATACATCCGCGTTCCGCGATGATCATTTCACCACGCTGATCGGTGCAGAGCTCCATGGTTGGGGCATGGAAAATGGTGAACTCTGGCATATCGTCGCCAACGGACTACCCCTGGATTTCGCGGCGCCAACACCGAACGAGACCGGCCAGGATATCGCCGCTCGCGCCAGCGATGCGGGTGCCTTCGTGGTCATTGGCCATCCCGGCTGGAACGGTGTCACTATCAGTGACGCCCTCAGTCTCAAGGATTTTGACGCGATCGAAGTCTATAACTACGGGCATATGAACGATTGCGACCGTGGTAATGGCTGGCTCTTTGCCGATGTGATGGCGAACCGTGGTCATCGCTTCAGTGTCACCGCAGGCGACGATGCTCACTGCAAGCCGGATCGGCCGGACTCACTGGGCGCATGGGTGCACGTCATGGCGGACTCGCTTGAGCCAGAGGCGCTACTTCGGTCGCTTAAGCGGGGTCATTTCTATTCCAGCAACGGACCTCGCATTCACCACATCGAACTCACCGGTAGCGAGATCGTGATCGAGTGCGACCCCGCCATCGCCATCTATGCTGGTGGCCGTGGCAGTATCCGCGAGTTCACACGCGGAGATGGTTTGACCAAGGTTCGACTACCAGTCCAGCGCTTCGTCAGCGCTTACGTCCGCGTCACCGTGCTCGATGCCGCCGGACAGCGCGCCTGGACGAATCCGATCTGGCTGGATGAGTTGAATCTTTAGCCTTTTTCACGCCAGTTGGGTACACTGCCACCATAACCAACGCACCCCAATCTGCCGGAGCATGATCTTGTCCCATCCCGATAGCTACCCTGCCGCCTCAACCGACGACATCGTGTTCGATGATCGCATTGTCGGATATGTCAACCGGGATGGTGCCATCCACATGGTTGATGGTGAGCGAGATCGTGAGATCGGCCACGTCGCCAACGATCGTGATTTCGCCATCGGTGTCCTCCGCGATCGGTATCTGGCCGAACTCGATGCCACCCGCACATGGTGTGCTGAGGTACGCGGCGATGAGCAGCGACTGCGACGATTCAGCGATGCCGATCGTAGGTTGTCGGATGTCGACGCCCTCTACGTTCTCGGCGATCTGGAGCTCATCCGCAGTGAACTGCGACAACTCGGCGAAGACCTTCGCATATCCCAAAAAGCTCGTATCGCCGAGCGCGATACCCTGATCGCGCAGGTGAAACAGATCTCGGATCGTACCGATTGGAAAACCGCTGCTCAGGAACTGGACGCGTTGGCGGCACAGTTCAAGGCATTCGGTACCGTGGGTGATCGAGAGATCGATACCAAGCAATGGGACGCATTCAAGGAACACGAGCGAGCCTTCCGGACTCGTCGCCGTCAGCATTTCGCCGAAATGGAAGCGGAATTCGCCAACCGCGCAGCAGCCAAGGAGCAGCTCTGCGAGGAAGCGGAACAACTGGCCGGTGACCCGGATGTGCGCGCGGCCGGTCTACGCATGCGCCAGTTGATGGATCACTGGAAGGAAGTCGGATTCGCCGGTCGGGAACGGGACGATGCCCTGTGGGCGCGATTCAACGCCGCGCGTGATGTGTTCAATACCCATCGTACGGAGTGGTATACCGCCAACGCCGTCACCAAACAGGATCTGGCGGAGCAGGCCGAAGCGTTGATGCAACAAGAAGACGTCGCCGACGCCCAGATCAAGATGAAACCGCTGATGCAGCAGTGGAAAGCGACCGGCTCCGCTGGCAAGGAAGCGGATGACGCGCTGTGGGGGCGATTCCGTGCAGCTCAGGATGATGTTTACACCCGCAGCCGCGTTGTCTTCGATGCTCGCCAGGCCGAGCGCGACGCCAACTACGCGGCGCGACAGGCACTGATCAGCGAGGCGGAATCATTACTCGGACAGGATTCACGGACTGCGACGGCTCGCTGCAAGGAACTGCAGGCGGAATGGAAGAAAATCGGTCCGGTATCGCGCGAGCGCGGTGAGGCGCAGTGGAAGGAGTTCCGCGCCATCTGCGACCGTATCTTTGGTCGCGCCCAGCAGGAGAACAAGCGTCGCGCGCAGGACGCGCGCGGTCACGCTGAGGATCAGATTCGCAAGCTCAGCGCCGAGATCGATGAGCACGAGCGCAAGATTGCCCATTGGGAAGAGGTGATTGCCGGTCTGCGGGATGGTCCGCAAGCGGATGAAATCCGCGCCTCAATGGAAGAAAAGATCGCCACCGCGCGGCAGCGCATTGAGTTGAAGCTTACCTGGATCGAGGAACAGCACCGTCGCATGACCGAGTTGGGATCAAGGCTGTAACCCCTGGGTAGACCCGGATCGATCGGTCGCGGAACAGAGGATTATGGTCCCGCATCCAATCGCGACCGTGAGTTATCCGGGTTCTAAAGGTCTGCCTGAACCCGGGCAACTCACAAGCGCAACTCCACACAGGAAACCAGGTTACTGTGCTGCGCTTGATCGGCCCGGGTCCACTGCTGTTTCTCCCCAAAATCCCCCTGCCCTACTCCAAACTACCCCAGGTCAGTTCGAGGACGCGGAGCCAGTTGCCGTAGCCCAGCTTGTGAAGGCTTTCCTCGTCGTAACCGCGGGCGCGGAGTTCATCGATCAAATTCTGCTGCTTGCTGACATCGGAGAGGCCCTCCGGCATGAGCGCACCATCGTAATCCGAACCGAAGCCGACACGATCGATACCGATACGCTCAACTAAATAGTCAACATGATCGGCCAGCAAACCAAGCGGCACGTCGGCTTGACGGCGACCTTCTGGATCGAAGAACGGCACATTGTAGTTCACACCGACGATGCCATCGCTCTCGGCGATCGCGTCCAACTGCTTATCGGTCAGGTTGCGTGTGTGCTGGCAGATGCTCCAGGCGTTGCTGTGCGTCGCCACGATCGGCGCGGTAGTAATTGCCGCAAGGTCCCAGAAACCCTTCTCGTTCAGGTGACTGACATCCAGCATGATACCGAGCAGGTTGCAGGCACGGACAAGATCCCTGCCCTTGTCCGTCAGGCCCGGACCGGTATCGGGCGATCCGGAACCGA
>JAMLHR010000044.1 GCA_023957015.1 Thermomicrobiales bacterium | reverse complement strand
GCCCATACCGGCGGCGGTAATCAAGAAGAACGCGCCGATGAACTCGACGATGAGTTTCCGATTCATGAACTGTGACTCCTCCAAGCAAACGAAAAGACGTTGAATCCCAATATCAACGCCCCCTGAAAACAGTGTATCGGGTTGAGGATGCGTCTGGCTACACCTGGAACCATTGCTCTACAAATGCCACGAACTCGGCAAAGGCTGCTTCTCGATCTGCCGGATCCGCCTCGATATAGGCGATGAGATGGTCAGCAAATGCAATCATTTCCCGGGGGGATGGATCGCGCCCTCCATTGGTTGCCGCAAACTGTAACCCAGCATAACTGGCGGTGCGTTTGTTCCCATCCACAAAGGCGTGGGCCAAAGCCACGCGGGTTGTCAGGTGTACAACGACTTCAGGTATTCCCGCGCCTGTATACCAGGCAACTTGCTTTGCGTGTGCGGCTGCACTTTCCAACAAGTCCGCTCTGACTAATGCTGCCGGAGCCTGATCCGCCATTTCCATGGCATCTGCGTGAATAGCGACAATATCCATCACGGTGAGGAACTTGATGCTATCCATCGCTACTTGTCTTTGAGGTAGTGCATCAACTCGGTGAGTGCTTCACGGTTTCTGTCGGCGTAGGCTTGCATTTCTGCGCTAAGAACGGGCTTCATCTCGAGCAAGGTATGGTCGGATGCGATGAAGTCGCCTTCCTTGGCGCCAAGCCGCTCAACTTCCGCCTTTGGGATAGTGATGACGTAGCTATTTCCGACTTTACGTAGTTGTTGAGTGACCATGATATATCTCCTGTCTGTTCGTGGCCTCGGGCTTTAAGCCCGGGGTCGAGGACATCCTGCCGGGTACGAACCTTCGGTTCGTTGTCGCCCACAAGGGTCGACGCTACCGGTGTTCTCCCCACGTAGCCTTGGGGTTGACGCCCGGGATAGCGAGCAATCTCCCATCGAACCGTAGCCACAGTATATCTTGTATATCCGGTTAGAGATAGGTCGCTTCCACGTGCACCGGGAAATTCACCGAGCGCGCAATGAAGCACATCTCGTGTGCCTCATGATGTCGGGCATCGGCCAGGTCTCGATCTGCCGGATTCGCGAGGGTGATGCGTGGTCGCAGAATAACCTGCGTGAACTCGCCACTGCCATCGGCGTGTTCGCGCATGGTGCCTTCAGCGGCATCCGTATAGGCGGTGACCACGACGCCGTGTTTGGCGCAGAGACCCAGGTACCAGAGCATATGACACTGACTTAGCGCCACCACCATCAGCTCCTCCGGATTCCAGCGAGTGGGATCGCCGCGAAATGCCGGATCGGATGAGCCGACGATCATCGGTTTACCTATTGCGGTGATCTCGTGGCTGCGCGAGTAAGCGGCGGGACGAGCGGTCCCGCTACCGGTGTTGCCTGTCCAGGTCACCTGAACCTGATATGTGTGGTTGTGTTCGCTCACTGCACCTGCACCCTGTTCATTACCGAAAGCCGTTGCACATAGTGTCGACCCTGCTCGGTCAGCACCACATTGCCATTGGCATGAACCACCATCCCGCGATCCGATGCCCGCTGAATCGTGCGCATGGCCTCATCTGGACTCCAGTGTAATGCCGCTCCGATATGCCCCAGACTGCTCTCGCTGTACTCATCGGCGGTGCGTTCATGAGTGAAGAGATGCATGACCAGCAAATCCAGGGCGAATCGTTGCTTGTTGAGGCGCGCCCGGTGACGTTGCGCCACCAAACCCTGGTTTGGTGAGAAGAGCAGGGCAAGCCCGAAGAAGGCACCAGCCATCGTGACGATGCCGCCGGCAATGGAGCTATCGATACCCATCGCCAGCCAGTAACCGCCGATCGCGGCCAATGCACCGATCAGCGCGCTCCCGACCATCATCTCGATCAGCCGGTCCGTCAACAGATACGCGGTGGCGGCTGGTACGATCACCAGCGCCACCACCAGAATCGCACCAACGGCGGTGAATGCGCCCACGGTTGTCACACTGAGGAGCAACATCAGCAGATAGTGAATCAGCACCGGGGAGAATCCCAGCGACTGCGCCAGTTCCGGATCGAAGGTGCTGATCTTGAGTTCCTTATAGAGCAGCGTCAGCGTGGTGATATTGATGAAGAGCAGGATACTCATCACCCATAGTGACTGTGGTCCAAGATCGCGACCGCTCCACACCAGGCGCTCAAACGCGGAGAATTCGATATTGCCGTAGAGAATCGCATCGGTATCGAGATGGACATTGGCGAAGTAACGCGAGATGAGGATTGTACCGAGCGCGAACATCGCCGGGAAGACGATGCCCATCGCTTCCGCACCGCGGACCCGCCGGGTGCGCTGTAGCGCCTCCACCAGGGTTACGGTGAGAATCGCTGCGGCAGTTGCACCGACTGCACCCACAATCAGATTCGCACTTCCGGCGAGCCAGTAGCCGAAGACGAGTCCGGGCAGAATCGCGTGGCTGATGGCATCGGTCATCATCGCCATGCGGCGCAGAATCAGAAAGGTCCCGGGTAATGCGCAGGCCATCGCACAGAGGATGCCGGTGAGGAGAATGACGGTCCCACTGGTCATGGTCGTTCTCCCGATTCCAGCGCACGCTTGAAGGATTCACGCCGAGTGCGGCTACGCCACCAGTCGGCAATGATCCCGTGCTCGGGTGCGAAGAGAATGGAGGCCATCACGATCACGGTCAGCGCCAGGATGATCGAAGGTCCGGTGGGTAGGCGATTCGCCTGCACACTGACCACCGCACCGATCAACCCCGCCAATCCTCCGAAGATGCCACTCAGCACCAGCATCGTGCGTAGGTTATCGGTCCACTGTCTCGCGGCAGTCCCCGGACCAATCACCATCGCGGCCATCAGGACGACACCGACGGTCTGGAGCCCGATCATGACCGCCACCACCAACAGGCTGGTTAGCGCCAGATCAAGTCGACGCACAGGTAGTCCCAGACTGGCCAGGAACTCGGGATCGAAGCTGAGCAACTTGAACTCTTTATAGAAGACGAACACCGCTGATAACGACGCGATACCGAGGATCGCAAACGTCGCTACGTCTTTTGCGATCAGCGATGCAGCCTGCCCGAACAAGTACTTGTCCAGCCCGGCCTGATTTGCGTTGTTCGTCTGTTGGATATAGGTGAGCAGGAGAATACCGACACCAAAGAAGACGCTAAGGACGACGCCCAGCATGGTGTCCTCGCTCAGTTTGGTCGCGTTGACGGTGCGGAGGAGGATCCAGGTGCCGATCCAACCCGCGATACCAGCACCTATGAGCAACACCAGCGACTCCCGCGAACCCGTGATCATGAAGGCGATACAGATACCGGGAAGAGCAGCGTGGCTGAGTGTATCCCCGAGTAGTGCCTGGCGGCGCAGGACAGCGAATGCCCCCAGCACCCCGGCAACGATGCCGAGGAGCATGCCGCCGAGAGCGACATTCCTCAACGTGTAGTCGAAAATCAGATCGTGAAGCGTGCTCATGACACCGCCTCGCGGGTCATGGCTTTACCGGCACCATAGGTGCGCTCCAGATTCTCGGTTGTGAACGTGGTTGCCATCGGACCGCTGGCGATCTTCTGCACATTTAGCAGGACAACATGATCGAAATAGTGCGGGGCGGAATCGAGATCGTGATGCACCACCACCACGGTCTTGCCGCGATCCCGAAGGTTCTTGAGCAGATCGATGATCGCCGCTTCGGTGCGAGCATCGACACCAACGAATGGCTCGTCCATGAAGTAGAGTTGGGCGTCCTGAACCAATGCGCGTGCCAGGAAGACGCGTTGCTGCTGACCACCGCTGAGTTGACTGATCTGGCGATGGGCGAAATCCGCCATACCCATCTGCTCAAGCGCGTCCATCGCGCGTTGCTTCTCGGCTTTGCCGGGTCGCCGAATCCAACCAAGCTGACCGTAGGTTCCCATCGTGACCACATCAAGCGCATCGGTCGGGAACTGCCAATCGACGCTGCCGCGTTGGGGAACATAGCCGACCAGTTTGCGTTGGAGTTCGCTGGTATGCCCGAAGATCTCGACGGTGCCAGCCGCCATCGGTACCAGACCAAGGATCGCTTTCATCAGCGTGCTCTTACCGGCACCGTTCGGTCCGATGATTGCCGTGAGCGTGCCGGTCGGAATCGAGAGATCGACATCCCACAGCACCGGGTCGTCGCGATAGGCAACCGTCAGGTCGTGGACGGTGACGGCAGCGCGTTCGTCGATTGGATGGAGAGATGGTTGCCGCATGAGGGTTCCTTACTAGTAGGCGTCTTCGCCCAGAAGGGCTTCAACGATCGTGGTGACATTGTGTCGAATCATGCCGATATAGGTGCCGTCGGGGGTACCGGCTTCGCCCATCGCATCGGAGAACAGCTCGCCGCCGATCTTCACATCCCAACCGCGGCTCTTTGTCGCTGCCTGAACCGCTTTGATCGTGGAGGGCGGAATGGAGGACTCGACGAAGATCGCCGGGATTTGGCGTTCGGCGAGCATATCGGCCAGATCCTGAACATCACCAGCACCGGCCTCGGTGGCGGTGCTGAGTCCTTGCAGACCGACCACTTCAATGTCATAGCGACGTCCAAAGTAGTTGAAGGCATCATGAGCGGTGACCAGCACGCGGATATCCTCCGGTACGCGCCCGAGTTCGGCGTACACCCACTCATCCAGATCGACCAGTTTCTGCCGATAGGTCGCTTCCCGTTCGGCGATAGCGTCGGCTTCACCTGGGTGAGTCTCGGTGAGCCCTTCCGCGATACGTCCGGCGACGATATTCCAGAGGGAGACGTCGAACCAGACATGTGGGTCCCAGGCATCTTCACCAACGGTCAGGCGCTGTTCAACCGGTATCGATTCCGACACCGGAATCGATACCGTCGTGCCGCTGTGGTGGAGCGTGTCGAACGTTTCCGTCATTCTTCCTTCCAGATGCAGGCCGCCATACAGCACCAGATCGGCATCGCCGAGCCTGACGATATCACCGGCACTGGGTTTGTAGAGATGCGGATCCACACCGGGACCCATCAGTCCGGAAATGGAAAACGCATCTCCGCCGATGTTCTTGGCCACATCCGTGATCATGCCCACTGTGCAGGTCACAACGGGCCGATCATCGTTTCGTGTGTGTGGCTTTTGCGTTTGCCGGACACTCAGCGCAGTCGCCAATATAGTGGCGGCTCCGAGACTGGCAAATACTCTGCGACTCGTTGTGTGTGGCATTCTCAGACGATTCTATCGATCCAGATTCGAGGTTTAGCCAACGCTAAACTGTACGACACTAGATTGACAGAGAATTGCGATTTGGTCTAGGCCAGTGCTGCAACAATTGTGTCGACGTTATGCCTCACCATGCCTACATAGGTCCCTTCCGGAGTTCCCTCGTCCCCCATAGCGTCGCTGAACAGTTCGCCGCCGACCGCAACTGGCCAACCGCGGCTTTCGCATGCTTTCTGCAGTGCTTCGATTGTGTCGTGCGGTACCGAGGACTCAACGAAGATCGCCTTGATCTGCCGCTCGCTGAGGAAATCAGCGAGTTCCTGGATATCTTTGGCACCCGCTTCGCTAGCGGTGCTCATACCCTGAATGCCGCGTACTTCCATACCGTATCTGCGACCAAAGTAATTGAACGCATCATGTGCGGTAACCAGGACACGTTGTTCCTCCGGAATGGTGCCGATCTGCTCCTCGGCATAGGTGTCCAGCTCAGTCAACGTGGACTTGTACGACGCCCAGTTATCTTCGTATGTCGATGTGTTCGACGTATCCAATTCTGATAGCACAGTGGGAATGGATGCCAACGCCTCACCCCAAAGGGCTACGTCGAACCATACGTGAGGATCCGGTGCTCCATCTGTCTCGATGAGTTGGTCCGAATCCAGTGTTTCCAGAACTGCCGCACCGGCTGCGCCACGGTCAAGCAGTTGTTCCAGGACATCCACCATTCGTCCTTCAAGGTGGAGACCGCCGTAGAAGATAGCATCGGCCGACTCGAGTTTGGCGATATCTCCGGCCGAGGGCTTGTAGAGATGCGGATCGACGCCGGGTCCCATCAGGCTGGTGACGTTAACGTGGTCTCCACCGATATTGCGAACGGCATCAGCGATCATGCCGATAGTGGTGGTGATGGCTAAGCCGTCGGATTGTGCCCCCGCGGGAATGCGTAGCGAGGAGGCCAGGACGGCAGAAGTGCCAATAGCTCCGAAAAGATACCGTCTTGTGAACCGTGGTGACATGAATACTTCTCCCCTTGAAAAGGAATAGATCCTGGATAGGCAGAACGTCTTTCCCCTATCTCAGGTTTAGTCATGACTAAACCTGATTCATGGAATTTAGCCTAGACTAAACCTCGTGTCAAATCCTGCTGTGAATGCGGTAGGATTTCGGGAGAAAGAGGGACATCGCATGGCCACGACATCATTCGCGCAACACGGACTGGTACGAATCGCCTACGAACTCAGCGGTGAGGGTGAGACCGTTTTCGTGATGCTCCATGGCCTCCTCTCCGATCGGGTAGCGCTGCGTCCATTGGCGGATGCCCTGGCGGATGATGCGAGCGTGATCATGATTGATCTGCGCGGACACGGAGGTAGTTCTGCGATTCACGGTGTCGATTTGCACCTGGATGACTTGGTCGGGGACGTTGTCGCGGTGTTGGACTCCGCCGGGATTCAGGTACCTGTGCAGATGATTGGTATAGAGATGGGTGCCGTTATTGCCGATCGCGTGCGGATGATCGCCCCCGAACGGGTGGCGAGCGTTCTGCGTCTCAACGATCCCTCGCCGCTGCTTGCGGATCGGGACACATTGCTCGCGATCGCCGATCGCGCCTATAAGGGACAGACTGGCCCAGCCGTGGATCATTGGCTGGCATTGAGTTGGGGTGCTGATTGGCAGTCGACCGTGCCGAAGCCTCGGATTGCAGCGGCGCGACGATCCGCACCGGCTCTACCGCAGATGTTGAATGTATTGGCGTATGCCGAGGTCGAGCCAGCTCCATCACTCCTGATCCCTGGCGGAACGCCATTTGCGGATGATGCCGATCTTGAGCGAGTGCTGACAGAGATTAGGAAACCGGTGGCGCCAGCGACCGAATCAACATCGTGATGAACATCGACATCTCGGCTTCGTCAACCATGCAGTCGGGATGCTGAAATCGTTGTGTCATCGCGATGCCGGAGACGGCTCCGAACAGATACCGGGCTAACTGGTCGATATCATCACCCGCGATCTCGCCGCGCTCAATTGCAACAGTAAGCGCGGGATGCAGTGAACTCCATGGCAGATCCAGCGTGCGCCAAAACTCCCGTTGTGTGTCTTCATCGATATGTCTGCGGAAATCGGAGGAGAGCCGCTGCATATCCGTTTTGTGTTGACCAAAGTGATAGGTAACGATCTCCATTAGCGTGTCATGCAAGCCAGTATGTTGCGTGATTGCATCGCGAAAATACGCGTGTGCCTGTTCAATCGCCAGCCGCATCGTCTCTATATAGAGTTCCTGCTTGTCGCGGAAGTGATGGTATAGCGTGGCCTTGGTGATACCCGCCTCATCCGCGATCTGCTGCATGGACACGTCTGTATAGCCCATCTGCACAAACAGGGTGTGGGCTGCTTTGAGCACGCGGTCTCGTGCTTCGGTTGTTGATGGACGTGGAGCCGCCACTGTGATCACCAATCTCTGACAGGGTATTGACGCCGTGCGTCGAGGTCACTATAGTTCGCTTTGCATTAATCGACCAACCGGTCGGTAGGGAGAAGCATTACACATGGCTACGAATCAGGAACCCTTAACTCCACCAGGTGCGCCACTCACGCACCGCCAGATCATGGCGGTGATGGTTGGTGTGATGAGCGGTATGTTCTTGTCCGCTCTCGATCAGAGTATCGTTGGTGTGGCGTTGCCGCGCATCGTCAGCGATCTCGGTGGCCTGAACCACCTGGCGTGGGTGGTGACGGCATACTTGCTGGCCAGCACCGCCTCCACCCCGCTTTGGGGTAAGGTCAGCGATCTCTACGGTCGCAAGAAGATCTTCCAGTTAGCCATCATCATCTTCTTGATCGGTTCCGTCTTCAGCGGTGCTGCCCAGAATATGGCGATGCTGATTGTCTTCCGCGCCATCCAGGGTATCGGCGGCGGTGGACTGATGGCGATCGCGTTGGCGATCATTGGCGATGTTGTTCCACCCCGTGAGCGCGGTAAGTATCAGGGATACTTCGGTGCCGTCTTCGGTGTGAGTTCGGTTGCCGGTCCGCTCATCGGTGGCTGGCTGACCGATGTCATCAGTTGGCGTTGGATCTTCTACATCAATATTCCGATCGGTATCGCGGCGCTCTTCATCACCTCCACTGCGCTCCAGATTCCCGTTGTTCGCCGCGATCACAAGATCGATTGGCTCGGTGCTGGTCTGATTGTTGGCGGCGTGACCACCTTCCTGCTTTACCTCAACTGGGCGGGCGAGCATTATGGCTGGAGCGATCCGCGAGCGTTGGCCTTCGTTGCGGCGGCAATCATCTTAACCGTGGCGTTCGTGTACGTGGAACAGCGGCACAGTGAACCGATCCTGCCGATGGGATTGTTTCGCAACGGTATCTTCACCATCGCCAACATCTATGGATTCATCATGGGCTTCGCCATGTTCGGCGGTATCATCTTCATACCCATCTATTTCCAGGGTGTGATGGGTTTCTCCGCGACACGATCCGGTTTCGCCATGATCCCGATGGTCGTCGGTATCCTCAGCATGAGCATCACCTCTGGTCAGCTCATTACGCGCTACGGCAAGTACAAGATCTATCCAGTGGTTGGTTCGATCGTGATCGCCGTGGCGCTATTCCTTCTCAGCACACTAAAGATGGATACGCCGTACTGGCATATCGCCATCTTCGTACTGCTCTTCGGTATGGGGCTTGGCTTCACCATGCAGACGATCATGGTGGCAGTGCAGAACGCGGTGCCGATGCGTGAGCTCGGTGTCGCCACCAGTGCCGTCACCTTCACCCGATCGCTGGGTGGTGCCGTGGGTACGGCACTCTTCGGCGCGATTCTCAATACCCGGCTGGAGACACACCTGCAGAGAGCTATGCAGGGGGTAGAACTACCGATTGGATCGAGCAATCCCGAACTTGCCGGCAACAACATCCAGGCGATGCAGGCGTTGGAGGAACCCATGCGAAGCATCGTGCTCGGTTCCTATACGGCAGCGTTGACCGATCTCTTCCTGGTGGCGATTCCGTTTGTTCTGGTTGCGTTCGTTGTCTCCCTCTTCCTGAAGGAGATCCCGCTGAAGAGTTCTGCGGATCACGCCGGTGAAACCCAGATGGCCGCGATGCACTAGGCGAGCATAGAAGCGATACGGGTATGATGGAATCCCGGGTGTGAATCCGGGATTCCGTGTATGTGAGAGGTAACGCGCAATGAGTGTCTACGACTTCACAGTGAAGAACGCATCTGGCGGTGATGTGTCGATGTCCGAGTTTGCTGGAAAGGTGTTGTTGATCGTCAATACCGCTAGCAAATGCGGCAATACGCCGCAGTATGAGGGCTTGGAGAAGCTTCAGCAGCAGTACGCTGATCAGGGCTTCTCTGTGATCGGCTTCCCCTGCAACCAGTTCGGTAGTCAGGAGCCGGGATCGAACGAGGATATCCAGGAATTCTGCAGCATCAACTACCATACGACCTTCCCGGTAATGGCGAAGATCGATGTCAACGGTACCGATGCTGATCCGCTGTATAGATATATGAAGAAGGAACAGCGCGGTGCGGATGGCAGCACCATCGAATGGAACTTCGCCAAGTTCCTGATCGATCGCGATGGCAATGTGGTCAAACGCTACATCCCCAAGGCGCAACCGGAAGATGTCGCTCCCGATATCGAGGCACTGCTGGTCTGATCGACCGCGGTAATTGCCGCAACCATCGTTGATCTGCCACAATACCGGTCAGCCCGGCGATCTTGCCATGGGTTGGTTTTGGTGTCGCTTCACCCGAAGCGATGTTCCAGGGAGCACGCTTCCACATGTCTCAGCTTTTCTTGCACCTCCATACTGCTCGTGCATACGGCGGCGAAGCTGAGGCTACTTGTGGTGCACTGGCACCAAAATCAGCATCGGCAGATCAGTCCATCCAATAAATACGGAGCTTAAATTCATGTCTACTCAAGTGAATGAATTCGGCATGCCCTGGATGTCCGGATTCGATATCCGTCAGCGTTTCGTCGAGTTCTTTGAAAGCAAGCAACACCTGCATGTTGCCAGCAGCAGCCTGGTCCCACCGGCAGGCGATACCAGCGTGCTGTTGACCACCGCTGGCATGCAGCAGATGATCCCGTACTTCCTCGGATTAGAGACACCGCCCGCGGTGCGCATGTGCACGGTGCAGAAGTGTTTCCGTACCGTTGACATCGATGAGGTCGGCGACGAGAGCCACAGCACCTTCTTCTTCATGTTGGGCAACTTCAGCGTGCGCGATTACTTCAAGCACGAGAGTCTCGCCTGGACCTGGGAGTTCCTGACCGAATGGATGCATTTCCCGGCGGAACGTCTCTATCCCACCATCCACCCGGATGATGAGGAGAGCTTCCTCATCTGGCGGGACGAGGTCGGTGTGCCTGAGGAACGTATCGGTCGTCTGGAAGACAACTGGTGGCAGGCGGGTCCGACTGGTCCGAACGGACCGGACAGCGAGGTGTACTTCGACCGTGGTGAGCAGTGGGGCTGCGGTAGTGATGATTGCGCCCCCGGTTGCGATTGCCCACGCTACCTCGAAGTCTGGAACAACGTCTTCATGCAATACAACACCACCGCGGATGGCGTGCGTACACCGCTCGCCAAACCGTGTGTGGATACCGGCATGGGGTTGGAGCGACTGGTTCTGTTGACCCAGGGAGCTCGTACCATGTACGAGACCGATTTCTACCAACCCATCGTCCGTCGCATCTGTGAGCGTGCGGGTGTCAGCTATGGTGTTGATCCGTCCATCGACCGCTCGGTGCGAATCGTGGCCGATCACACCCGTGGTTCCGTCTTCCTTATTGGTGACGGCGTCCTTCCCGGCAATGAGGGCCGCTCCTACGTCCTCCGCCGTGTGATGCGGAAGGCGATTCGGCATGCGCGCTCGTTGGGTATTGAGGGTGAGTTCATCGCTGAGTTGGCGAGCGTTGTCATCGATCAGTTTGCGGATGTCCATCCGGAACTCGTCGAACGGCGTAGCCAGATCACCAAGGTGATGAGCTACGAGGAAGCGAGCTTTGGTCGCACGCTCGCGTCCGGTATGAATCGTCTTCAGGCACTGACCGCTGAACTCAAGGAGCGCGGCGAAACCTTGATTTCCGGTGAGGAAGCCTTCCGTCTCTACGATACTTATGGTTTCCCGTACGACCTCACGGTTGAGTTGGCGTTGGAGGAAGGTCTCAGTGTCGATGACGCTGGCTATCGCGCCGCGATGGAGCGTCAGCGTGAGACCAGCCGCTCCGGCGCTGTGTTCAATACCGGTGATCGCAACTGGGGCGAGTTCTACGCTGCGATTCAGCCACGCACGACGTTCCTTGGCTACGAGACCACGACGGCGGATGCCACCATTGTCGCGATTCTTGGTGCCAACGGCACCCAGGAGCAGGCGGAAGCGGGTGAGCAGATCGAGTTGGTGCTGGATCGTACACCGTTCTATGCGGAGTCCGGTGGACAGGTCGGCGATAGCGGCAAGATCCACGCGGAAACCGGTCTGTTCGATGTCGATGACACCCGCAAGCCCACGCCCGATCTCTTCGTTCATCGCGGTACGGTGCAGGAAGGTTTTATTCGCGTCGGTGAGAGCGTGACCGCCCGGGTCGACAGCTATCGACGCAGTCAGATTCGTCGTAATCACACGGCGACGCACTTGCTCCATAAAGCACTGCGCACGGTGGTGGGCGAGGATAGCCGCCAGGCGGGTTCGCTGGTGGCACCCGATCGCCTGCGTTTCGACTTCACCTCGCTGGAGCCGGTCTCCGCCGGTCAGATTCGCACCATCAACGAGATCGTCAATCGTGAGATCGTTGCTGATCGTGCCGTGGCGACGGATGTGATGGAGCAGAAGGAGGCGATCGTCGCCGGCGCGATGGCGCTCTTCGGCGAGAAGTACGGCGATCAGGTGCGTGTGGTTAAGATCGACGATATCTCGATGGAACTGTGTGGTGGCACGCATGTGAGCCGCACGGGTGAGATCGGACCGTTCATCATCACGTCGGAGGGCAGCGTCGCCAGCGGTATTCGTCGCATTGAGGCGCTTACCGGTCATGCTGCCACCGAGCGGATGCTCGGACAACAGCGACTACTGGATGAGATGGGTCGCGATCTGAAGGTCTCCTGGTCGGAGGTCTCCGAGAGCGTTCATGGTCTACAGGACCGTGTTCGTGAACTGGAGCGCGAAGTCGAGGGTTATCGCGAACGGATCGCGAAGGCGCAGAGTGCCGAACTCCTCGGTGTTGCAGCGCGGGTCAATGGCGCCACGGTGCTGGTGACCCTGGTTGATGTTGACGACCGCGATGCATTGCGGACGATGGGCGATTACGCTCGCGACCGTATTGAGAGTGGTGTGATCGTGCTTGGCGCGAACATCGATGGCAGTCCGGCATTACTGGCAATGGTTACACCGGATTTGGTTGGTCGCGGGGTGAAGGCGGGAGATATCATCCGTTACATCGCACCGAAGATCGATGGTCGCGGCGGCGGTCGACCCGAGCTGGCGGAAGCTGGTGGCAAGAACGTCGACGGTCTCTCTGATGCCCTACGCGAAGTTGCTCCGTTCCTCGAAGGGAAACTGGAAGGCTAAATGTCGAATCGACACGATCCGCCGCCGCCAACACGTATAGAGATCGATGCCGATGCCTCGATGCCGATGGTGCTGACCGAGCTCCGCCGTCACTTCGATGAATCGGTGGTGTTGGCGGTGCCGGATCAGTGTCCGGTGCTGCTTACCGTGGCTGAATTTCGGGCGCTGAAGGACACCGCCGATCGTGCCGGTGTTAACCTGACGCTCGAGACCGGCGTCAGTCTGCGTAATCAGCTGGCGACGATGTTCGGTATCCGCACCACGGCGAGCACGAACATGGCGTCAAGTGGTTGGCGGCCTCCCGATACGCTGCTTAGCAACTCCCGTGCGTATGAATCCTGGGTACAGCAGGATGACGATGATGATCAGCCACCTCCGGCACGCAGACGACGTGGTAGTGGCGGTACACCGGAGTCATCGCACTCCCAGACGCGGCGAGAGCCGCAACCCATCATCAACACCATGGACTACATCGAGGACGATGACTCTTCGACCGGAGCCACCGCCCGACTGATCGGCAAAATCACCGCCGGAGTGCTGGTAGTTGCTTTGATCGCCGTCGTTGCCGCATGGTACGCGCTGCCAAATGTGACCGTCAGGGTAACGCAGAAATCAACCACTATCTCCAGCGAAGTCAACTACGCCGTCGCCGCGGATGGCGCCAGTCTTCCCAGCGATATCGTGTTCAGCGTGGAGGCCAGAACCGCCGAAGCCGATGTCCCGATCACGATTTCGGTTCCGACAACTGGAGTGAAGCGAACCCCGCAGGAGACGGCTCGGGGTGAGGTACTGCTGCGCAATCCCACCGCAGCCGAGATCGTTGTTCCCCAGGGCACCACACTCAGTATCTTTGCCGGCACGAGCTATACAACCGATTCCGAGGTGACCGTGCCACCGGCTGCCAACAACGTAGCAGGGGAGACGACCGTCTCCGTGACCGCGATGGTTCCCGGCACCGATGGCAATGCCGAGGCCGGGTTACTTACCGGTGTGGTGTCGGAACTCGGTGTCTACTACAGCAATCGGGATGGTGCCATCGAAGGTGGTACCGATATCGAGGAACCGATCGTCGACGAGGCAGACGTCACGGCGCTCAGGGACAAGGTTATCAATGATTACAACCGTGCTGCTGCAGTTGGCTGGAACAGCCAGTTACCGGATGGCCAGTCCGTGGTTGAACCCTCGGTCCAGGCGCAGCAGCCGAATGTTGATGCCGTTACCGCCGAAGTCGGCGCGAGCGCCGAGGAAATCACCTTCACCGCAACCGTCCATGCGACCGGTTTGATTTACGATCAGACCGAGGTTGATAGTCAAACCACTGAGTACTTCCGCCAGAGCATGCAGGAGCAACTTCCTAACGGATACGTGATCGATCCAGACTCCGTGACACTCACCGCACCGATGGCACTGGTGGCGACACCCACGAATGTGCAGTTCCGTGTCACTGGTACGGCCACGGCCTATGCCCAGGTGTATGGTCAGCTTCTGGATCAGTTGCGGAGCGATCTGGCGGGATCGAGTTGGGAAGAGGCGCAGACCCGGCTCGATGGAGTCGAGCAGTTCGAGAGCTATGATATGAGCCGCAGTCCGAGCTGGTGGTTCGCGCGTATGCCGCGCGACCGCGAGCGTATCGATATCGTGGTGGTGGATCATGCCCAGGCCACACCGATCGCCAAGGCGGGTTCCTGATGGTCTCCGAGCGACTCCTTGGGTTGGATATCGGTGGTAAGCGCATCGGCGTTGCCATCAGTGACGAGATGGGGAGTATCGCCAGCCCATTGACGATGATCGATGCCCGGAGCAATGTCGCACAGGAGCTTGATCAACTGATCAGGCGATATGGTATCTCCCGGCTCGTTGTCGGTCTCCCGATCGGCCTTTCCGGTCGGGAAGGACCTCAGGCACAGGAAGTGCGGAGCGTAGCCGAGGCCCTGGTGGAATCGCTCGGAGTCGAACTGGTCTACAGCGACGAGCGGATGTCATCGGCCGTTGCCGAGCAGGCGCTCATCAGCCAGGGAACACGGCGAGAGAAGCGCAAACAGCATATTGATGCTATGGCCGCCGCCGTTATTTTGCAGGGATATCTGGATCATCAGCGCTGGAAATCCGGGCGGTAATGCCAGTTCTGATCGACCTGCGTGGTACTATGGTCGCATCATCATCGCAGACTGGCGTTGGTCGATATGGAGAATAGATCATGAAAAAACTGATCATTGCCGTTGTGCAGAATGAAGATGCTGATGCCGTGGTTGATGCGTTGCTGGAAGAGGATTTCCGCGCAACTCGTCTGGCCAGTACCGGTGGATTCCTGCGTCGTGGCAATACCACACTGATGATCGGTGCCGATGAGGAGCAGATCGATCAGGTGCTGGGGCTGATTCAGCAGCACGCGCACGCTGGCCAGCCGGTGACCGTGCAGGGGCAGTCCAGCAAGCCTGCCGCCGCCACGGTTTTCGTGCTCGATCTGGAAGAGTATCAGCGACTCTAGGATCCATTGACTGTGATTTGGACGTAGCGCCGGGGGTAACCCCGGCGTTCGTGTTCCCGCCATGTGCGGAGGTATGCCCGTGGGAATGCTCATCAATAACTCGTCATTCCGCTCCGAAATGTTGGAGCTTGCCCCGGTAACGCGACCGGTGATCGGGAGCGTCAAGGTTCCCGGCAGCAAGAGCATCACCAACCGGGCGTTGCTGATCGCGGCATTGGCGGAGGGGGAATCTACGCTCACAGGTGCGTTGTTCTCCGATGACACCCGCTATATGGCCGCGGCGTTGAATCAACTCGGCATCCGTGTCTCCAGCGATCCTGCCGCCGAGAGTTTTGTGGTGAGTGGACAGGGCGGTCGGATTCCCGCCGAGGAAGCGTCGCTCTTTCTGGGTAATAGCGGTACCAGCATGCGATTTCTGGCTGCTGCGGTTGCCCTGGGTCACGGGCGTTTTGTGCTCGATGGTGTACCGCGGATGCGGGAGCGACCGATTGCCCCAATGATCAAGGCATTGCGCGATCTCGGTGTGGATGTTGTCTCCACTGAGGTTGATGGCTATCCACCACTTGAGGTTAATGCCAATGGTATTAGCGGGAGCGAGGTGACGATGGCTGGCGACAAGAGCAGCCAGTACTTCACCGGCCTCCTCATCGCGGCCCCATACGCCCGCGATGGCATGACCATCCGCGTCGATGGTGAGCTCGTCTCTACACCCTATATCGATATCACTGCCGATGTGATGGCTGCCTTCGGTGTCGAAGCCGAGATCGATGAGGAGTACACCGAGTTCGTTGTTCCTGGCGGACAGGCCTATCACGGCCGCATCTACGATATCGAACCGGATGCCAGCAATGCCAGCTATTTCTTCGCTGCGGCTGCCGTCACCGGCGGTGAGGTGCGCATCGAAGGCCTCGGTATCGACTCCCTCCAGGGTGACCTTGATTTCGTCTATGTGCTGGAGGCGATGGGTGCGACCGTTGATGTCCGTGATACACAGACGATCGTGCGCGGTCCGGCCGATGGCAGGTTACGCGGTGGTGAGTTCGATATGACCACGATCTCTGACACCGCGCAGACGCTGGCGGCAATCGCGCCCTTCGCTGATGGACCGGTTACCATTCGCGGTATCGCTCACAATCGTCTCAAGGAAACGGATCGCGTTCGCGATGTCGCCATCGAACTCCGTAAGCTGGGACAGCAGGTGGATGAGTTCGAGGATGGGATGACCATCACCCCCGCGCCAATCGTTCCGGCCGAGATCGAGACTTATGACGACCATCGGATGGCGATGAGCTTTGGCGTGACCGGACTGCGTGCACCTGGTGTGCGCATCCTTGATCCTGGCTGCACCGCCAAAACTTTTCCGGATTACTGGGATCGGTTGATCGCGTTGACGGGGACCAATCGCCTCATCTGATGGCGATGTAACCAATTCCGAACTCTGAGCGTTTGTAGGTATGAGCGGCGGCAACAAACGGACATCATGTCCTCACTCTTCCCTTTCCCAATCACGCCGCCGCTCGCTCGCAGCTGCGGCGTTTGTCCGCGGCTGTCGGGCCGGGGGAAAGCCGGTCTGATGTGGCACTATGATGGTCAGCATCAGCACTGATTCGAACGTTCATGAGCGTTGAGCGGCGGAGACGGAACATGTCACGAACCATGCAGTCACACAATGGGCGGCTCGGCAGAAGGGGAAATGCCCTTCACATCATTGGCCTCATCGCCATGCTTGTTAGCCTCTTCAGTCCGCTGATGGCAACTGACCTCTCCGCCACCGCGGTGATGTCCCCGGCCCAGGTGAAGCTGGCGGCGATGCAGCAGCCACTCGCGAACGACACAGCCGGGTTCAACCGCGTCGTGCTGGTCGGCGATTTCCAGGGGCAGCTCGGTTGCGGTAACTGGGATGTGAACTGCGGACAGAGCCAACTGGCGAATAGCGGTGGTCTCTGGACCGGTGCTTTCGCGGTTCCGGTCGGTAGTTGGCAATGGCAACTGGTTGGATTGGATGCCGCCGGTACCCAGTTTGATCTCGGCTTTGGCCAGATGAACGTGAACGACTTCGAATCCGGTATCTATGCCGAATTCAATAGCGCCTCTCGTCAGACCAATGTCTCCTCCGTGGCACTGATTGCCAGTATCCAGGGTCCCTTCGGCACCGTTGCATTAGCGCGCGAAGGTGACGGCTTCGTGGCCACCTCGGTCAATGTCGCAAATGATGGCCCGGTCGATTTCCAGATCTTCATCGATTTCAATCAGGGACAGGTCAACGCCAATCTGGCCGCCGGTAGCAATCGCATCAGTTTCGATGCCGCCGGCAATGTCACTAATGTGCAGCCCCTCGGTAACGGCGAGGTTACGATCCAGCGCAGCGATGCCGATGGGTTCCCCCTGGCTGGTAGCTGCTACAGCTTGACGGCTCAAAACCAGAATCAGCCGCAGACTCGCGGCTGCGATGGTGATGATGGGAGCAACGATGGTTTTACCACCTTGCTCTTCCCGGCTGGATTCCAGCCCGGTACCTATACCTTGAACGAGACAACACCCGCCGATGGTCAGGCGCCGCTGGATAGCCAGCAGGTCGATCTCGGTTCGGGTCGATCCAACCTTCAGTTACAGTCAGCTCCGGTGGCACCGGAGACCGGCGATATCGTTGTGTTGCGTCAGGATACGGATGGAAATGCGGTCGGTGGTGCCTGTTTTGCGGTAATCGATAATGCTGGTAACCAGCTCGGTGGCGCCTGTGATGAAGATGGCGATGTCGCTGACGATGGCCGCATCGGTATCTTTGGTATTCCCGCCGGTACTTACACCCTGCGTGAGACCCGCACCCCTCAGAATTACGATCCTGCTGCCGATACGCCGGTGACCGTCAATCCGAACGATGTCACCAATGCACCGGTTGCCAGCGCTGCCCAGAATGTGCCGCCGGTGGATGTTCCTGAAGATGACCCGACTCCCACTCCGACCGAGGAGATCGTGGAGGAGCAGCCGACGCCAACGCCAACCGAAGAAGTGACGGCGCTGGGGCACATCGTCATTTACCGTACCGATGAGTTTGGTAGTCCGGTTGGTGGTGCCTGCTACGCCGCCATCGGTGCCGATGGTACCAATCTCGGTGAAGCCTGCGATGAAGACGGCTTCGTGGCCGATGATGGCACGACCGGTATCTATGATGTCCCGGTCGGCGAACAGACGATTCGCGAAACTCGCACACCTGACGGTTACGAGCAGGCACCAGACAAGACAATGATCGTCGTTGCCGATGTGCAGACCGAGATCACGATGTCTGCACCCGCGATCTCGCAGGAAGGCGAGGAGGATGAGCCACCGGCTGGGGATGCCGCTACGTTGGTGGTGACAGTGCCTGCCGATGGACCGCAGGTCTGTTTGGAGGTAACCAGTGGTGCCGCAATTGGCATGCTGGATATCCCGTATGCCTGCGACAACGGCGATAACGATCTCGATCCGAACCCCGGCGTTATCCGTTTGGGAGGATTGACACCCGGCGAGTTCCAGATCGATGTCTATCAGGGTCCGGACGCGCTCGTCCAGGCCGATCTGATTCCGGTGACGTTGGTCGCTGGCGTCGAGACACCAGTTGATATCGCTCCGCCAGCTCCGGCGACAACCAGCTTTGCGATCCAGACCGTAGATGAAGGTGGAAATCCGGTTGTCGGTGCCTGCTACAGCATCAACGGCGGTCTCGAGACCTGCAACGATGTCGATAGCACGATCACGATCAACGACGTCACTCCTGGTGACAACCAGGTCACTATGACCCTGCCACCGGCTGGCTACAATCTGGCCGATCCGGCATCGCAGACAATGACCGTTGCGGAAGATGGTTCGACCGTCTTCACCTTTGTGGTCACCGCGATTCCGGTTACGGTCGATATCAGCGTGCAGACGATCGATGCCGCCACAATGGCGAACGTTGGTGGTGCTTGCTACGCGCTCAATGGTGGCGAGCAGGTCTGTGACACCGAGTTCACCGGTACAGTTGTCTTCTCCGGCGTCTCCGAGGGAGAACACCAGTTGGTGATGACCGCTGCGCCGAATGGATACGAACCCGCCGCCGATACGGCGGTCTCCAGTGCCAATCCGAATGTCCAGGTTGCGGTGAACGCGATCCCGGTCACGGTCGATATCAGCGTGCAGACGATTGACGGCGCCACGATGGCGAATGTCGGTGGTGCTTGCTACGCACTCAATGGTGGCGAGCAGGTCTGTGACACCGAGTTCACGGGTACAGTTGTCTTCTGGGGTGTCTCCGAGGGCGAGCATCAACTCGTCATGACCGCGGCCCCGAGTGGGTATGAACCGGCGGCCGATACGACGGTCTCCAGCGCCAACCCGAATGCCCAGGTTGCGGTGAACGCAATTCCGGTTACGGTGGATATCAGCGTGCAAACGGTTGATGCCATTAGCGGCGAACTCGTCGGAGGAGCCTGCTACGCACTCGATGGTGGCGAGCAGGTCTGCGATACCGAGTTCACGGGTACCGTGGTCTTCTCCGGTGTCGCCGAGGGCGAGCATCAGCTCGTCATGACTGCAGCGCCGGATGGCTATGAACCGGCGGCCGATACAACGGTTTCCAGTGCCAATCCGAATGTCCAGATCCCGATTAACCAACAGAGCGGTGGTATCTCGGTAAGCGTGCTCAGCGAGAACCAGGAATCAGTGCCGGGTGCCTGTATCTCGGTCGAGGGCAGTGAGCCGATCTGCGATGACGCCAATCAGGGCACGCTTGAGGTAACCGATCTACCTCCGGGAGAAGTCAGCGTTGCCGTTGTCAGCGCACCGGAAGGATTCGAGGTTCCTCAGGATCCACAGACCGCGTTGGTCTCGCCCGCATCCATAACTGATGTCACGATCGAACTCAACGAAGCACCTCCGGTCGTTGGTGGCATGGATATCAGCGTCGTCTACGGCGATGATGCGATGTCGCCAGTTGCCAATGCCTGTGTCACCGCCACGATGGGTGACACCCAGGTTGAGATTTGCGATGGCGCCGTTGGTGATGAGAACACTCCAGGCGATACCAACCCGAATGCTGGCTATATCGGATTCGACGATCTCGCTCCGGGTACGTGGATGGTTGGACTCAGTGCCAACTTCCAGCCGGATCGACCGATTGGCCCTGTCGTACCGGTTGATGTGACTGTTGTTGCAGGTGAGCGTGGTACGGGTCAGTTGATTCTGCCGGAACTCCCGAAGACCGGTACGCTGGAGCTTGTCACCCGGGCGGGTAGCGCCAACGTCATTGGTGCCTGTTTCGATGTGACGTTTACGACCGATCCGGGCGTCGCGGTGCTCACCGTCTGTGATGGTGGTGCTGGTGATATGAGCGGTACGGAGGGTGTGGTTCAGATCAACGATCTGACACCAGGTACCTATAGTGTCGCGATGAGCACGGTGCCAGACGGCTACCAGACACCTGCCGAGCAGCCTGCCGAGATTGCCGCTGGCCAGATAACCCAGCTGACATTTGAGGTGCAGGCCATCCCTGTGCCAGGTTCGTTGACAGTCACCACCAAGGATGTGAACGGAACACCGCTCGGCAATACCTGTTACGCCGTGGTCTTGAGTGGTGTTACCGTGGGAACGCAGTGCGATGCCACGGATGCCAATCCAAACGATGGTGTGGTCAAGTTCGAGAATCTGACAGCCGGCGTCTACCAGGTCGTGCAGACTCAGCCACCATCCAATCAGTTCGTCCCGGCGACGACCCAGACTGTGACCATCACCGCCGGTGAAAACACGGATCTCGAGATCGTGATGAACAACCGACCTGGTCGCCTGACCGTGGTCACGGTGGATCGCGATGAGCCAACGCTCATTCTGCAGAATGCCTGCTACGCGCTCAACGGTGCCAGCACCTTTGGTCCGTTCTGCGATGCCGATGATGGCACGGTCGATGGTCGCGTCGTCTTCGCGAATCTGCCTGCCGGTGACTACACCTTGACCCAGACCGTTGCCACTGCGGGATATGATGTCGCTGCCGATCGCCAGGTCACGATCACGAACGGCGGATCGTTGCAGATCACGGTGCAGAATGCCAGAGTTCAGCCTCCCGCCGAGAGCGGCACGCTGGTGGTGGTACCGCTTGATCCAAACGGCATGCCGGTAGCCGGTGGTTGCTATCAGGTCTTCAACGGCAACACACCGGTGAGCCAGCGCATCTGCGATAACGCCGATGAAACACCGGCCCAGATCACCTTTGCCAACCTGCCGGTCGGCGACTTCACCTTGCGTGAGATGTTGGCGCCATCGCCGGATTGGCAGATTGCACCGGATATGGCCGTCACTATTCGCAACGGCGAGACGACCACCGTGCAAGTGCCTCACGTCTACAAGAATGGTTCGGTGGTGATTCAGGCGGTAAGTACGGTTGGTTTGCCGTTGCAGGGTGCCTGCTTCACGCTGACCAGCGCCGGTAACACCGAGCTCTGTACAGATGCCTCCGGACAGGCGACCGTTACCGGTCTTGCCCCGGGGACGCGACAACTGACGCAGACCAAGGCTCCGTTCGGCTTCAAGCTCGATCCGACACCGCGTGACGTGGTGGTCAATCCGGGCCAGACAACTACCGTACGCGTCGTCTTCCAGAACGAGCCGCCGCCGAACACGGGTACGTTGCAGGTGCAGAAGTTCGTCTGCCCGGCTGGTGCGGATGGTGAGGGAACGAAGTTCCTGGGTGGCGCTCAAGGTAATGCTGAGCTCCAGCAAACTGCCGGATGTGTACCGGGTAGCGTGTCGTTCACCTGGGCAGCCGAGGATGGCAGCACCAGCAGTAATACGACCTTCCAGACGAACAAGGATGGTCGCGCCCAGATCACGTCCGAGGCCGGTATCTTCATCCTGACCGAGACCAGTCTGGATCTGCCAGGGAACTCGGCGGCACGCGTACGGATTAACGTTGGCCAGCTGACCACGGTGATTGTGATCAACTTCGTGGCGCCACCAGCACCAGAACCGGTCACGATCAATGTGGAAGGGTACACCTGTGCTCCGGGTTTCAGTGGGACGACCTTCGCTGAGTTCCAGTCCGCCTGTATGGCTGATTCTCAGCTAACCAACCAGATCACGGTACGCGCCGAGGGAGCGAGTCGCTTCCGCCAGGTCACCGGTGATGGTGGTGTTCGTGGCAAGACGGCATTCACCGATCTGCCAGCTGGTACCTACACCATCTGGGCGGAGCGACCGTTCAACATACCGCTGTCCTATCTGTTCTGCGGTCCGGATTCGGCCGCGCCGAACCTGAAGGCGGTGAACGGCTCCGTCTCGACGACGCAGGCCGAGGGAGCCACGATTACCTGTCGTGTCTTCCAGGTACCGAGTCTGTATGATGCTACCCATGGTGCGATTCAGGTGCAGAAGTTCAACTGCCCGATCAACGAGCGCCAGCGTGGCTACGACTACAAGAACGAGTGCGCGCGGGCGACCGAGCCGATCCCGTTCGAGATCCAGTTGCTGGATGTAAAGAGCGGTACGGTTGTCGGTAATCCGGTGCGCGTGAGCACCAATGGCGATGGTATCGCCCAGTTCCCGATGCTCGCGGCTGGCACCTACAAGCTGACGGAGGTCGGTGGACAGTGGTGCTTCGCGCAGTCGAACAGTGTGGATTCGGCCGGCAATGTGGTGGTGAAGAACAACTCGCTGAGCGAGGTCTGGATCTACAATTGCGTCGGTACCAAGAATCCGCCGAACACCGGTTCTGGTGATGCTGCGGAGCTCCTCAATCCCGGTAGCTCGGATATCGGACCAATGCAGATGGTACCGAACCTTATCTGGCCGACGGTGCTACTGGCGAGCTGGCTCGTATGGCGGGATCGCCGATCAGCATAGAGGTTGGAGGAACCACCGGATCCGCGCGCGGATCCGGTGGTTCCTGGTTTTCACTCGTTCGAAATCACAAGAGATTGTTGCCCGCTAGCGATCTGCGATCGTTATCGACCAGGCAACTGGTGATGCTGGTGATGTGGCTGGAGTTGTGATTGGGGTGGGCGTAAGCGGTGTAACTTCCTCGAAGAAGTCACCCTTGATGCCCCAGATCACTCCGGTGACGATGAGCGGCACGATGAGTACCACCAGGAGTAGGACGTCTCGGGAAATCTGGCTCTTGGGTAGAAAACGTTCCATGCACTGACCTCATCCGGGCTTCAACGCCCATCGGGCACAAGCCTACCACGAACCCGAAACACCAGTTTCCGAACGGTGTAGG
>JAMLHR010000043.1 GCA_023957015.1 Thermomicrobiales bacterium | reverse complement strand
CTTCAACAACCCCCATGGTGCCTGCGAGACCTGTATGGGGCTCGGCACGACGATGGAGTTCGACCCGGAACTAGTCATCCCCAACCGCGCGTTGAGCGTCGCTCAAGGCGCGCTGGTACCGTGGATGAAGACCGGTATGGAGAACAGCAAGTGGTATTCCTCCATGCTGATCGGTGTGGCGGAGGCCTATGACTTTGATCTGAACACGCCGATCAAGGATCTCGATCCAGCTCACGTCAAGCTGCTTTTGTACGGGACCGGGAACGACAAGATCACGGTGAAGTATTCACCGCGTAGTGGTCGCCCGCGTACCTACGAGGTGGCCTACGAGGGCGTGATTCCCAACCTGCAGCGACGACATTCCAGCACGGAATCGGACTGGATGCGGGAGGAGATCGAGCGCTACATGGCGACTCGCCCCTGCCCCACCTGTCACGGACAGCGCCTCAAGCCCGAGATACTGGCGGTGACGATCGCCGACAGGAGCATCGTCGAGGTCTCCCGTATGCCAGTGTATGAGGCCAGCGCCTGGTTCCAGTCGCTCAACATCGATCCGGCAGAGAACACGAATGCGCGGCTCACCCCGCGCGAGTTCCTGATCGCGCGGCAGATCCTGAAGGAGATCTGCGAGCGACTCGGCTTCCTGGTCGATGTCGGACTCGACTATCTCACGCTGGAACGCAGCGCGAACACACTCTCCGGCGGCGAGGCGCAACGCATTCGCCTGGCCACCCAAATCGGCTCCAGCCTGATGGGCGTGCTCTATATCCTGGATGAACCGAGCATCGGTCTCCACCAGCGCGACAATGCGCGTCTGATCAAGACACTGGAACGCCTTCGCGATATCGGCAACACGCTCATCGTGGTCGAGCACGATGAAGATACGATGCGGGCGGCCGACTGGATCGTCGATATCGGCCCCGGAGCTGGCGAACACGGCGGGCATTTGGTTGCCGAGGGTGCGCTGGACGCCATCAAGAAGAACAAGAACTCCGTTACCGGTGACTACCTTAGCGGTCGCCGTCAGATCGTTACACCGGAAAAGCGCCAAGGGCAAATGGCAAGACACTGAAGCTGGTCGGGGCAAAGGAGAACAATCTCAAGAACGTGACCGTCGAGTTCCCGCTTGGCACATTCATCTGCGTGACCGGTGTCTCCGGCTCGGGCAAGAGCTCGCTGATCACGGACACACTCCACAAGCGCCTGGCAATGGACCTGAATCGGGCGCGACAGCGTCCCGGACAGCATGATGCACTGGAAGGCGTGAAGAATCTCGACAAGGTGATTGAGATCGACCAGAGTCCGATCGGTCGTACACCGCGTTCCAATCCGGCCACTTATACCGGACTGTTCACACCGATCCGGGAACTCTACGCCTCCATGCCAGAGGCAAAGACGCGCGGCTACAAGGCTGGACGCTTCAGTTTCAATGTCAAGGGCGGTCGCTGCGAGGCCTGTAAGGGTGAAGGCATCATCCAGATCGAGATGAACTTCCTCCCCGATGTCTTTGTCCCCTGCGAGGTCTGTCACGGTGCCCGCTACACCGCGAAGCTCTCGAGATTCTCTACAAGGGTAAGTCCATCGCCGATGTCCTCAACATGACCGTAGAGGAAGCGCTGGCGTTCTTCGAGAATGTGCCGGGTATCAACAACAAGCTGCAGACACTCTTCGATGTCGGACTTGGCTATATCAAGCTCGGACAGCCAGCAACACAGCTCTCCGGTGGCGGAGTCAACGCGTTAAGCTCAGCAGCGAACTCTGCGCGTCGCTCGACCGGCAAGACGATGTATATCCTGGATGAACCGACAACCGGTCTGCATTTCGCCGATATCGAGCGCTTGCTGGTCGTCCTGCAGCGGCTTGCGGATGCTGGGAATACCGTGCTCGTGATCGAGCACAATTTGGACATTATCAAATCAGCCGACTGGATCGTCGATCTCGGTCCGGAAGGCGGATGCCGGTGGAGGTCAGATCATTGCCGAAGGCACGCCGGAGGATATCATCGGCGTGAAGGAGTCCTTCACCGGGAGTTCCTCAAACTGATACTTGCATGACGCTAAGGCCGTCCAAAACGGACGGCCTTAGCAGTCTTTTTCACACGATTCCCTTGGTATTGCGGATAACGTTTGGTATTCTCTGTTGCAACGTCGCAAACGGTTGCCAGCGGAGCCTGGTGCGAAGGAACCTGCGCAATCCTGATCCGAAAGGTTCGGCAGGGTGGACAATGCAGTACTGGTTCTGAACCAGAACTATGAACCATTGAACGTGTGCGACGTTCGGCGTGCTCTCGTGCTCGTATTCGGCGGCAAAGCTGACGTGCTGGAGCACCATCCCCATCGTATTCACACCACTGGTCGCTCCTATTCCACCCCATCGGTCATCCGTTTGCGGGCATTCGTACGGCGACCACGACCGCGCGTCAAACTCAGCCGCCGCGAAGTCTTCATTCGCGACGGATTCGCCTGCCAGTACTGCGGTGGGTTCGGTCACGATCTCACCATCGATCACGTTGTGCCGCGTTGCCGCGGTGGTCAACACGAATGGACCAACGTCGTCGCCTGCTGTAAGACCTGCAACCATCGCAAGGGGAGCAAGAGCGTCACCGAAGCCCGCATGGAGCTGCGAACCACTCCGCGTGAGCCCAGACCAGGCGCCTATTATACGATTGAGCGCCGGCTTGATCTCCGTCGTCAGCCAACCTGGCACAAGTTTCTGCCGGGCATCGAACTGGCCTCTGCATATGCGTCTCCACGAAAGCCCCGCGGTGTTCTGATCCTGCCGATATTGCGGCGTAAGGTCGGACTCGCGGGGCATAACCCCTTGTCAGCGGCTGCCATTTGGCGGCACGCTTCACTCAGCATTTGTTGCCTATGATGAGGTCATTTCACCATGAACGATATTCGGATGATTCGTGAGAATCCAGAGGAATTCAAACAGCGTATCGAGGCACGTCAGATTGAGGTCGATGTCGACCAGATCCTGGCGCTGGACACCCAGCGCCGGGCGCTGATCACGCAGGTCGAGGAGATCAAGGCGGAGCGTAATGCCGGCTCAAAACTGGTCGGCAAAACCAAGGATCCCGCCGAACGTCAGCAGCTCATCGATCAGATGGCTGGTCTCGGCGACAAGATTACCGCGCTTGATACTCAAGCCACAGAAGTCGACCGGGAGTTGAACGACATCCTGCTCGGCATTCCAAACCTGCCGGATGCGGATGTACCGATTGGCAAGGACGAAACCGAAAACGTCCCGGGGCCCGAACGCGGTGCTCCCCTGCGCGAGTTCGGATTCGAACCCAAACCGCACTGGGATCTGGCCGAAGAACTCGAACTGATCGATTTCGAGCGCGCGGCCAAGATCGCGGGATCACGCACTTACATCCTGCGTGGCGATCTCGCGCGCCTACAGCGAGCGCTGATCGATTGGATGCTGGATGTTCACACCAGTCGCCACGGCTATCTGGAGGTGCAACCGCCATATCAGGTCTTCGCCGAGACGTTGGTTGGCACCAGCCAGCTTCCCAAATTCGCGGACACGCTCTTCCACGATATCGAGGAGGATAAGTGGCTGATTCCGACGGCTGAGGTACCGGTCACCAACTTCTACCGCGAGGAGATTCTGGACGGCAATACTCTGCCGGTCTATCACGTCGCTGCCACGCCATGCTTCCGGCGCGAGAAAGTCTCGGCGGGTCGCGATGTCCGGGGCATCAAGCGCGTGTTCCAGTTCATGAAGGTTGAGCTGGTGAAGTTCGTGAAACCAGAGGAATCGGCCGACGAACTAATGCGACTGGTTGACGAGGCCTGCTATATCGCTGAGGAACTTGGGCTGCATTACCGCCTGCTCGATCTCTGCACCGGCGATCTCGGCTTCGGCGCCGCCCACACGTATGACATCGAGGTCTGGGCTCCAGGCTGTCAAGAGTGGCTGGAGGTTTCGAGCTGCAGCAATATGCGCGATTTCCAGGCGCGACGAGCCAACATCCGCTACCGTGCCGATAACGGCAAACCAGCACTGCTGCACACCCTGAACGGATCGGGTCTGGCACTGCCACGCGTTCTGATCGCGATCATGGAAGATCACTAGCAGGAAGACGGCTCAATCGAGATTCCGGCAGTGCTGGTGCCGTACATGGGCGGCAAGACCATTATCGGCAAGCAACCACCGATCGGACCGAGCAGGAGCGTGATTCAGTGAACCTCCGCGAGATTCAGATCCGAATAGCGAGACCATCGCACGATCTTGAACGCGTTCGTCACTTTTACGAGGACGGACTGGGTTTCGATGTGCTCTACCGCTTTAGCGGTCACGGGGACTTTGAGGGCATCATGCTCGGGATGAAAGGTGCTCCGTATCACCTGGAGCTAACCCGGCACACCTCTCATCCCGTGGAGATATCGCCCTCTGTAGAGGATCTCCTGGTCTTCTATCTCCCGGATCAGCGCGAGTGGGAGGACGCAGTGCATCGCTTGAAGAAATGCGGATACGAAACGGTCAGTTCCTTCAACTCCTATTGGGATCGCGTCGGTGCGACGTTTATCGATCCAGATGGATACCGCGTTGTTTTGCAGAACGCCTCCTGGGATCGTGAGGAAGAAGCGTGAGAAGCAGCAACTGATCGGTCTGCGTAGCATCGCCGTGTATGCCGAATCCAAAGCTCACAAAACGGGGTGCAGGGAAATCTCACCCGCACCCCGATTGCGCTTTCAGCCGGCATTCCACTCGGGATCGTTGCGCAAACGAATACCGCTAAATGCAAAGTGGTATCCAGCAACGCTCGAAATGGCAGGAGGCTGTCACCTGCAGATCAACATCCCGTTGATGCAACTTGGATATCAGATCAGTGAGATGATCACAACGTAACGGATCAACCTGGGTACGACTCACCCACATGCCTGCGTCGTGCAACTTCCTCAAATGTATCGATCGGGAGTTCGTAGCGATAGATTGATGCTGTCGAGAACAGATCGGAACAAGTGTAGTGGACATACGCCGCTGCCCGGTGTTCACCCAACCACGTATGTTTGTCCTCGGGGATAGTCTCACTCGTCGGCCAGATGAGTATACGCGGACAATCGCGCGGAAAGAGGTACATGAAGTCGACCTCCTCCTCAATTGCCCAAACAAGCGGACCGTTCAGCCATTCCATACCCGAAGTTCGCCTGGAGGGTACTTTCACCGGTCGTGGGATGAACGTATTGATCGTTGGATCGTCGCTGAAATGAAACAGACGCTTCTGTGGAACATATTCCGTCATCATTCTGGCTTTCTGGCGACCAAGCTGGTCAACATGCTTTGACCCACTAGGTCAGATCTCAATCCAACGGTGCAATCGGGTGTCGGACAACGGTCTTCAGCTTCTCTGGAACAGTTCGGCGCGGATCGCTGAGATAGATCTCATGATGACGGCGACCGTTGGCGATGTCGGGACGATACCCCTGCTCGACCGCATAGGCATCCATGCGACTAATCGTCGCGGGTTCATCGTCGAACGGTCCCAGGTGCATGGCCTGAACGCAAAGCCCTTCTGAGAACTGCTCCAATCTGGCCAGCGAGAGATCGAGACAAGGTTTCTTCGCGACCAGCTTGGCTTTCGCCAACTCGAATACCTCGGTGGTGACGAACTCCGGCTGCCGGATCATAGAAGTCCAGCGCAGGAGACTCTTATCCGCCACGGGGACGCCACCGACAAAGGTGGCATCCGCAACATCCCACAGACCTTCAAGCGGCAGCAAAACGTAATCATAGAACCCTGGAATGGGGAATCCAGACTTATGGCTCATCTTGATGGTGTAGGAAAAGCTGTAGAGCAACTCGATACTGGCAGCATAGTCAGCGCTGGTATTGGGATCGCCTGCACCATCGACCATGATGAAGGTCATCGGTGGCACATCGACGATTCCAGGTGTGGTGGAAGGCCGATACAGCGATCTCTGCGTCTTCTTGAAGTCGAGCGTTGGCACTATCTTCCTCACAATCCATGCTGTCGGAAGGTGGAGCTATCTCCAGTATGAAGATCTGATGCAAGAAAGAGAAGGATTGCATGCATAATCGGGGTGACGCAGAACCGGTCCGGATCGCGAAAACCCGGAACGGTTCTCTCCGGCGGAGGAGTCAGGACTCTATCGATGCTCCAGGAGGCGAAGGCAAGCCTACTTGAACTCTCCCCAATTTTCACTTAGTAGTGCCGCCGCGTTCGCGAAATCGATCTGATAGCGTAATGCATGGTGATCTTTGATCAGCATGCCATCCGTAAGTCGAATCTCAAGAATGCAGCAGTTCTCATCCTGCTCATTGTTCGCTTCGTCGTACCACACGAATGCCTCGCGCAGTTTGGATCGTATCTCGGCATTCTTTGGATCAAGTACCCAACCGAGATTTCGCCCGACGCCGTGGCCGCTGAACCAGTCCACAGCACCGATAGCAACGTCCGGATGGGACTCTATCTGCCTGATCTTGTTCGAGAGGGCGTGTGTACTGACATAGAACGCACCATCTTCATAGTATGCGTCCACTATACGGTTATACAGACGCTCGCCATCGGTCGTCGCTATCGCGATAAGGTTGTCTTTGCCGAATCGCTCAGCCATGATGCTGATTGCCGTATCGTAAGTGCTCATATCTTCTCTCCGTAAACGACCAGTTAGGGGGAGAGTACGGGTGCGCTTCGATACGAACAAGGAGGCTCAGAGTGCTATTGCGGTACGAGTTCACCGATCGCCTGGTTGAGCCGAGGCAAAATCCCCAGGCGTCGGTTCCCACCCGCAAGAGTGGCGGTAGTCGCTCGGCGTAAGGATCACTCTCTGGTTTCGAAGTCGGTCAGGGAAGCATGGCGGGAAGGCGGTACCACCGGGTGGCGGAGGGGGCGGGATTCGAACCCGCGGCGGCTTTGACACCGCGACGGTTTTCAAGACCGCTCCAATCGTCCACTCTGGCACCCCTCCGAGGGAGATTGTACAGCACGCATGATCTCGTGACATACCTTTTCAGCTCTTCACTTTGACACGCTCGACAGTGGCGATACTATTGAGGCATAGAGGCGAGAATCGCCCCTCCTCGGGCGGCTCACATCAACCAAAGCAGACGAAAGAACATATCACCATGCCCAAGTATCGATCCCGGACAACCACTCACGGCCGCAATATGGCTGGCGCTCGCGGTCTCTGGCGCGCTACCGGCGTTAAGGATGACGATTTCGGTAAACCGATCATCGCAGTCGTCAACTCCTTCACCCAGTTTGTGCCGGGTCACGTCCACCTCAAGGATGTCGGCCAGTTGGTCGCCCGGGAGATCGAAAAGGCTGGCGGTATCGCCAAGGAATTCAACACCATCGCGGTCGACGACGGTATCGCTATGGGACACGATGGCATGCTCTACTCCCTACCATCCCGTGAGGTGATCGCGGATGCGGTTGAGTACATGGTCAACGCTCATTGCGCCGATGCCATGGTCTGTATCTCCAACTGCGACAAGATCACACCAGGTATGTTCAATGCTGCCATGCGTCTCAATATCCCTTCCGTCTTCGTCTCCGGTGGACCGATGGAAGCCGGTAAGGTGGTGCTAAACGGCACAACGCAGACACTCGACCTGATCGACGCGATGGTGGCTGCTGCTGACGACAAGTACTCCGACGAAGAGGTCCTGGCGATTGAGCAAGGAGCCTGCCCGACCTGCGGTTCGTGCTCCGGTATGTTCACCGCGAACTCGATGAACTGCCTCACGGAGGCGCTGGGACTGTCGCTGCCGGGCAATGGCTCCACCCTGGCCACACACAAGGATCGCGAGAAGCTCTTTATCGAGGCTGGTCATCTCATCGTTGATCTCGCCCGCCGCTACTACGAGCAAGAAGACGAGTCGGTGCTGCCACGCAGCATCGCTAACAAGCAGGCATTTGAGAATGCGATGTCGCTGGACATCGCTATGGGCGGCTCCACCAACACCGTACTCCACATCCTGGCAGCGGCCTACGAAGGCGGCATCGATTTCACCATGGACGATATCGATGCGCTGTCACGCAAGGTTCCTTGCCTTTCCAAGGTGGCACCGGCCAAGGCGGACGTCCACGTTGAAGATGTCCACCGTGCCGGTGGCATCATGGCAATTCTGGGACAGCTGGATGAGGCGGGTCTGATCCACCGCGATTCGCCAACCGTGAGTGCACCGACACTTGGAGATGTCATCGACCGATGGTCGATTGATCGTACTGATTCCGAAGAAGTACACACGTTCTTCAAGGCCGCCCCTGGTGGTGTGCCAACCCAGGTGGCTTTCAGCCAGGAAAACCGCTGGAAGGAACTCGATACCGATCGGGAAAAGGGTGTTATCCGCTCCGCAGAACACGCCTTCTCCAAAGATGGCGGTTTGGCGGTGCTCAAAGGCAACATCGCGCTCGATGGCTGCGTGGTGAAGACCGCCGGCGTCGACGAAAGCATCCTGAAGTTTACAGGTCCAGCAGTTGTCTTCGAGAGCCAGAACGACGCTGTCCGGGGCATTCTTGATCGTCAGGTCAAGGAAGGCGACGTGGTTGTCATCCGCTACGAAGGTCCCAAGGGTGGCCCGGGTATGCAGGAGATGCTCTACCCCACCAGCTACCTGAAGTCGCGCGGCCTGGGCAAAGCGTGTGCGCTTCTTACCGACGGTCGCTTCTCGGGCGGCACCTCCGGTCTCTCGATCGGACACGTCTCCCCAGAGGCGGCCCAGGGCGGCGCAATCGGTCTGATCCGGGATGGGGACACGATTGAGATCGATATCCCCAATCGCATCATCCAGCTGGCCATCTCCAGTGAGGAGATGGAAGTCCGTCGTGCTGAACAGGATGAAAAGGGCTGGAAACCAGCCGGTCCTCGCAAACGCAATGTGACAACGGCTCTAAAGGCATATGCAGCGTTTGCGTCATCTGCTGACAAGGGTGCGGTCCGGATTCTTCCGGACGAGTATGCATAGGAGGAGCGAGGAGATGGACGACGTGTGGTCGTCCATCTCCTCGCCCACTCTTCTGCCTTGATCATGGTGCTGATCCGTGGTCAGACGGATCTACGAACATCTTTATCCACCGCGTCCAGATCAAATGTCTCAGGATCCCATCTCTCCCCATTCACCCAGCCGGCTAGCCACTCCATCTTTTCCATTGCAGCCTCGTAGTCAGGATCTGACGGATCCTGACTGACTGCCTGTCACCTCATACGCCAGGTCCACCGGAATCATCCGGTGGCCACGCTCGATTACCAGCAACACAGCGAGCAAGCGGTACTTTCGTACTCTTTTCCAGCTTGAGGGTCACTTCCCAACCGTCACCGAAGTCATAGAGATAGGTCAAGGTATCGCCTTTCTTGACCAAAAGTTCGCCAATGGTGATCTCCGTCTCGAGCTCGGCCTCCATATCCGGATCCGGGTCGAAATCGGGGTCATATCCCGTTACGAATCGACGAGCACCCTCACCTGTCCGAGCGTTCTCGGGAGCGACAAACTCGTGGAGATGAGATCCTGCCATTCGAACGCAGCCTGAAGCACACGGTGAACCTGATGAAGCCGTAGCTCTGGGGCGATCTCGATCCGCCGCCAAATCGGTGGGCTAGCCTCGTTCAAGTCGGCACGGATAACAAGGCGTTTATTCGTCGGTATCGATGCTTTGATTGATGTTCTCGCCACGATGAACTCCTGTCTGACTGTGCGATGCTACATTCGGCTGGTTATTCCCCCGTTTGGCTGCGGTTAATCGCCTTTCCCTATATGTAACTGTGCCAGTAGCACCTTCATCATACATTTATCAGAGTCCAGAGAGGTATCTCGCTAGCGCGGTTTGGTAACCTACGCCAACATCCGCGACGCAAAGACGAATCGAGGCAGGGCAATCGCATTTGACATGACGTGACAATCTGGCACACTCCGGATCATTCCTGGTGGTGTTCTGGAGGTGCTCCTCATGTCTGCTCCCGATCTGTATCCCGTCCCAACGATTGCCGCAGCCTTCAGCGAGGTGGTTGACCCGCGCGATGGACCAGCCATGAAGCATCAGTTGCTGGATATCCTGACCATTGCCATCTGCGCCATCCTCTGTGGTGAGGATGACTGGGTCGGTGTCGAAGAATGGGCTGAGATTCGGGAGGACGAGCTGACGACCTGGTTGGGACTGGAGCATGGTGTCCCATCTCGCGGCGCAACTGGTCGCGTCTTTGCCCAGATCGATCCTGTGCAGTTTGAAGCTGGCTTCTATCGATGGGTCAGGGAGAGCCTCCCCGATCGTCCGGCAGCGGGGGTGATTACGATTGATGGCAAGACCGCGCGTCGTTCCGGTGATCCGCAACGCGAGCGGTCACCGCTCCATCTGTTGACGGCCTATGCGGTCGAGCAGCGACTGGTGATCGGCCAGAACGCCGTTAGAACAAGGCAAACGAGATCACGGTGATACCGGCACTTCTGGAGCGATTGGTGCTGAAGGGACAGGTGAAGTCACCATTGATGCGATGGGATGTCAGCGATCCTTCGCCGAGCAGATCGTGGCGGGTGGTGGGGACTATGTGCTGGCCATCAAGGGGAATCAGGGTGCGTTGTTAGAAGGCGTGGTCGACACCTTTGCCCTCGCACCCCAAGATGCGGAGGTCGATATCGTGGAACATCAGACCATCGACAAGGGACTGGTCGGTTGGAAACGCGCACCTGTGCGGTGATTGCCGATCAGCGGTGATCGCCTGGCTCAATCCTGCCCAGCAATGGCCCGGATTGCAGAGTATCATCCGCATTACCGCCACCCGTGCGTCCGCGTCGGCGCCACTGGCGGTTCCCACCACCAGTACCCGCTACTACATCAGCAGCCTCCCTCCGGATGCAGTGCGACTCAATCAGGTCATCCGCAGCCACTGGGCGATCGAGAACGAGGTGCGCAGGTGTTGGACATGATCTATCGGGAAGATAGCAGTCGTGTTCGTCGCGGGTATGCGCAACAGAATCTGGCGGTGATCCCGGAAACTGACGCGCTCCAATCTGCCAGAAATCCACACCCAATCCCAAGAAACGAAGCCTCCGCATTCTGCGCAAACGCGCGGGCTGGAGCATGGATATCCTCTTCGACATGCTCGGTCTCACCTAAATGCGATTGCCCTGCGAATCGAGGAAAAGATGTCGACGCAGGGCAGTGGTATCTGGTAGACTATCGCCTGCAACTGGGGAGGTGGCCGAGCGGTTGAAGGCGCTCGCCTGCTAAGCGAGTGTAGTGTGTTAAGCACTACCGAGGGTTCGAATCCCTCCCTCTCCGCCACAGTTGCAGCGCTATAGCGAAGCGCACTATACTGTGCCTCGCACGCACATGTGCCCGTAGCTCAGGGGATAGAGCGTTGGGTTGCGGACCCAAAGGCCGTAGGTTCGATTCCTACCGGGCATACCAATCAGACGAGAAACCTCCTGGATTGCAGGAGGTTTTTTGCTGCCCTGTCTGAGCGTCAGAACTCGTTCATGCTCCCGATCTCAAGCAAGTTACCCTCCGGATCGGCAACATAGAAGTTGCGGATGCCGAAGGGATAGGTGATGGGTTCGCCAGTCGGAAAGCGCACGTCCAACTTCGACAGCCGCTCGTACTCGGTGTCCACATCGGCAAACCGCGGCAACCATAACGCGATTTCAAACGTCTGATTGATCCCCACTGGCGGCAGATATGGCTCCTCAATTGCCTTGACGAACTCTTCTCTGCTGTAGATCCACAGCGAGAGAGCGCCGCTTGCAGTCTCAAGCTCCGCGAAGTCTCCGCCATCCCATTGCGTCTGAAATCCCAATGTATCGCGGTAGAAAGGAACCATGGTGCTCATATCGCCAGCGTAGATGCAGACTCCTACCCTCGCAGTCTGTCCGATCAATGTCATCTGTCGCCTCCTCTTCACAAAGCTTAACCCTACAGAGCAGCATATCTACCGCTGATACAGATGGAAATCTATCAATGCAGTGTCTCCCCTAACCACCCGAACTGAACAGGTGGTCACACATTTCCGGTGCTACACTGCTGCCAATTGGAGTTCACGACAATGAACGAACTTGAAACTCTTCCCAACATCGGTACAGACACCGCGCGCCAGCTGGTAGCGGTTGGTATCACTACCTGTGAGCAGCTTCGTGAGGTCGGCGCCAAAGCTGCCTGGCTGCGTATTCAGGAAATCGATCCATCGGCGTGCCTCTCCCGTCTCTCGGCGTTGGAGGGAGCGATCCAGGGCATGCGCTGGCATCATCTCGATCCAGAGACGCGGACTGCACTAAAGGCATTCTACGAAGACCACCGCATCGACTCGATCCGATAATCCCCGCGCATTTTGCTCCGCCGCTCCGCTATACTGAGGCTCCCAACACTAGGAGCGGTCATCATGAATAGACCTACTCAGAACAAGCAACGTGGCACCCCGATCGTTCTCGATCCGACGGCTGGCGCTTCCCACATCGGGTATCGCGAGATCGCTGGCGATCTCCCCTCCAGTGAAGAACGCATCACGCTGAAGGCCTGGGTGCTCGTATTCGAGCTTGCACCTCAGGCCAATCACCACTATCAGCTGCTTCACGATCTGTTGGAGTCCGTGAACGGAAGTGGTCTCGCGGCTGTTCATCTCGCCGGAGTTCAGGCCGAAAGACTGGGAAGCATGAGCGCGCGTACCGATCTGCTCGGCGAAGTGGCCGATATCTGGGTCACAGCGATGGCAGACGGCAGTGATGCTCGTGGTGCGGTGCTGGTGGCGCTCAACGACATCGTCGTCCATCTTCTCACCGTGTCGCCCTATGAAGCAGAAGGGTATGAGCGCGCAGTCTATGTACTTGCACACATTGCCGCGAACATGGATGAGCGCGTGAATGACTTGAAGCTTCCGGCGTGGAGCGATACGATGTCGCGATTGCCAATACTCGGAGATGTTGGCGATGCCTTGCTCAACACCCGGGTTGGTATCAACAGGTACACGGCCAGGCGTTAATCCAGCGGGAAACGCATCTATCTGTGACAATCGCCTGCCAAACTGCTACAATCTCGCGCGGAGAGGTGTCCGAGTGGTTTAAGGTGCTGCTCTCGAAAAGCAGTGTGCTGTCAAAGGCACCGCGGGTTCGAATCCCGCCCTCTCCGCCGCAGAGATTGCGGTACAATACATCGGCGCAAGGAGGGGTCGCATAGTCCGGCCTAGTGCGCACGATTGGAAATCGTGTAAGGGGTTAAACCCTTCGCGGGTTCGAATCCCGCCCCCTCCGCCGCATGCAGAAACGCGAACCTGGCAAGGCTCGCGTTTCTGCTTTTTCGCATGCTTTACACTCACAGATGCATGAGTGGTCATCCGGGAGGGTATCGATGGCAGACGACAACAAACCAGCGATCAGAGTTTTCCAGACGGAGCACGACGAGTTCCTGTTCCTCGGAAAAGAATACCCACTGGACTCGGATATGGGAGCGGTCTGGGGAGACTTCATCGGGTCAGGTGGGTATGAGATCAACGCTCAACATGGACTGTATCAATACACCTGTATGATTCTCTATCACAACAATAACCCCGAAGGCATTACCTACACACCCGGAACGATTGTGGGCGACATCGACGAGATTCCGGAAGGATTTGTGGTCGGGAGATATCCTGCCCGCGAATACCTTGTGGTTACGACCGACTGGATGGAGGACGCTGAGGAGGCCTCGGGAGAAAACGGCCTCTGGCACACAAAGGCATACCAGGAAACTGCCCCGATGCCTGAAGGCTATGAACGATTCGATGGACCGGGAAGTCAGATCAACGTGATCGAAGTCGAGAACACCAACACCGAAAATGGCAGCAGGTGGGAATGGTGGGTGCCGATCAGGAAGATCGAACAAACCTAAGAGCATACCTCCCGTAGGACATGTTGTTTCCCTCAGCGATCCGCCGTGGGGGCATGAGCTACGTTCGTTCCACTTCCGAACGAGTCGGTATTGAGCTCTGTGCACCCGGACGAGTGACCGAGAGTGCCGCCGCACGGTTAGCATAGTGCAACGCATCTGCAAACGATCCGCCTCGCATCATCTCGGCGGCCCAGGCACCGCAGAACGTGTCCCCTGCTCCGGTTGTGTCCACCGGTGTGACAGTGATCGAGTTGATCACATGCTCGCTGCTATCCTCGTATCCAATGACACCATCTCCACCGAGGGTCATGACGACGCGATCGACACCCTGTTCCCGCAGGCCACTCGCGAGATCGGCGATGGAATACTCCTCGCCGCGCACGCCGAGGATATCCTCCGCCTCACCCCGATTCACGATGAGCGTTTCGATTACTGGTATCAATGCTCGGGCAGCATCCGAATACGGCGCGATGTTGAACCAGATAGGCACATCTGCTGCCCGAGCGCGACCAAAGAGCGCTCGTAAGCAATCCAGTGGCAGCTCGTTCGTAGCCAAAATCGCATCAGGCTGGATCGCCTCGAATGCGGTCACCACATCTTCCGGACGAAGCTGCATGCGAGCACCCGGCAGATCACAGATACGATTCTCACCGGAAGCCTCGACGATGATGATGGCAACTCCCGATGCCACACCATCAATCACGCTGGTATGGCTCAGATCGACGCCGTCTGCCTCCAGGGCAGCGATTCGGGTTCGACCAAAGGCATCATCCCCGACAGCGCTGTACAGCGACACAGAGGCGCCTGAGCGTGCTGCTGCCACCGCCTGGTTCGCTCCTTTGCCGCCACCATACTCACCGAACTCTCCGCCCAGCACCGTCTCGCCCGCTTCAGGTGCTCGTTCCACCTGTGCCACCAAATCCGTATTGATTGCACCGACAACCATCAGTCTCGTCATTTGATTCGCTTTCTCCATCGGGGCCGCAGGAGTCCGGTTCGCAGCGTGCGCCAGGCATGTTGTGCATCCCGGAGTACCTGATCGCGCATTGCCCCCGGTCCATATGTTTCGATCTCATACGCCTTGGTGATACGCTTCACCGGTTCGGAAACCATTGGTCCTCGATCCTCGAATCTCCGCGCGTACTCTCGGGGTGTGGAGGTGGTTCCAGGCCGGATACCCGCCCAACCGCCAACGCGCTGCAAACGTCGCATCAGGGAAGCCGCTGGCGAAAGTCCACGCAGTGACCAGTTCCAGGCCATCCAGATACCGGTCATCATCAGTGCCGCTCCACCAGCCACCATCATTCCCCGGATTAGCAACTGCGAAAGGCGATCGTTGTTCCCCGCATCAACGACTTGAGGTGGAACACCGTCAGTGGTGACCTCGGTGGGGAAAGGTGTCGCCGAAGAGTTGTCGGCCAGTACATCCGGTGTGGAGACGTCAGCCAAAGGTGGAACCGTATCGTCAACTTCAGCGGTGACGTTCGGCTCCGAGGTATCGACGTTTGTATCTGTAGCCGGCTCCGAGGTGAACTCGCCAAGCGGTCGATTGGCGGTCGGTTCAAACGGAATCCAACCGTATCCCGGGAAGAATGCCTCCACCCAGGCGTGTGCGTTCTGCTGTCGATAGAGGAATCCGCCAGTGGCGGCATCGCGTTGACCGGGAGAGTAGCCCACCACCACGCGCGCGGGAATACCCAATGTGCGCAGCATGACGGTCATCGCCGAGGCATAATGCTCGCAGTAGCCATAGCGATAATCGAACAACAGGTAGTCCACCAGGTCCTGACCCTTAAGTGGCAATCCAACCTCGAGGTCGTAAGTGATGTTGTTGCGTAGCCACTGCTCAATGAGCACCGACTGTCGATATGGATTCGTCTCCTCGCCAACGATCTCCCGGGTTAGCTCTCGCGTGCGGTCGGTGACGGTATCGCTGGTCTGCAGATATCGGTCCGTTACCCAGGCAGGATAGTCAGTGCTGGCCGCTGCAAGTTGCTCGGGTGAAGCAGTACTGGTGAGTCCGGTAATCCGGTAATCACCATCCAGGGCTGCGCCCTGAAAGACAGCCTCAACATCATCAAATATCGGCAGGCGACCGGTAACATAGAGCGTCTGGACGATACCATCCGCCGATGCATTCCAATAGACGGTAATGCCTCTCTTCGCCAGATCATCGACTTCCTCGTTGATCGCGCCTTGAAGGCTTGGCGAGGTGGCCGTTGGTCCCCAATCGCTCGGTTCGCCCGCAAGCTGCGATTGGAGCAAGAGATTGCCGAGAAGCTGCACATCAGGAGGGAGCTGATTCAGCGTACCCACCGTTACGGCGTACGGCGCATCAGTGACGGAAATCCAGCCCATGCGCACGATGGCCGGTACATCGGCCATGAGATACGTGTCCGTGCTCAGAAGAATCCCGCCCTGCGAGGTTAGCGGCGTCACCTGTAACTGGATGGGATCTCGTTGGTTACGAACGTTCTGCGAGAGGGCCACCTCCCAGTTCGGGCTATAACGTAGTTCCGGCGATTGCCGAACGCTACCGGACTCGTCACGGTAGCCACTGGAACTCGAAGACCAACCACTGCCGGTGTAGACATCGTAGTTGCGGGCCACCAGGTATGGAGCGGTAGCGGTGTTCGCCTGCACCAGAACCTCTGGTTGTGCCGAAAGCTGCAAATGCCCACCAACCGAGAAATCGTTCGAGAACGATGAGAACTGCGACGACGAACCACCTGAGGAGCGAGACTCCCGCATGCCAAACGAGGATCCTGCATAATCGCGCACGGCATTCAAGCGATCAACCGTGTTCGTAATCAAGGGCTCAAGAACCGATTGCGACCAGGCCTGGGGTGCGGTCATCATCGCGCCGGAGGCAATGATCGCCAACACCAGCCCGATCGAGAGCACGCGGTAAAACAGTGATTCCGAGATGGGCATCCCACCTCTCGTCCACTCCGATTCCTTGTTCTCCAGACGTGCCAGCACCAGCAGGACAACGCTTAGCCCAACCATGGATACCAGAAAACCGGTATCCGAACGCTCCGAGATGAACTGATTCGCCAGGAGCAACACCCAGGGAGCGATTAGCGCTAGCGCGCTGGTGCGCACCCGAATCAGCATCCACATCGCAATCCAGGCGGTTAGCCAGATCGTCAGTGTCAGGAGGAATTCCGCCGTCATTTGGCGCGTATCGCCGGAGTAATCGTCGCCAAACAACGCATTGAAGACGGGGACGGGGAACTCCCACAATCGATGGCGGAGACTGCCTTCGAGGTAACCGGAGTACAGAGCGGTGATACCACTGGCGAAGATGGCTCCGGCACCAAGCGCGAGCAGAACCGCGACTCCATCCGATAACCGACTGCGAGAGATCATTAGCGAGACGATACCGCCCACTAGTGCCGTCAGCCAGAACCGCCATGGAGTGTCACCAGACCAGACCTCGGAGACAGATAATCCGGCCAAAACGACGATGACCAACATAACGATGGGCACAATGCGGGATGTCCAGTTGGATCGTCTGGGCATGGATGGCGCTGGTGGTTGATTGGAGTGCCGTAATGCTGCCATGCATCAAGTCTACTGGCTGAGAGGGAACCGGTGCACTTGCACGCGCGCCCTGGCGAGACGCTGCACGATCTCGCTCGTTCCCGCTCCGGGACCGACGATGATCGCTGTTACCGGTATCAGGCGTTCCACCAGCCCTGCAGCCGCACCAACCCAATCGCCACCGGTATCCGCGGTGATGATCACCAGCCCGCTGGTTCGCGAGACCCTATTCACATCGCTCGCAATGGATTCCACCAACGATCGCGCGCCAGACGGTGTGACCACGGCTAGTGTCTCCGCGATGCGGAGCGACTGGCGTTCGTTGGTGGCAGGATCAAGACGAATGGGGTCATCTCTATTCACCACCAGCCCTACTCGTCTCTCCAGCGCCATGGCGGCTTCTGCCAGGGAGAATCCGAGCGAGACGATGTACTCGGTTGTCGAGTTGAGATGAGCGTGCCCTGGCAACCTCTCGTCCTCGTGTAATGCGCGGTGCCAGGTTTCGTTGAGATCCACCAGAATCCAGACATCTGAGGTGGGATCGGGCTCGAACTCCTTCACCATCAGCGCGCCACGACGAGCGGTGGCGCTCCAGGAAATGCGATTCAGTGGATCACCTGGGGAGTAATCGCGAATCGAACCAGCACTGACGGTTGTGGTCATCGCCGGTCGATGAGCAATGCGACCTCCGGAGAGATGAGCAGTCGGGAGCGTGATACTCGAGATATCTACCCGTCCCGGATACACCATCACATCATGCGTAACTGGCATCAAGTGACTGGATTCATACAATCCCACCGGATCACTGCCAGATGCCCAAACCGGACCGAGGCGGTGACGACCACGCTGCACGGCAACCGTCTCTACCTGCCAGCTCTTCTCACTACGACCACGAAGGCGGAGCACGCGCGATGCAGCGTGATTCGGTAGCGAACTCCTGTCGTCCAACTGGACCCAGAGTTTGGGGATGCGCGATCGGTTGGAGACAACGATCTCCTCTCTAATCTTCTCCCCGACGGAGACACGATCCGAGATGACGGTCCTCCTTATACCAAGACCACTCAGCGTCGTCTTGTTCCACAGCCAGGAAATGATGAGCACAACGATCAAGGCGATGATCAGCGGATCGAGAAAGGTCAGATCCCACATCACCGAGGCAAACAACAACGCCCCGATCAGGAGAATTGTCCGCTGCCATCCCATTATCTAGACCGGTGTCATGTGTTGTGGTTGGCCAGATGTCTGCGGTACTGGAATCGATCGCAGTAAATCCGCAACAACGTTCCTGCTCTCATATCCACGCATGCGGGCAGAAGGGGAAACGATGATACGGTGCGCCAATGTCGGCGCGGCCAGGAACTTGACATCATCCGGCAGGACGAAGTTACGGCCCCGGATCGCAGCCCAGGCTCGGCAGGCGTTGAAGAGCGCGATCGAGCCTCGTGGACTCGCACCAAGAAATACCTCATCGTGGTTGCGGGTCGCCTCCACGATCGTCACGATGTACTCGCGAACAGAAGCCGAGACGTGGACGGAACGGACGGCTTCCTGCGCCGAACGAAGATCCTCGACGGTGGCGACCTGCTTGAGAGTGTCCAACGGGTGGCGTTGGTGCTGGCGATCAAGCATCTCCAGCTCGTTTTGGCGGCCAGGATAGCCGATCGCAATTCTCATGAGGAAGCGATCAAGCTGCGCTTCTGGTAAGGGATATGTCCCCTCATAGTCGATGGGATTCTCAGTGGCCAGAACCAGAAACGGCTGTGGCAGCATATGCGTGGCACCATCGACCGTGATCTGCGCCTCCTCCATTGCTTCAAGGAGTGCGGATTGGGTCTTGGGTGTGGCGCGGTTGATCTCATCGGCCAGCACCATCTGGCTGACGATCGGACCAGGACGGAACTCGAACGCTCCACGCTGCTGGTTGAAGATGTTGACGCCCGTGATATCGCCGGGCAGCAAATCCGGTGTGAACTGGATACGACGGAACGTGCTACCAATGCTGCGAGCAATCGCCTTGGTCAGAACCGTCTTACCCACTCCGGGGACGTCCTCAATGAGAACATGGCCTCGGCACAGGAGCGCGGTCATTACCAGCTCGACCTCCAGCCGCTTGCCGATGATCACCTGTTCGATATTGTCTGCGGTTGTCTGGACTAATGAGCGAATAAACGATGGATCCATGAAGGCTCCAGCACGTATGGGCGATTCAGTACGGTTCAGTATAGCCCGATGACTTAACCTACGCCCTATACTTGGCGCATTGCGGTCATCGTTTTAGCCACCTTCGGAGGAGCTCATGGCATCTGCATCGTCTCCCGGTTCTGTTGTTCTTGTCGATGGGTTTGGCCTGATATTCAGGGCATATTACGGATTGCCCACCACGATGAGCACCGCCAGTGGCGAGCAGACGAATGCTGTTTACGGCTTCGCCAGCATGTTGCTTGACGTGATCAAGAAACGGAATCCGGAGTATGTGGTCATTGCGCTGGAAACCGGCAAGACTTTCCGCCACGATCTCTACCCAGCCTATAAGGGCACACGGGCATCGATGCCAGACGATCTGCGCGAACAACTCGAGCGCGTGCGAGAACTCATTGATGTGCTCAACATTCCGGTAAAGATGCAAGACAACTTCGAGGCAGACGACGTTATTGGCACGTTGAGCCGCAAGTTGGCTGCCGAAGGGCATCAGGTCTACGTGATCACCGGCGATTCCGACCTGCTACAACTGGTTGGCGAGAACATCACGGTGGTCCTACCGGGAGCGCGACGCTTCGGGGAGTTGCGAGAGTTCGGCATCGAGGAAGTTATCGAACGCTACGGCTTCGGACCGGAGTATGTGCCGGATTACAAAGCACTGGTCGGAGATACGTCCGATAACATCCCCGGTGTACCGGGAGTCGGAGAGAAAACCGCCAAAGCGTTGATCATGGCATACGGCCCGGTAGAGACCATCTTCGCAAACCGTGATCACGTCACACCCACCCGCGCTCGCAACGCGCTCCTTGCCGAAGGAACCGAGGAACAGGCGCTTGAGAGCAAGCATCTGGCAACGATCGTTCGTGATATGGATATTGAGCTGGATCTCCAAACCGCCGAGCTCGGTGACTACGATCGCGATGCCGCGATCGAGCTCTTCCGTGTGCTTGAGTTCCGCAATCTGCTCGACAAGCTCCCCGATTGCACCCGCGCTGGTGTCAACGGAGTTGCCGTACCAACACTGGCCGCCGAGAAACCGGAGAGTATTCAGACGGTTGTTCACACGAACGGCCAGCTTGCGGAAATGCTCCAGCGCATCCGTGATATCGGCGAGATCGCGCTTGATGTCGAAACGACATCGGTCGATCCTATGACGGCAGATCTCGTTGGCATCGCTATCGCGGTTAGCAATCACGAGAGCTGGTACGTGCCGGTCGGGCATCGGCAGGGTGAGCAGCTTTCGCTAGGCAATGTCCGTGCCGGGCTTGCACCGGTGCTCTCAAATCCGAATCTCAAGCTTTACACGCACCACGGCAAATACGATCTCCAGGTGATGGCCCGGCACGGATTCGCCGATCGCGAGATCAGTTTCGATACGATGATTGCAGCGTACCTTCTCGGCGAGCATTCACTACGGCTAAAGGATCTGTCGTTCAATCGACTCGGTATCCAGCAGACCGAAATCTCGGAGCTTATCGGTACGGGCAAGAATCAGCAGACGATGGACAACGTCGCCATTGATCTCGCGGCGCCGTACGCAATGGCGGATGTGGAGTGTACGTTTGGACTGGTGGCACCACTGCGCGCTGACCTGGAAGCACGGGAGCAGATGCCGTTGCTCACCGAGATCGAGTTGCCATTGGCCGGTGTGCTCATGCGCATGGAACGTCGCGGAATCGCTATCAATCCGGACGAACTCGGTGAATTCTCCGCCGAAATGAGCGCTCGACTGGAAGAGATCGATACCGAAGTCGATGGACTGGCAGGTCGACCGATAAGCATCTCCAGCAACAAGCAGATCGGCACGCTGCTCTTCGATGAGTTCAAACTCCCGGCTGGCAAGAAGACGAAGACCGGTTACTCGGTCGACTCCGATGTGCTGGAGGGACTCAAGAATGAGCATGCCGTGGTACCGCTGATCCTTGAGCACCGGGCACTTTCCAAGCTTAGGTCAACCTACGCCGACGCGCTGCCGACCTACGTGAATCCGACCGACGGTCGCGTGCACACGACCTATAACCAGACCGTCGCTGCCACCGGTCGATTGGCGAGCACCAATCCGAACCTACAGAATATCCCGATCAGGACGGAGCTGGGGCGGCGCATTCGACGCGCCTTCATCGCCGACCACCGTGCTGATCACGGGCTGGTGGCGAATTCAGTGCTTCTCTCAGCGGATTACTCGCAGATGGAACTGCGTATCCTCGCTCACATGAGCGGTGATCCGGCGCTGGTTGAAAGCTTCCGCTCAGGTGCCGATATCCACCGTGCCACAGCGGCTTTGGTGAACGATGTTCCGATTGACGATGTCACGGGTGATATGCGGCGCATCGCCAAGACGGTGAACTTCGGCATTCTCTACGGTATGCAGGCCTTCGGTCTCAGTCGAGATACCGGTATGCCACGAGCGGAGGCACAACAGTTCATTGATCGCTACTGGGAACGCCTGCCGAAGGTACGTGAGTTCTTTGACACCCAGATCGAGTTCGGCAAGCAACATGGATATGTAGAAACGTTGCGGGGTCGCCGACGATATCTCCCTGATCTGAATAGCAGCAATGGCTTGCGACGTCAGGGTGCGGTTCGCATGGCGATGAACATGCCTATCCAGGGTACCCAGGCGGATATGATCAAGATCGCGATGATCAATCTGGAACGGCGATTGATCGAGTCCGGTCTGCCGGGTTACATGTTGCTCCAGGTCCATGATGAACTTGTGCTGGAGCTGGATGGAGCTCGTATCGCCGAGATCGCGCCAATCGTGCGCGAGACGATGGAGACGGCGATGCCACTTGATGTGCCCGTGGTGACCGAGATGAAGATTGGCGATAACTGGGAGGACATGACGCCCTACCAAATCGACTAGACAGCTCCTGATACACTTGTTTCGCCAGCCGTTCTGCTGGGGATGTGTTGTGTCATGAATGGTAAAGGAGTTCAGGGTACATGCCCGTCTATCAGTATCGCGGCACCGAATGTGATCATGAGTTTGAGATGCGGCAGAGTTTCTCGGAGGATCCGATCACGACATGCACCGTCTGCGGCAAACCCGTGCGTCGGGTGATCCATGCTTCACCGGTGGTGTTCAAGGGATCCGGCTGGTATATCACGGACTCTCGTCCGACCTCCGACCCCAAAGGTGGCGTTCAGGACGTGAGCAAAAAGGCGGATACCACTGAGACGAAGAAGGACGACGCCGCCTCCACATCAACCACGACGAAGGAATCGTCAACTCCTGCGCCAGCACCCACTGCTGCCGCACCATCAGCCGAGTAGCGGAATGACTTTGACAGCGCACGCCAGCACCATCACTCATAGCGAATACAGTTCGCGTGCGTTCACCTGCGTCTGTACATTGGGGTGCGTCGCCTAACGACGTTACCCCGCGCCCACCTTCACCGATGTCGTTTTCGATGAGGAGTCTACAGATGCCAGACCAACTTTCGATTTACAACACCATGACTCGCAGCATTGAGCCGTTCGAAACAATTGAACCAGGCAAGGTACGAATGTACGTCTGCGGTGTCACCGTCTACGACCATGCCCATATCGGCCATGGGATGAGCAGCATCGCTTTTGACGCGATTCGGCGCTACCTGGAATACAGCGGTTATGAGGTCACTTACGCGCAGAACTTCACCGATATCGATGACAAGATCATCAATCGGTCCGCTGAACTCGCTATCGACCCCAACGAGCTCACCCAGAGTTTGATTGACACCTGGGACGACGAGATGTCGGCCTTCAACATCAAGAAGGCAACAATCAATCCGCGTGCTACGCAGGAAATCCCTCAGATCATCGAGATAGTCGAGGGCTTGATAGCCAACGGTCACGCCTATGAAGCGAACGGCGATGTGTACTTCCGCGTACGAAGCTTCGACGACTACGGCAAACTCAGTGGACGGGACATCCAGGACATGCTCAGCGGTGCTCGCATTGCCATCGGTGAGCACAAGAACGATCCGTTGGACTTCGTGCTCTGGAAAGCCGCGAAGCCGGGGGAACCGACCTGGTCAAGTCCGTGGAGCGATGGGCGTCCTGGCTGGCATATCGAGTGCTCCGCCATGTGCGCACATCATCTGGGTGACCAGATCGATATCCATGGCGGGGGCCAGGATCTGATTTTCCCTCATCACGAGAACGAGATCGCGCAATCCGAAGCCTTCTTCGGCAAGGATTACTTCGCTCGCTACTGGATGCACAACGGAATGCTGCAACTAAGTGGCGAGAAGATGTCCAAGTCGATTGGCAACATCGTTCGTCTCAAGAAGATCGTTGAGGACGGACGCGCGATGGCTTTCCGGCTTCAGGTGCTGGGATCACACTATCGCATGCCCTTGACCTGGACCGAGGAGGGGCTGGAAGCCGCCCAGAACGGCCTCGATCGCATGCGAGCGGCAGCATCACCGCTGCCGGTGAAATTTGCCGACGATCGCGACACCGAGCTCGATACCCTGGTGGTCGCCACGAATGAAGCATTTCATGCCGCCATGCGCAACGATTTCGATACACCGATCGCGGTGGCGCAGCTTTTCGAGTTGGCACGGACGATTAACCGAAATCGCACGAACGATCAGTTCAATGCCTCGGTCGAAGACGCTCGCCTGAAACTGATCGAACTGGCCGAGATTCTCGGACTCGACCTGAGCGAACCGATGACTGAATCGCTCACCGATGCGGCACCGTTCATCGA
>JAMLHR010000042.1 GCA_023957015.1 Thermomicrobiales bacterium | reverse complement strand
GTTGGCCAGCTGGGGGCGCAATGACTCGATAAGAGCAGCCTCCAGTTGAAAGGCCTCCTTCTCGGACATTAGCGTTGAGTTGACATCAACTTGATCTGTCCAGGTGGCATACAAGATTTCGTAGCTCTTTCCCGATTCCTTGATAGCCCTAATGCGCTCTATCTTTGCGCTTTCCCCGGTCTCAAGCTCGTGGGAGAGAGCGCGTGTTCCGGTTCCTTTACCTACGTAAAACACACGATCTTGCCACACCGTGGATTCCACTAAGGGATCAAGCAATAGATACACGTGGGATTTATCATTCATATTTCCGCCTAACTTGTGCGATTGGCGCAGTTCATCACATGAGTATATGGCGGACCGAGTTGCTATTTCGCGCTACAATTGCACTCAGCACTCCGCAGGCGATACTGCCTGCGGCAAAACACCCCACCTACGAAGGAATCACCTTGACCGACCACATCCGCGTTCGTTTTGCCCCCAGCCCCACCGGCTCCCTCCACATCGGTGGTGCCCGCCTGGTGATGTACAACGTCCTCTTCGCCCATGGACAAGCCAAACGTGAGGGTAGGGACGGCAAGTTCGTCCTCCGCATCGAAGATACCGACCGCAAGCGCCTGATCGAGGGCTCCGCCGAGAACCTGATGGAGGGGCTCCGCTGGCTCGGGCTCAAGTGGGACGAGGGACCGGATATCGGCGGACCATACGCTCCCTACGTCCAGAGCGAGCGCAAGCATCGTTATGGCGAGATCGCCGAGCAGCTGGTGAGCGAGGGCAAGGCCTATCGCTGCTTCTGCACGCCGGAGCGGCTGCAGGAAGTGCGCGAGCAGCAGCAGCGTGAGAAGTTGCCACCGGGCTACGATCGCCACTGCCGCAATCTCAGCGCCGAGGATGTTCAGGCCAAACTCGATGCCGGCGAACCCTACGTCATCCGTTTCGCCATGCCGCTCGAGGGGGAGACGATCGTTCCCGATCTGCTTCGCGGCGATATCGTCTACCAGAACGACAAGATCGACGATCTCGTCATCCTCAAGTCCGATGGTTTCCCCACCTACCACCTCGCGGTGGTGGTGGACGATCACGAGATGGATATCACCCATGTCACCCGCGGTCCGGAGTGGATCCCGACCGCGCCGCTGCACGTGCAGCTCTACAAGGCGCTCGGCTGGGAGATGCCGATCTTCGCTCACATGCCACTCATCCTCAATCCGAACGGTGGCAAGCTCAGCAAGCGCCACGGCGGTGTCAGCCTCAACGATTTCCGCGAGGCCGGGTATCTACCGGAGGCGCTGTTGAACTACTTCGCGCTGCTGGGTTGGAGCCTGGATGGCAAGACCGAGATCTATTCGATGGATGATCTTCTCCAGCATTTCACGCTGGAGAAGGTGAGTCCCAGCCCGAGCACGTTTGACCGCGCCAAGCTGGATTGGCTCAATGCCCAGTGGATTAATCACCATCTCACCACCGAGGATTTGGCGTTGCGCGTCATGCCGTGGCTGATCGAAGCTGGTATGATTGCTGCTGCTCCGGTCGATACTAATCATCCGCAATACGCCACCGTGGTGGGGCTCTCCGGATTGCTCAAGGATCGTATCCACTTCCTCACCGAAGCACCGGATTTGATGAGCTACTTCCTTATTGATGATCTGCCGGACTACGATACTGACCTGCTGGTGCCGAAGAAGATGGAAGCAGCCGATGTGCTGAAGGTGCTCGATGCTGCGGCAGAACTGTTGCCAAGGCTTGATCTGGACAGTCACGAGCAGACTGAAGCCGCCTTCCGCGCACTCGCCGAACAGTTGGAAATGAAACCTGGCCAGGTCTTCATGCCGATTCGTGTCGCCGCCACCGGTCGCGCCCAGAGCCCGGGTCTCTTCGAGACGCTGGCTGCGGTTGGTAAGGAGCGACTCATTGCTCGCATCGACCTTGCCAGGACCAAGCTACGCTAACGTGGCCCCGGGGTTGACAACCGGGGCTATCGTCACTCAGAGGGCGTAGCCCGAAGAGTCCGCGCGCAAAGGGCTCGCTCTCGCTGCTCGTGCTGCGCACTCGGCCACCTTCGGTGCGCACTGCCGTAGGCAGCCTGTGTGAGGTTTGGGATGGCGAACGGTGACGCAGGTCAAGAATGGCGAGTCAGAATAGATAGTTAGCAGATACGCATTAGGATCACCACATGACCACCGAATTCGTTCTCATCCGCCACGGCCAGACCAACTGGAATATCGATCATCGCTACCAGGGCATCAGCAAGACGCCGTTGAACCAGACAGGCCTCAGTCAGGCACGAGCCCTGGCCGATGCCGTGCGCGGCGAGCGCTTCGATGTCATGGCCAGTAGTCCGCTCCCGCGTGCCTGGGACACCGCGCTGCCGGTGGCAGATGCCACTGACTTCGCGCGCGATCTCATCATCCCGGATGATCGTTTGATCGAACGCTATTACGGTGTCGCCGAGGGCTACACCCTGGCCGAACGTCAGGAACTCTATCCCGGCGATATCTGGGAAGGACTCGAGCCATTCCCCGATCTCGAGGTTCGTTCCATGGCGGCCATGACCGACTATCTCGAGCGCTTCACCGGTCAGCGCATCGCGTTGGTTACGCACGGAACCTGGATCAGCTCGGTCTTGCAGGTGATCACCCACGGTGAATACGGCTACGGCAAGGTGATGATTGCCAATACCAGTCGCACCTTCCTTACCTATGATGGCGATGGCTGGCGCGTGGGCGAGATTTCGGTACTGCCAGAAGGTGTTCCCGCCACATGACTGAGTTCGTCCTCGTTCGCCACGGTGAAACCGACTGGAATGCTACTCATCGCATCCAGGGATCGACCGATATTCCACTCAACGATCTCGGCCGGGAGCAGGCAAAGCTGGCTGCGGATGGACTGCGCGATATCGTCTGGGATGTCATCCTGGCCAGCCCGCTACAACGGGCGTATCAAACCGCGGTCATCATCATGCGTGAGTTGGGGCTGGACGAATCCGTCATCGTCACCAATCCGGAGTTACGCGAGCGATCCTACGGTCTCGCCGAAGGCCTGACAATGACTGAACGAAGTGCGCGGTTTCCGGATGATATCTGGCCCGATGCGGAAACCAAGGAAGATATGAATGTCCGCGTTGGGGCTGTGTTACACGAACTCGCGCTGACGCATACCGGTAAGCGCATTCTTGTCGTGGCTCACGGCGGCTGGATTCGGGCGGCGCTGCGGATTGCCTCCAGCTTCGATAAGAAGATCTCTGATGCCCATATCGCCAACGCCAGCCGTACCTACGTCTATCACGACGGCGAGCGCTGGTCGGTTGGCGAGATAAGCCTGATATCTTCGGCAATCCTCGCGGAGTAGGCTAGAGAACTATTCTGCCGAACACGATGCCGTCGTCGCCACCCGTTTCGTAGAGAATCCCTAACTGACCATCAGCAAGCGTGACCAAATCGCTATAGGCGCTGGGGCCGGGATCGATTCGATGCACTTTTTGCCAGCTCTGACCTTCGTCATCGCTGCGCCAAAGTGCCAGACCCTTGCGAGCTTCGGTGTTGTCCACGCCGGTATAGAGCATTGGCCCACTTGGCATATCGCCAAGACGGTGGATAGATCCCTGCAGTCCGAATGGCGGCATCGGTAGGTCTGGGAAGTCCGTGTGCGAGATCGGTACGTGGTAACTGCCGTCAGACGTATGCCGGAACACAAACTGCCCCCGGCATTTTCCCGAATCTACGTAATTGCGGAAATTGATCAGCACATCGCCATTGACAGTTTCAACGGCCATCATCTCGTTGGGACCAATCACTGGACTGGGATCACCGTTCACCCAGGTTTTGCCATGGTCGTCGCTGTAGATCAGATGCGCCTGGCCCTGGAGAATCGTGGCCTCTTCCTTCGTGAAGTAGGATGCGAACACCAGCCGTCCTCGTGTCGCCAGATCGCCAGTCTCACCTCCCTGGAGTTGGATAGCATGACCGACCGGCGGCATATTTGCGCGCCAGTCTTCCGGATCGTTGTATCGCTCGGCGGCATCGGCATGAATGCGTGTGTAGGTTGGGAGATAGGGACGATGAACCTGATCGGTGATATCGCGCTCGTTCACCCATGTGCGTCCATTGTCCAGACTCTCGATCGCGAAGAATCGGCGTACGCTTTTGCGCGCGGTTACGTCGCGCTCACCATGTTCCGCTTTGTTGAACAGCATCACGATCTTCCCGGGGTGCTCCGGATCCAGTAAATCCACCACCGGAGCAGGATTCTGCGCGACCTGTTCTTCGCCATCGGGCAGGATGTTCTGCGCCACCAGGATCGGGTCGCTCCAGGTCTGACCGGTGGGATCGCCGATTTTGGCGACCACCCGAATCGGACCTCCGTGGTCCATGCAGTTCTTTACGCGCCCTTCCGCCACGGCCAGGAGCTCTCCCGTGATCATCCTTACGATCGCGGGAATTCGGTAACACACTATGTCTTCACCACCATTCTCAAAAACGGGAACGGTGGGAATGATTGCAGTTGGCATGAGTTGGTTTAGTCTCCGTGGCCCTTCACGTCGTACGCATCGCGCAAGCCATCGCCGATGAAATTGGAACTGATAACCGCCAGGCTGATCAAGATGCCAGGCACCAACCACAACCACGGAAATGTGGCCAACAGGGCTGGATCGCGGGCGTCGTTCAGCATCACACCCCAGCTTGGCGTTGGTGCCACCACACCAAGTCCAAGGAAACTCAGACCAGCTTCCTGAAGAATTGCGCCAGCGATTCCCAACGATCCTGCGACGGTCATGACGCCGAGCGTGTTTGGTGCGATGTGCTTGGTGAGGATGTACCACCTTCCGGCACCGATCGACTGCGCGGCCTGAACGTATTCCTGATTGCGCAACGTGAGAACCTGACTTCGGATCATGCGGGCGGCACCTGGCCAACCGAAGATACCGATGACGAACACGATATTCCAGATACTTGGTCCCAGGAATCCCACCAGAATCAGAGTTAGCACGAAGGTCGGGAAGCACATGATGATATCAGTGAACCGCATGATGATCGTATCGACCTTACCCCCGACATAGGCCGCCGTGGCCCCCAGGACGAAGGCGATCGAGAGATAGATGGCCACCGCGAAGAATCCAACGGTCATAGAAACCCGTGCACCAAAGATCGCGCGACTCAGGGTATCGCGGCCAACGGCATCTGTGCCAAACCAGTGATCTGAGGAGGGCGGTTGATTGATCGCCATAAGATTGATTGCATTCGGATCGTAGGGTGCAATGATCGGTGCAAGGATAGCTGTGAGTACCAGCAGCAGAATAACGATAGCGCCCGCCATCGCGAGCTTGTGACGGCGGAAACGACGCCATGTCCGGCTACCCGGCGAATGGATAGCACTCGATTTTGCTTCCGAATAGTCGCCGAGGGTGGGGCCGGTCGGGAGTGGGGCACCACCTGGGACAGGAACGATCGGTTGGGAGCCGCCGACTACCGTACCGTCGTCGTTATTGATGGAGGAAGTTCGATCAGTCATAGCGAATCCTTGGATCTACGATGCCGTACAGGATATCGGAGAGAAGATTAGCCAGGAGCACCAATGTTGCCAAAATCAGCGTGACGCCCAATTGCAGGGGATAATCACGATTCTGCAACGCCTCGAAACCCATCAACCCGATACCAGGCCAGCTGAAGATCGATTCGATTACGAATGATCCACCAATCAGTCCGGGAAGGCTGAGCGTAAAGATGGTGATCATCGGAATCATCGCGTTGCGGAGGACGTGGCCAGAGAACACTTTCTTCTCCGCCAGACCCTTGGCCCGCGCCGTCCGCACGTGATCGGCGGACTTCGCATCCAGCACGGCACCGCGGGCATACCGCATGTAACTGGCAATGTGGGGCAGAGCTAAAGCCGTTACCGGTAACACCATGTGACTGATGAGATCCCAGGTGAGTCCGGAACCGGAACCTGGCGTGCGCATACCAAATACGGGTAGCCATTGAAGCTGCACCGCGAAAATGAAGATACCCATCAGGGCAAAGAAGAAGTTGGGTACGGATACCGCAAAGAACGAGAAGATGGTGAAGAGATTATCGAAGAAACTATATTGCCGCAGGGCAGAGTAGATACCGACGGTGATCCCGACGGTAGCAGCGATGATCTCCGCTGTGGCAGCGATGGCAATTGTGGCAGGAATGCGCTCAATCACCATCTCCAATACAGGGCGGCCGGTTTTGTAGCTATAACCAAGATTACCCTGAGCCACCTCCCGCAACCACGAGAAGTAGCGGAGAATGATCGGATCGTTCAATCCGAGACGATCGCGCTCGGCCTCAATCTGGGCATCGGAAAGCATCGCCATGTCTTCGGGATTCATCATCGCGGTCATGGGATCACCGGGTGCCAGATTGAGCATTGTATACGAAACGATGGTAATACCGATCAACATCGGAAACACCATGACTAGTCGTTTGATGATGTATCTCATTTCCCCACCTGTTTAATGAGATAAATCGGGGTGCAGCCTGGGCCGCACCCCGATCGGTGATTCTAGCTTTCCTGGATCCAGACTCGCTCAAACGGTGGACGCACCGGTTGGCGGTATTGATACGGCCAGGCACCCTGAACGCGGGTGTTCCACACGTAGGCCCAGGCACCGCGGTACAGCGTCGCGTGAGGCGGATTGTCGTTCATCAGCAGAAGCGCCTGCTTGTAGAACTCATTTGCTTCTTCAGCCGAGCCGGCATCCAAACCGCTTTGGATCAGTGCGTCCACATCCGCGTTGGCGTAGTGCGCGGTATTAAAGCCACCGTTATTGAACGTCCAGTCTGTCTTGAAGTATTTCCAGTTCGGCTCCATGAAGTCGTATGGACCGAAGTTTGTCATCACGATGTCGAAGTTCGTTTCGCGGTACAACTCGTCCGTGGCCGCGTTGGTGTCCACCACGCGGTATTCAGCCTTGAGACCAACTGCCGCCAGCATCGCCATGATCGCGTCCGTCAACGGGCTGGTTGTGCCGATGATCAGCCATTCCAGTGTGCGATTGGCATCCCAACCGGCTTCTTGCAGGACTTCTCGTGCCTTGTCCGGGTTGTATTCGCGTTCAACCCAACCTTCGGGATTCTCCTCCATACCAGGCATATGGCCGAGGAAGTTCTGCCCTGGGGTCAGCGTGTTGCTGAAGAGCTGGGTATTGATAGTGTCAACATCAATCGCGTGCTGAATCGCCTTGTTGATAGCGGCAGCATGATCGGGCAGGCGTTCGAAGTTGGTGACGAAACCATTCGGGTGCGGCGTCGTTACGATGTTGCCAACCAGGTAATCGAGTGTCGTCAGGCGATCGAAGGTAGCACCACCACCCACATTCATGCCATCGATTTCCTGCGCTTCCAGCGCGGCGGTCAGCGTTGGACCATCGCCGAAGCGAACCACCATCGAATCCAGAAGTGGTCTGCCCAGATAGAAGTCGTCGAAGGCTTCGAATTCCATATACTGATCTTCGACAAACGCCACGGCCTTGAATGGACCATTGCCAACTGGCACGGTGGCGTGCTCGCCGGTGTAGAGCTGATCGAACGGCATTCCCCCGAAGATGTGCACTGGCATTGGCCAGTAGCCCACATACCAGGATTTCCAGTAGTTGGCGGTCGGCACCGTGAGTTCCAGGCGAACGTTGAAGTCATCGATCTTCGTCAGACCTTCGACCGCGATATCGCCAACCTCGGCACCTTCGTCGATCAGCTTTTGGCCGCCGAGGATATTGAGCGCCGGGGTTTCGGAGAACGATCCCATTTTCGAGTTAAGGCTCCACCACACGCCGAAGATGAGATCGTCGGCAGTGACTTGTTCGCCATCGTGCCAGAACACGTTCTCCCGGAGCTTGATCTCCCAAACCCGATCGGTCTCGATCTCGATCATGCTCTCGGCGACGGCATACTCCAGTTCGAACTCATCGGGAGGGTTCATCCCTTCCGTCCAGAGTTTGGGATACACGAGGCGCAAGAACAGCGGTTCGATCAATACATTCTGGCCGGTACCAATAGTGCTATTGGGATTGATGATGGGTTCTGCTGGTTTGCCGTTACCGAACGTGAACCGGCCACCTTCCACCGGAGAGTCTTGGGCAGCGTAGGCTGCCTGGAGTGTGGGCATGATACTCCAGGCGGCAGCGGTACCTACTGTCCCCTTGAGTATCGAGCGACGTGTAATCGGGATCTGTGTATAGGACATCGACGTTTCCCTTCCTTTTTCGGATGATGACCTCCATCATCTTCGCTCCACCTGTTGAGTGTCCCAATGCTGCTGTTTGTGCAGATGTGCGTAGTATACGGTATGACAAGTGGAAATCGCAACAGTATGTGGTAAGACTGTGTACATTATCCTACAATCGTAAGATAGAGATTTTCGTAGTGGTTGCTTCCGAACTGCTGTGAAGTAGTATGTGGTGGAATTACAGTGCGTTCAGTAGGAGAGGTGATGTGAGCGATACGCTAGTTCGACCGAAACGAGCCAATTTGCAGCAGGCTGTGCAACACCATGTGAAGCAATACATTATTGAGAACGGCCATCGGCCAGGGGATCTTCTTCCTCCAGAATCTCACTTCGCCCAGCAACTGGGTGTAAGTCGTCCGAATCTGCGGGAAGCCATGCGCGCTTTGCAGACAATGGGAATCGTGGAGAGTCGTCAGGGGAGTGGCACGTTTGTGGGCCACTTCAGTATGGATCCCTGGCTGGAAGGAATGTCGTTCAGCATTCAAACCAGCGATGACCAGAACGCGCTTCGCACCTTGCGTGAGATTCTCGAAGTCCGTGCCGTACTGGAGCGACACATCATTCGCCAAACTGCGGAGAGTATTACCGATGAGCAGCTCGATATGTTGTCGGAGCTGGTTGAACGGATGCACGCACGGGCCGATGCCGGTGAGACATTTCCGCAGGAGGATATGGCGTTCCACGAAGCGATGTACGTATCGCAGGGAAACAGATTTATCGTGCAGCTGGTTCGCACGTTCTGGCAGTTGATCGCCCAGGTGGATGATCATCTTCGGAGTATCGATCAGGAACTTCACGACGTAGCGAAGATGCACGGCGCGATCGTCGAGGCGCTGCGCAAACGTGATCCTGACCTTGCTGAACGCGCTATGGCAGAACACCTCGATGGTATTCGCGAACGTGTGAGTAGAGCCGGTTGGCGTTAATTGAGAGGGTATTGGCGCTGTGCGTCAGATGCCTCGACGAAGCAATCGTCCCAGATAAGAAAGAATGCGTACATGGCCTATCCGGAAATCTTTGGTGGTGTGGTTCCACCGCTCTGCACGCCGTTCTCAGCAGACGGTGACGTCGATGCCGCTTCCTTGCAGCGATTGATCGAGTACCAAATCGCTGGTGGTGTTACCGGTATCTTTGCGTTGGGGTCAACCTCTGAGGCCGGTGCCATGAACGATGCCCAGCGCCGTGAGGTGCTGGACTTGACCGTGAGGTTCGTGAACGGCCGGGTGCCTGTGCTGGCTGGTGCCATCGCCATGAGCACGGGTACGGTGATCGACTACGCCCATATGGCCGAGGAGCTCGGTGCCGACGCGATCGTAATCTGCGCGCCGTACTACATTCGTCCGAGTCAGGAAGAGGTATTGCAGCATTTTCGGTTGGCGCATGCTGCCACAACACTACCGATTCTGGCGTACCATATCCCGTTCAACGTACAGACCGTGATCACCTCGGAAACGATCCTAACGCTTGCATCCGAAGGGATCATCGCGGGCGTCAAGGATAGTAGCGGTGATGAAGTCACCTTCCGTGCCAATGTTGCGGCATTGGCACAATACCCTCACGTGGCAATGTTCACGGGGTCGGAATTGACCGTGGATTACGCGATGTTCGCCGGAGCGGACGGCGTGGTACCAGGACTTGGCAATGTCGACCCCGCCGGATATCGGCGACTGTACGACGCGGCAATTGCAGGCGACTGGGACGCAGCCCGTGCAGAGCAGACTCGACTAACGAACCTGTTCGCGATTATCCGGCAAGCAACGCCAGGTCGGTTGGGCTTCACATCCGGTGCCCTCGGCGGTTTCAAGACAGCCCTGCGCGAGTTGGGAATCATCGAAACGAACACCATGGCGACGCCAATGATGTCCATGAACGATGATGAATCCCTCCGTATCCGGATCATCCTGGAAGAAGCCGGACTCCTCTAGCGTTGTCCAGACTGGTTTCGAAGTGAATTTGCTCGCGGCACGGACCGCTCGATGATGCTGGCCCGGAGGATCTGGGGTACTTGTGGCGTTGGACCGATCGATCATGAAGCTGAGAACCTATAATGGTGGACTAATTGCGCCCACAAAGTAGCGGATCTGATATCAGGCGTCGGCGGATTGTGGGTAACAACATCAGAAGGTGACGTGTGCCATGACCGAACTCACCCCATCCGTGCTCCTCACCCTTGGCACCGCACTCGGGAAACGCCCCGTTAACTGGCAGCGACCCGAGTGCGGTCTCTCTGCCACCGAGCGTTGGGTGGTGCAGTTCGATGATGGCACCAGCGTGTTCGTCAAAGCCGCTACCGATCCCGCCACGACCGATTGGCTGGTGAATGAACGCCACGCCCTTGAACTCGTCGGGTCACGTTTCGGTCCGGATATCATTGCCTGGCTGGAAGACGACTTCCCGATTCTGATCACGGAGGATTTGTCGGCAGGCTACTGGCCCGCCGGAACCGGTGAGACGCGCTGGCGCGATGGTGATATGGCGGCAGTGATGGACACGCTCGCACAATTGCGCATCGTTCCTGGCGATGACAGGCTTAACCGCCTGCCAGAACCTCCGTTGGTATGGAACGATCTCCTCTTGAACCCCGTCCTCGCCGACTCCGGTCTCTGTTCATCGCAGTGGTTGGCGCGATATGGTGCCGATATCCTCGCTGCCGAGCAGTCGCCCCTCGGATCTGCAACGAGCCTGGTACATGGCGATGTCCGCAGCGATAACCTCTGCCTTTACCCAAACGGACAGGTTCGGTTCGTCGATTGGTCGCATGCTGGTATCGGCCATCCGTATCACGACCTGGTGGCATTGCTGCCGACGCTACGGTTGGAAGGGGGACCGCGACCTTCCACTATTCTGTCCGATCAGGTCTGCCTGATTGTGCGATCTGCCGGTGCCAATATCACCCGCGCCCTGAGCGATGACTGTGGACCTGACTGGTTACGCGCGGTTCTGTTACGACTCGCCGCTATCAATCTCGAATGGGTGAGCGATATCCTTGAGCTTGCGCCGCCGACTGGCGCAGATCATGCATAAGATTGCCACCGTCTGAAGCTACTCAACGTCCGGTATCATCGCCTGACTCACTACGGTAAGGGCTTTCTGTATCCGGTGGCTGGCTGAGCGTATACTTCGCCTTTCTTCGGGGCGTACTTCGACAACGCCTGCGCGTTCCAGCATGGCCAAATATCGTGACCACGGTACTTTGGTGAATCTGCGCATCATCGGCCAACTGCAGAGCGTACTTCTCCTCTCCATTGGCTAGTGACTGCACCAGCGAGAACGCTGGACCATCAGTGATTACGCGCAGAAGATTGACGGCTTCAGCGAGTATGGGCTGATCGGTAGCGGTGCCAGTCTTAAGCGAGGCCGACGGCTCAAACATCACGATGTGGTTCGAGTCAATCGTCGCGACTCGCTGCGACGATCCCAGATGACTACAGGGAATGAGCGTGAGTTCTCTCGCCTCATCCAGGTTGACCCGATTCACCTCGGCAACTGGTGGTTTTCGTCCGGTAAGTGCTTCGATGGCGGATGAGGCATTCATCCACTGCTGGTTGCGGATCCTCCCTCTGGCGTGCTGAATCCAGGTTCTGCGTTGTCTTTGCGTTGTCAGGCAGGCCTCTTCTGACCCATGTGTCCGGAGGGCTGCGAGCAATCTGTATATCCCTGAGCGCAGGTTTTCTGGATTCAGTACCATCGCCAAAACATCGTCCAAACGATCATTCGAGACACCCCAACTGAGATGGTTTGCGGCGGCCATTTTCTTCAGGAGAATCGCATCTCTCAGCAGGTAATCAGCCGTAAGGCTATCAGCGTCATTCGGAAGAAGTACATCGATTCTGGGCTGCGGTGTCATTTCCTGATGGTAGTACTGAATGCCGGAGAGCATACTTTCAGCGACCAGGCGGCGGAGATCGTTATCCGGGATCGCAGCAACTGCATCCAGCAGTTCGTCCCAGTTGGCGACGGGTCCAGCGTGACCGAGCCAATACTCCTGGAGTGCCAGGCCATGGATGAGAACACAATGCAAATCCTTCAGAAGTGCCTGCTCATTCGGTTCGAATCGTGACCACACCTCCCATCCCCACGGCGTTGGTGGGGATGCACCCACAGCTGCATAGTCGACCATGATCAAGTGATTGCTGACCTCGGTGTAGAGTGACTCTTCCACCCGGACAGTGAGCGAGACTGCATCGTGAAATGCGTGGACGAAAGGTGTGCTCATGATTTCTGATCCATATCTTGCAAAATGTGCATACGTGCATAATACTCTGTGCTAGCGTTTCTGGCGAACTGTATCTGGCGGTGACCATGCCCTCAACACCCATCATCTCCGTGGAAAATCTCGGCAAGACCTACACCGTGCCGGAGCGCGAGGCCGGGGTGAAGGCGGCCGTTGTCTCGCTGTTCAATCGCAAGACCCGCGATGTCCAGGCCGTGCGCGATGTCTCCTTCGATATCCATCCCGGCGAGATCGTCGGCTTCCTCGGTCCGAACGGTGCTGGCAAAACCACCACCATGAAGATGCTCTCCGGTCTCCTTCATCCAACTGCGGGCAACGCCTCCGTCCTCGGTTTCACACCGTGGGAGCGGGATCGCGCCTACCTCGGCCAGATGACGCTGATCATGGGCCAGCGCAACCAACTCCAGTGGGATATCCCGGTTATCGATAGCTACCAGCTCTTCAAGGCGATCTTCCGCATTTCCGATGCGGATTACAAGCAGCGACTGGATGAGCTGATCGAGTGGCTGGAGTTGCAGTCGCTGATCAACAAACCGGCCCGCAATCTCTCGCTCGGCGAGCGGATGAAATGCGAGATTGCGGGATCACTGCTACACCAACCGAGGGTGCTCTATCTGGATGAACCCACCATCGGACTCGATATCTCGATGCAGCGCAAGATTCGCGAATTCGTGGCCGAGTACAACGCTCGCACCGGTGCGGCGGTGATGCTCACCAGCCACTATATGGCCGATGTCGAGGCGCTCTGTGAGCGCGTGATCGTGATTCATCACGGCACGCTGCTCTACGATGGCGATCTGCACGGACTCGTCTCCCGTTTCTCGCCGTTCAAGACGATCGCGATCGAGTTCAGCGAGCCAATGGTTGCGAACGGGCAGTTGGCCGATGCCAACGACCGCTACGGCGAGATCGTAAGTGCCAACGATACCGGTTGGGAAGTACGCGTACCGAAATCCGAGACAGCCGCGGTTGCCAGTCGCCTGCTGGCCGATCTGCCGGTGGCCGATCTCACCATCTCCGAACCGCCGATCGAGGAAGTGATTGAGCAGGTCTTCGCCACCGGAGTCGAAACGTGAGTTCCTCCACGCCGGATTTCTCCAAACCATCACCGCGAGCGCTCTTGCAGTTCTATCGTGGACAGTTCGCTGCCGCGCTCGGATTCAATCTCGCCTATCGCGGTATGGTGGCGTTGTGGGTGCTGGGATCCGTCATGCAGCCACTGGTGCTGATCGTGGTTTGGCAGACTGTCTCGGAAGGTCGCGATACCGGTATGACCGCCGGGCAGTATGCCGCCTACTTCATGGTCAGCATGGTCGTCAGTCACATGACCTTCATCTGGCACATGTGGGAGTTCGAATGGCGGATTCGCAGCGGGTATTTCTCGCCGTTGCTGTTACGCCCCGTTCATCCGATCCATCATGATATCTGCGAGAACCTCAGCTACAAGTTTGTGGGTTTGGTTGGCATTATCCCGGCGGCGGTGCTGATGGCGCTGATCTTCGGTGCCGATTTCAGCGGCGCGTCCTGGCGGAGCCTGATCGCATTTGCACCCGCCCTGCTTTTGGCGATGGCGCTACGTTTTGTCATCGAGTGGTGTCTCGCGCTGGCCGCATTCTGGATGACGAAGGTCGCATCGCTCAATCAGCTCTTCGATGCCTTCTTCCTTTTCCTCGGCGGACAGTTCGCCCCACTCGGCGTGATGCCGGAGTGGATTCAGACGCTCTCGTTCGCGCTCCCGTTCCGCTGGAGCATTTACTTTCCCATCCAGGTCGCATTGGGCAATATCACCGGTGCCGATCTCTGGATCGGATATGGCATGCAACCCTCTGATCGGTCTGGCCGTGGGCGTGTTGCAACTGATGTGGAAGCGCGCGGGTTGCCGACTACAGCGGTGGAGCGTAGTCATGCATGCCTTCACCGTTGAAAATTGCACCTACATTCGCCTCGGCTTATCGAACTGGTCCAATACCGCGCCGATTTTTCCTCGGCGTCGTGAACGCTGCCGTTCAGTTCGCCACGCAAATGCTGGCGATCACGATCGTGTTCAATCAGACGGAGTCCCTTGGCGGCTGGTCGCGCGAGGATCTGATCGTACTGGTCGGTGTGCACGCGATTGTCTCGGGTATTCTCGGCATGATCTTCAGTCCGTCAATCAGTTCGTTCCTGGAGAGCATTCGGCTTGGCACGTTCGACTTCCTCCTGACCAAGCCGGTCGATGCCCAGTTACTGGCGAGCGTGCAATCGGTCGCACCGCAATCCACGGTTGATGGCGGCGGGTCTGGCCATTATTGGCTATGGTCTGGCACTGCCGGTGCCGGCTTCGGTTTGGTGGTGCTGATGTTCATCCTGCTACTGCTTGCCGGGCTTTGCATGGTCTACAGCTTCATGCTGGTGCTGGCGTCGATGGCGTTCTGGTTCGTGAAGTTGGATAACATCATGAACATCTTCAACGTCATGTTCGGCAATGCCGGTACCTGGCCGATCACCATCTTCCCCGCCTGGTTGCGCGGGATGTTGACGTTCATCATTCCGATAGCCTTTGCGGTTACCATCCCGGCGCAGGCCCTGACCGGCGCCCTCACGGTTGGGAATGTGGCGCTGACGTTCGCGTTAGCAGCCGTCTTCCTGACCGCCTCGCGGTTCTTCTGGCGGTTCGCCATCCGCCAATATACAGGCGCAAGTGCGTAGGCTCCGGGTTAGTCCCGGGGCTTCACCCCTTTTGTGACCGCCAACTCCGTAGGAGTCAACCTGGCGCGCAGGCCAGTGTTGACCCTCATCTCACCGGCCTACGTATGATCATCCGCGGCAAAGGTTGAATGGATATGCAATTAGGGCGAACACCGATTGCGATCGGGTTCGCCCATACGTGGCGTGGACTGTAGAGAGTGCCTGTGTGCGATTCCTACGCCACCACCGGTTCAACGTCATCCGTCGAATCCGGCTCATCCCCGACCGGAATCGTCTCGATGTCCTCCGGGCGTGGCAAAGTCTTGATCGCCGGAATCGGTGAACGTAGCGTCAGGAATCCGGCGGCGATCTGCGAGAGCGCACCCAGCGCCAGTGCGGGTGCGAGTCCCCAGATCTGGCCGATCGTGCCGCCGACAAGTGATCCCAGCATCATCACCGCGGCAATCAGCGTCATCGTCGAACTGGCGACGCGTCCCATAAGATTCGGTCGCGTCACCGCCTGGCGCAGGCTGAAGCGGTTGATATCGTATGCCTGCAGGAAGATCCAGCCGATGAACGAGAAGATACCGACCAGTGCCACTCCCACCGATTGGGTTGTGAATACCGCCACGGTGAAGAACGAGTTACTGAATCCCTGTATGAACGGACCGATGACGATAACCTTGCCGAAACCGTACTTCTTCGCCCACGGTGCGGCCACGATACTCCCGACCAGTGCACCGAATCCGCCCATGGCATAGATCACACCGACACCGCGAGTGGAGAGTTCGAGCTCGTTTGTGAGCAGGAGGACGAAGACGGCGCTGAAGATACCGGAACCGAAGTTCGCACCCACCATCGTGGTGGTCAGCGGTCGCACAATCGGATTACGGATGAGCTCCAGATAGCCCTCGCGGATATTACGCAGAATCTCTCCGCGACCGGTATGTACCTTCCGGGTGAGATCCGGTTCGGGCTTCTGGATGAGGCTCATGGCATAGGCAGCCGCCAGCAGTCCCACCGCCGTAATCGCCAGCACATAGGGTCCCGTCAGCCAGGCGATGAGTGTTCCCGCCAGCGCCGGACCAGCGATCTGCGCCAGGCTCATACTCGCCCACAGCTTGCCGTTGGCATCGGCGAGGTCAGTACGATCGACCAGATTCGGCACCATCGCGCTCCAGGCGGAATCGAAGATGATACCGAGCATTCCCAGCGTGACCGAAACAGCCAGGAGCAGCGGGAAGTTGAGGATACCGAAAATAGACGCGATCGGAATCACCAGTAATACGCCCGCGCGCAGGAGATTGACGTTGATCATGATGGGTCGTCGCTTACGCTGATCGACCCAGGTGCCGGCGAAGATACCCACCAGCATCCGTGGCAGGCTGCCGCTGGCCGATAGCAGACCCATCTGGAATGGATTGGCGCCCAGCGTTACCGCCGCGATGATCGGGAGGGCGATAGCACCGAGTTGACCGCCGAAGTTGGCGATGGTCTCGCCGATCCAAAAGCGGATGAAGTCTTGATTATTCCAAAGTCCGGAGCGCCGCCTGATGGCGGAACGAATCGATTCCACGTGTGTTTCCGGTTGTGATTGAGAGAGGGAGATCATGCCGTTGCGCGATCTGCTCGGGGCATAATAGCAGAGCGATTGGCGAACGGGGAGGGGTATACGTGAGTACTCGACAGGACGCTGATAACGTCACCATTTCATCCCGGTTTACCATGCGTGTCGCGGTGTATGTGATCCTGATTCGTGATGGTCAAACCCTCCTTCTCCGCCGACATAACACCGGATATGAGGATGGTAATTACAGCCTCATTGCGGGTCATCTGGATGGAAACGAGGAAGTAGTGGAAGCGGGAATACGGGAAGCCCGTGAAGAATCTGGAATCGAACTGGATCGTTCCTTTCTTCGAATCGCTGGTGTGATGCATCGCATGAGCGATGTCGAGTACATCGACTTTTTCGTTGTCGCGGAAAGCTGGGTTGGCGAGATTCGTAACCTTGAACCGGAGAAGTGCGATGATCTCTCCTGGTTCCCGCTTGATGACCTTCCCGTTAATACTATTCCATACGTCCGGCGAGCGTTGTCTCTCCTCGGTGATGGCTGCTGGTTCGATAGTTACGGCTGAGAGTAGCGTTCGTATTCATCGTAGACTCGGACCGATCAAGCATGAAGCATCTCCCATATTGAGAGAAGAGATCGCGCTTGTGACTCTGCGATCCCGATCGGAGTCGCAGAGGTCCGGGTACCGCCCGCAGGCGGCAATGACCGATGGTAACAGGATCGCTGCGAATCGATTGGAAGCTGTCGGCAATGGGTGGTGGTGCAATTTCGCCGTGCACTGCGGCACATCATCTGTACCGAGAAAATGGCGATTGTGTTGGGCAAAAGTAGTAGCTATCTTGTCAAGCGTCGATTGATGGCCTGGTTTCAGATGCATCAAGCGAGTTGGATCCGACAAGGCGCGCACCAACCGGACCCCCCGCAGGTTCTGCTACACTGCGGGAGACGTCATGGAGTAACACTTCTCTTGGTGCCCTGACTGGTGGTGCAGTCAGGGCACTACGCTGCTTGTGCCTCCTTCGCCGCGTTCTTGGCGCTCTCCGTCTCTTCCCATCGCAATCCGTCCCGGATCATCGCGTTGAGGACCGTCAGGAGCCATCTGGCGGTTGCCGTATCCGATTTGACCTTGTGCTCGTGTCGCATGAGCAGCGGTGCACGGTGTGCCCGGATCGCGGGATCGACTCGGGGTGTTCTGGCCGCCATCACCAGCTCACTCCGAATCTGCGATCTTCCTCCTGCCGTAAAGCGTGGTTTGGATGATTGTCCGCTGTCATTGGCAATCGGTGCTAACCCAACCAACATCGCGATCTTCTTGCGATCAATCGTTCCCAGTTCCGGCAAATCTGCAATGAGCAAGGCGCTCCGAATGAGGCCGATGCCCTTCACCGATTGCAGGAGATCGGCGCGATAGTGTGTCTGCGGATCGCTGGCAATGGTGCGGGTGATCTCCTGCTCAAGAAACTGAATCTGCCGTGTGACAGAAGTCATGAACTCGTGATGGGTTTGCGTCAGCTCCGGTGACCAGGATGCGCGCATACGCTGTTTCGCCGCGATTCGCGCGTTGACCACGCCTCGTCGAGCATGGAGCAGATCATGCAGTGCTTGTTCCGTCGCTGTCCGACAGAGCGTGATGCGTGGGCGCCGTTCTTCCCCAAACGCGGCCAATAATCGGGCATCGCTTCGATCGGTCTTCGCCCGGCTAAAGCCGGACTTGCGGTAATTGCTGATGTGATTGGGATGGACCAGCGAGGGATGAACGTGCACATCCCGCAACCACCTCCAGAGCGGCTCGCTGTATTGCCCGGTGTGCTCGAACACGACACCGGCAACCGATTGCGTTTGCAGCGCCCGATGGATGCGGGTGAACCCGGCGACGTCATTGGTCACCCGAAAGGGTGTCCCCTGCGACGTGATACAGACATCCAACCATTGCTTGGAGACATCGATACCAACCCAGCAACCGCCAGAAACCAACATAGGAACCTCCTTTGAGAAACCGCGGTCCCTGGCCATCCAAGAGGTATTCATCGCCGGACTTGTTTTCGGGTGTTTGGATACCCACGTAGCTGTTTTCGGGAGTGCTGACCTCGACCAGGGTGTGAGACGTGGGCCCACACTACAACCGGGTGTTGAACCCAAGGCTCGTCTCGAGCGCCACGCCTCACACAGTCATTCTAGAAACAAGTCCCGTCCTTCGAGCGGCAAAGCCGTGACGAATTGGGCGGGTTCGACGTTTCGGCGAGTCGTTGAACCCGGGCAACTCACGGGCGCTCCTCGTTGGTCACCAACAATCCTCTCGATCGCGCCCGCTCGGCGCCGGGTCTACAGGTCCGCGCCCTACGTTACATTCGCCTCATCCGGCACCGAATCCACCGGTTCGATGTGCCAGATGACTTCGCTGCCAGCGCTCCAGCAGAGCTCCGCCAGGAAATCGTGCAGGCTCGCGGCGGGGATGTAGTAGGTGTTCTCGTGTGGCGTCGGGATCTGCTCGGTCTCGCTGCGGGTGCGCACGAGATAGTACGGCGGTCGCGCGGCGACGGCCTCTGCCAACGGTTCGCCGTGACGATAGTGGTACCGACTCCCCTGCACCGCGCTGATCCAGTCAACATCGGCCCAACCGGAACCGTCAGGATTGTCCGGTATCCACAGCTTGTGCAGTGTCTCGGCGTCGCTCCAACCCTTGTCGTCGGTCATGAGTTGCCTCCGTTATCGAGATCGTCCAACACACCGCGCGCGTATTCCACGATGAGATCGAACGCGAGTTCGTGCGTCGTCTGGCGATCGCTATCGGGTCGCTCTCGCACCTGGATGGCGAAGTCCGGATGCAACTGGTAGTGTCGCCACAGTGCGACCTCCGGCTGGATATGGGCATTGATCATCAGCGCCAGATCATCGGTGGTCAGTTGTTCCAGTTCGGATCGGATAGCACGGAGCGGCTTGCGCTGCTCCTTCAGCCGACCGATCGCCTGTAAACGGAGCAGATGATCGTAATCGTAAGTCGCGCTGGGACCACGGCCATAGGCCGGCATCAGGAGGCCTTCCGTAATGTAGTATCGGATGGTACGACCATTGATACCGGTGAGTTCCTCCAACTCCGCCAGCGTGTAGCGATCGGTGCGTCGGGAACTGTAGTTGCCGGGTTGTGTTGCCATAGTCGATCCAGTATCAAGATGCGCCAGTTTACGACAGTTAGTATAGCGTGGAGATAGGACGATGTATGTGACGGTTGGGTGTTGGATCGCTGTCACCACCTGTGCACTGGTATTTGCGGGCTCGGGATTCTGGCAGGTGCTCAACAAGCGTGCGATGAAACCGGTACTCGCCAGCGGATCGGCACTCGCGTTCGGATTCGCGATGGTGTTCTTTGCGGTGCTCTGCACACTAAAGGCGCTCGAGGTGATGTTTTGGTAGGAACGCGTCGTTCCGGTTTCTCCTCCCTCAGTCCAGGCATACTCACGCCAAGGTGACCGACCTCTTCCTCCCCGGGAGGTGGGGGGCATCTTCCCGATTGCCGATCAGATGACAGGTTGTTATTGCTCCCCGGAGGCACCGTATCTACAATGCCGGTGGTGGACATCCCATACGCTTGCGTGAGATACGGACCTTGACGACTTCTGCTCCCCCGCCCCGCTTCATCATCCTGGTTCTGATGGCAATCATCTCGGTGATTCCACTCAATATGTTCGTGCCCAGTTTGCCGAAGATCGCGGACGATTTCGACGTTGAGTATGCGGTGGTGAACTTCGCCATTGGCGGGTATGCCGTCGTCTCGGCGTTGACACAGGTCATCGGCGGCGCCCTCTCGGATCGCTACGGTCGCCGACCGGTCGCGTTGGCATCGCTCGGTATCTTCACCCTGGCATCCATCGGCTGCCTGCTGGCACCCAATGTCTATCTCTTCCTCGGGTTCCGCATGGCGCAGGGCACTGTCGCAGCCAGTCAAGCCGTGGCGATGGCGGCGATCCGCGATACGCACGAGGGACCGGAGATGCGATCACGCATCGGTAGCCTCTCTTCCGCCTGGGCATTTGGACCGATGATTGGACCCACACTCGGCGGCGTGTTGGCGAGCGTGTTCGGGTGGCACTCCAACTTCGTGTTGTTCACGGTGCTGGGGGCCATTGCGTTCACGCTGGTGTACACCGGATTCGCAGAGACGAACCGGGATCGATCATCCAGACTCTTTGACACAGCGAACTACGCCACCTTCATCCGCTCCGGTATGTTCTGGGCATGTTCCGGGTTGATGGCATTCTCCATCGGCCTGCTCTACGTCTACCTGGGTAGCGCCCCAACCGTGGCCAAGGAGTTCGGGAATCTGACGGAGATACACGTGGGCATATTCCTGGGATTGCTACCTCTGGGATTCATGATCAGCAGCGCGATCACGGCCCGGATATCGCTGCGTGTTCCACCTCATCACCTGATCCTGTTTGGACGTCTGCTCACCGTGGCTGGATTCAGCTCTGGTCTGCTGCTGTATTTCGGTGGTGCCAGTCACCCGCTCAGCTTCTTCCTGCCCTGTATGTCGATTGGTTTGGGCAACGGCTTCACCCTGCCATCTGCCAACGCGGTTGTGCTGACCATCGCGGGGAAGAGCGCAGGAACAGCACTCGGCCTGGCGGCCGCGATCACCATTGGTGGAGCGGCGTTGCTGTCATCCATCTCCGGCTTCGCGATGCATGGCGAATCGGTGCGGTTATCATCGCTCTGGTTCATGTTCGGTCAAGCCGCGATCGCATTGACGATCGCGGTGGGCATCTATCGCACGATGCGAGGGCGAGCGGTGACGTAAACCCGCGTGATGTAGGGGTGGATCCGATCGCAATCGGTATCCACCCGAGAGAACAGGGTCGACACCCCGGGCCTCAAGCCCGGGGCCACGTCCGTCTACTCCTCCGCGCCCTCCAGCATCGGGATGGCGCTGTGCTTGCCGAGCGCGATCAGGCCCACCTGGGCGTAGCTCTGTAACTTGGCGCGACTATCGGTGATGTCGTTATTGCGCATCGTGAGCTGACCGATACGATCCTGCGGCGTGAAGCTCCCCTGCACCTTCTCCATGCTCAGGCGTTCCGGTGCATAGGTCAGATTCGGCGATTCCGTGTTCAGAATCGAATAGTCGTTCCCGCGGCGAAGCGCGATGGTGACCTCGCCGGTAACCAGCTTGGCAACCCAGCGCTGCAGTGGCTCGCGCAGCATAATCGCCTGGGTATCGAACCATCGCCCCTGATAGAGCAACCGACCAAGACGACGACCGGAATCGTGGTACTGATCCAGTGTGTCCTCGTTGTGGATACCGCTCAGCAAGCGCTCGTAGGCGATGAACAGCAGCGCCATGCCCGGGGCCTCGTAGATACCGCGACTCTTGGCCTCAATGATGCGATTCTCGATCTGATCGCTCATCCCCAGACCGTGACGACCACCGATGGCGTTGGCCTCCAGCATGAGATCGACCTGGCTCGCGAAGCTGCGACCGTTGATCGCGACCGGAATCCCCTCCTCAAATGTGATCGTGACTTCCTCGTAGGCGATATCGCAATCGTCCTTCCAGAACGGCACACCCATGATCGGATTGACGATGGTGATGTTCTTGTTGAGATACTCCAGATCCTTGGCCTCGTGGGTGGCGCCGAGGATATTGGAATCGGTGCTGTAGGCCTTCTCGGCGCTCATCTTGTAGCTGAGTCCGTGCTCGGTGATATACGCGCTCATCTCGGCGCGACCGCCGAGTTCATCGATGAAGCGCTGATCCAGCCACGGTTTGTAGATGCGCAGCTCCGGATTCACCATGAGACCGTAGCGATAGAAGCGCTCGATATCATTGCCCTTGTAGGTGCTGCCATCGCCCCAGACATTGACGCCATCTTCCTTCATCGCGGCGACAAGCATGGTACCTGTGACGGCGCGCCCGAGCGGCGTGGTATTGAAGTAGGTTGCACCAGCGGTGGTAACGTGAAAGGCACCGCACTGCAGCGCACTGATGCCCTCTGCCACCAGCTGCGCCCGGCAATCGATCAGACGGGCGTTCTCGGCGCCGAACTGCATCGCCTTGGCGGGGATATCGTCGTAGTTCTCCTCATCCGGCTGGGCAAGATTGGCGGTATAGGCGTGCGGTATGGCGCCGTTATTGCGCATCCAGAGGATGGCGGCGCTGGTATCGAGACCGCCACTGAAGGCGATACCGACGTGTTCTCCGACGGGAAGGTTCTCAAGGATTGTGGACATGTGATGGTTCCTGCTGACTGTCTCACGGACGACGAATGGACACAACAGTGTCCATTATCTCGCACTTAAGTGCTCTGTCGCGAAGAGGGCTATCTCTGCCAGAGATACGGTGTGGTGGTGGATACCTTGATCATGCCGGAGCGCTCCAGAATTGGCCTGGAGAACTCGGTGGAATCGCTATGGAGATAGATCTTGCCCTGAGCGAGCGCGGAGCGGGCGCGGGCAGCGGTGAGCGCACGATAGATACCCTGACCACGCCACGACTCCAGTGTGGCTCCACCCCAGAGTCCAGCAAAATCGGTGTTCGGCACGAGCTCGAGGCGTCCGGCGCTAACGATCTCGCCATTCGCTGCGGCGATCCAAAGTTCCAACTGATCGTCACTACCATGACGTCGGACCAGCTCCTCCACCCTATCGTCCGCGGTGGTACCGCCGAAAACCCGATCCTGCATCGCACACATGGCGCGAATCTCGGTATCGTTCTCCACCTGTCGCACAATCACACCAGGCGGGAGCGGCACGTCGACGGCGAGTAACCTGGCGTCACCGAGCATGATCGATTCGGGTTCCTGCGGCGCAAATCCGTGCCGGAGCAATATCTCATGCAGACCGGGTGCGTGATCGTGGCTACGCGTCTTCCATTCCACGTCGGCGATCGCATCGACGGCGGTGAAGTATGCCAGCGCATCCGTCACCAATAGGTCGAGGTGATCAGAGGGTAAACCCGCGAGATCGCGATAGGAGATAAAGCCGCTGCCACCGGAGTAGGTCGCCAGCCACAGTGGACCGATCCTGTGCGTGGTCAGCGCATTCGCCATCTCGGCCTGAGTTCGCAGTTGCTCATCGTAGGCACGAAGCAACACGTCACGTTGGTCCAATCGCAACTCCTGTCTCCTGGTCCGGATTCCGTCTTCAACGGTCATTCCTACTATGACTACCATCTGAGGATACAACCAACGTCAGCGGGCCACCCGGCGGTGTTGGACTTCTCCGAGAGGAACCTTATTGGCCACAATCCTCATCCGTACCGAGAACATAGTTTCTCTATGTGATTTGGTGCATCGAAGAATCGAAACGGTATTTCCGTAAAGGACCAAAAGGCGGCGTCACTCAGAGGCGCGGAGCGCCGTGGAGTCCTACGCGAGGGCTCGCTTCGCTACTCCACTTCGTTTCGGCCGCCTTCGGCAGCGGAGTGTGTTCTGAGGTTTAGTTCTCGTCGTGACCAATGGTCGAAGCTGCCTGCGGCAGTGTGCACCGAAGGTGGCCGAGGCATAGCCGAGCAGCGGGAGCGAGCCCTTCGCACGGAGATTCTTCGCTTCGCTCTGAATGACATGGACACATGGGTCGTGGCGAATCCTTGACCCGGACCCCTGCGATCTCGAGCGGAGCCGCAGGGTCACAGGCGCGAATGGTCACACATAAGCATCCTCTGCATCGCGCCCGATCGGTCCGGGCCGACCTCCCCTCTCAGAGAGAAACCGAGCGTGCCACCAACCCTCACCAGCGACTACGGGTGCCAGTGAAAGGTATGCTGTATGCAACTCAGGATATGTCACG
>JAMLHR010000041.1 GCA_023957015.1 Thermomicrobiales bacterium | reverse complement strand
TTGCGCTGCATATCGAACCCGATCCTCCAACTCCGTTACTTCCTCGGCGCGACCATGAACAGCCACATCAAGTCCCTTGTTCAGGTGGCTGCTACCGATAAGGGCCTGACAAACCGGATTCGCTTTCAGATTCCTATATTTGCGTTCGGATCGCGGATTACAAGAGTAAAGCGCACCCTCGTACCAGACGCCAATCACCGGCACGGTGTGGGGAATGCCATCCTGGAGAGAGGTGATCCAGTACATCTGAGACAGCACAAGTTCGCCTTCGACATCCTCCCAGATGAGTTCGTAGCGATCCGGATCTCCAGAATGCGAGTAGATGCAAATTGGTGCATTCAGCATCGTTCATACCTTTCATGTTGCCTGCAGGATATACCGATACACTTAAGTTCTCTTCTCGATTCTTGCCATCCCACCCAATTGGATCAACTCATCCTTCCCACCATCAGGCGGTGTGGGAATGCGGAGATATAACACTGAGGAATAACGAAAGAATGGTCGATTCTGCGTGGTATTGTGAGCGCACCTTGACGATTCACCCCAAATCCTTGACGATCAGAACGAGGCGATGAGGCACACTCTCGCCTCGTTCTGCGTTCATTCCAGCATGACAGGCTCTCTATGTCCTCATCGTTCCGCGATCTGCTCAGAGATGCGCCCGGTTTCAGCACCTACTTCGCCACCGCCTCGCTGGCCAGACTGGCCAACGAGGGTTTGCGACTGGCACTCATCCTGACGGCAGCCAATACCGAGGCCGGTCTGCGATTGGGCGGATTGTTGGTGGCTGCGTTCCTGATCCCGTCCATCGTTGCCGCACCGTTCGTCGGTCGCATGGCAGATCTGAGCAGCAAACCCACCCGCCTCTATGCGGCGGCATTCCTGTTCAACGGCTTCATGATCGCGCTCTGCGGACTCAGCATTGGCGTGATTCCGGATTGGATCATCCTGCTGCTGGCGGCAATCGGAGGATCGGTCGGTCCGCTCATGCAAGGCGGATTGTCATCATTGGTCGGCACCATCGTCCCGAAACCGCTCCTACATCGCGCCTATGCCATGGATGTGGTCACCTACAATGTGTCCGCGATTCTGGCCCCAGCCATCGTCGCCGCCATTGCTGGCTGGATCACACCGCTTGCCAGTCTGCTCTTCCTGGCGGTGATTATGGTGCTGGCTTCGGGCAATGTCCTGCGTCTGAAGATCGATCAACCACAGGAACGGGCGGTGATTGCCGTGCCATCACCAATCGATGGCTTCAAGGCGATCGGTTCGATCACGCCATTGCGAACGACTGTCGTGGCCACAAGCCTGGCCTCCGTATCCAATGGCATCTTGCCGGTGGCGGTAACAATGATGGCCTTCGACACCATCAACGTGAACGCTGGCACGATGCTCAGTACGATGGCGATCGGCGCCCTGATTGGATCGGTCAGCTATGCCGCGCGACCGTTCGGTATGGCGCGACCGCATGTGATGCTTCCGTTCGTGACACTGATCACCGCAATGCCAATCCTGCTCCTGACGACGGTGTCCAACACACCGTTAGCCCTGGGCCTGTTCGCACTGGCCGGTGCCCTGGGTGGACCGCAAGGTACAGCCCAATTCTCGGTACGTGATCGCTTCAGTCCGACGAATGTGCGCACCCAGGTGTTCACACTCTCCACCAGCCTGAAGACGACATTCGCCGCAATCGGTGCGGCGCTGGCCGGTATGCTGAGCGGGCTCTCGGCTTCATCGCTACTCTATATCGCCGTCAGTTGCACGATTACGGGTGCGATTCTGGCCCTAATCGACCTACGACGGCACGGCTATATGTCTCCTGGGATTACCTCCTCCAACGCTGCCGAATTGGCCTAGCGACAAGGACAGCAGGGTACCTGCGCTACACTTGCGGCATTGGGTCAATCAGTTCGCGCGTTGGATTCCTTGTGTCGTCACCGTCGCCATACATATCCAAAACCGAGTTCCTGCAGTATCAACATTGTCCCGGCTACGCCTGGCATGCCCGGTATCGACCGGAACTCCTGCCGCCACCGGATCAGAGCACCCGCCGCAAGATGAGGGACGGCCAGGCGATCGAGCAACTGGCGCATCAGTTGTTTCCCGATGGTATCCGCATCAACTCCCGTACTCCCGTCGATTCCGCCGCGCTCACCCAGGCGGCGATATCCACCGGTGCGACGATCATCTACCAGGCGACGGCCTTAGCTGAAACTGGCGTTCAGGCCAGGGCCGATGTCCTGATCCGTGTTGACGGAGGTTGGCATCTGATCGAAGTCAAGAGCTCATCCGCCGATCCCGCCAATACAACGAGCGTGGTAAAAAAACATCTGGACGATGTCACCTTCCAGACCATCGCGTTCCGCCAGGCGGGAATCCCCATCGTGCAGAGTTCGATTCTGGTGATCAATCGCACCTTCCGCCGCAACGGCGAGATCTCTCCGAATCAGCTCTTCGTCCTGGTCGATGTCAGTGCCGAAGTTCATGCGCACGAGTCGCTGCTTGTACCGTTGATCGAGGACGCCACCGCGATCCTGCTCAACGATCATGTACCGGCAACCTGCGAGTGCCATCGTAAGACACGTATCAATCGCTGCGATCTCTTCAATTACTTCCATCCTGAGATTCCGGAGAAAGGCACGATCTATCACATCGCCAATATCCAACGGCACACGCTCCTGCCGGCACTGGATCGCGGCGTAATGATGATTGCCGACTGGCCAGACGATCTGCGACTTGGACCAAAGCAATGGCGACAGGTTGAGCTCACCCGCAGTGGACAGGAGGAGGTGCATTACGATCACCTCGCCAACTTCCTCACCTATCTCACCCCACCATTCTGGTATCTGGATTATGAGACATTCCAAAACGGTATCCCGCGTTGGAACGGGTATGGCCCTCACCAGCAGATCACGTTCCAGTATTCGCTGCATTGTTGGGATGATGATTTCGAGGAACCCCTGCACTTCGCCTATCTGGCGGAAACGGCGGAAGACGATCCCACCATCGATCTGCTAGATCGGCTGGCCCGTGATCTCGGGCCAGAAGGCAGTGTGATTGTCTGGAACAAGTCGTTCGAGCATGATCGCAATGTGGAAATGGCCGGACGATATCCGCAGTACGCGGACTTTCTCCACAACGTGAATACCCGCATGATTGATCTGGGAGACCCGGTTAAGGGCGGCTGGTGGGCACATCCGGAGTTCCAGGGCAGCTGGAGCCTGAAGCAGGTACTTCCCGTAGCTGCACCAGATCTGAGCTACAAGGACCTGGAGATCGGCGATGGTGGCACCGCCAGCGAGCGCTGGATGCAGGCGGTGCTGGATTCTCCCTGCGAACTATCGGACACTGAACGTGACAGCGTGCTGGAGGCGCTCCGCATCTACAGCGCCCGAGACACGTTGGCGATGCACCGCATCTGGACCTATATGCACGGGCTGCTCACCAAAGCTCCAATCTGAATCGCAGTCACAAGGCAACCATGACAACCACAACCACTATAAGTTCATCGAACCTCGATCACATGACCCAGATTTGCCGCGAGCGCTCGGAACGCGGTGTCGCCACCCGTGCGGACTGGCAATGCCTGGCCGAATGCGATCCGATTCGAGCGCGAAGCGAACTCATCTCATATTTGGAGACCTCGCAGCAGAATAACGTGAATCCCTACGATCACCAAAGGAAGCCGCGAACCGGACTGGTGCTCGGATTCGTTGCTGGTGTGGTGCTGATGAGCGCATGGTGGCTGATCGGGAATCAGTGGCGTACCGCCGCCGATACCACCGCGCGCGAATGGGATGTGATCACATTCAGCATGTACGTGGCGGCGTCCATGCTGCCGGTATTTGCGCTGATCGGTTATCGCTGGGATCAGCGACGAGCCAACTCCAATGTCACACCCGAGCAGATTGAGAAGCGATCCCGCAAAGACGCCACCTGGGATGACTTGCTCGCGGAGTTCGATGCCACCCGCAAGAGCGGTGGCACAAGGATGTACTAGGCATTGGTCCACGGCTGCCAGGTGAACTGGCGACGATAGCGCTCCAGCAGTTTCAGGATCGGTGTGCCGAGCAATGCGATTAGCACCACATTGCCAAGAGCCCGAAAGAGATCAAACGGCAACGAGGTCACGGCATAGAAACGCGCGTAGCGGGAAAACGTCTCGGTAATGCCCATCCCCGGGTGCCAATAGAGAGAGCTATTTACCTCAACTCCGGGCGCCGTGAACGGCCAGAACCACAGATTCATCATCGCCCCGAAGAGCAATCCCCAAACAGCTCCGAAGACCGCCAAATCGATGACTCGCCGTCTCATACTCTCATGGCGCGGCAACCATCCGGCGGACATCCCGACCCAGGCACAAGTGATCATCTGGAACGGCAACCATGGCCCGATACCACCGGTGACGAAGGCGCTGACGAGCAATGTCAGCGCGCCCATTTGGAAACCCAGCGATGGCCCAAAGACGGCGCCAACGAGCATGATCAGCAGGAAGATCGGCGAGGCCCCCGCGAACGACGGTACCAATCGCAGAGTCGCATCGATCGCCACCAATACACCCAACAACGCGATCGTGCGCGACGTCCCCACCGAATGATCCGCCAGCGAGGTCAATGTCACCGCCAGGATGACCACGATCAGGCCAGCAAAGAAGATCGGCGCGGAAGCGGCATTTGCAGCGTCCTGATCGGCAACTTGCTCAATACCGGGCAGCACAAAGGGATAGAGAAAGGCGGCAACACCAGCCAATGTCGCCAACGCCAAACTCCAGGTTGCCGGATTGTGCAACTCGCCTAATTGCTTCGCCACGTCCCCAAAATCCGATCTGTTAGTATGAGTTCCACTGGCGCGCTCTGCAGCCTTTTGACCAAAGGACACGCTTGTGGATACAGCTTCGGGTGAGATTACGCTGTACGATCTGATCGCGTGGGAACCACGCATACGCTCATTCGCGCCCTCCCCCGAAAGCCAGCATTGGCGGTCACTCACCACGCTCGATGTTGATTGGGTCGTCAGCGCCCGCTCCAGTCAACCAATGTTACCAACACTGCGTGGCGGCGAATTGATCGTGCTGCCAGATCGAATCGCGCGGGAGATCGGTGTTGGATTCAACGCCCTCGTGCGCGAGCTCGCCTCACAGTCCATCGCCGGTGTCCTCACCGATTATCGCGGTGAACCCGATACCAACTCCCCGGTAGCTGTGCTGCAAATACCGACTATCGATAACGAGATCGAACGCGATCTGAACCGACTGATGACCACCGGTCGTCGTCAGGCACTCCTCAAGACAGCGGAACTGGATCAGGTGATCGCCGAAGCCGGTGCCCGCGGCTCGAGACCAAGTGAGCTGGTCGATCGGCTCAGTCAGACACTTGGCCTTCCGATCACGGTGCTCACTCCCGGCAGCACGGTGCTGTTCACCACTGCCAGCAGCCGGGATCTGCCACAAACGAACTCGGATGCCTGGGTGCGGGCATCGTTGCGCAACGGCTATACCGTCTGGCTTGGACCCGTGCCACCCAACCGACATGCGTTGGCGCGATTCTCCATACCGCATGTGCGCGATGCCCTCCAACGAGCATTGGACTCCAACGCACACATGGCACCGAGAGGCAATGCCCGTGCCATTGCGCTTCGGGAACTGCTGTTGGAACCGATCGGAACCGATCCGGATCGATTGGCCCGGAAGGCGCTCAACGCCGGTGTCCCCCCAGATCGCTCCCTGCGGGTCGCTCTCTCCCATGCCGAGACCCAGGAGACGTTCGTCCGACGCTCCCTGCAACAACTCGGCGATGTGTTGGAAGCCGGCGAGATGAACACGCACCGCCTGTGGTTGGTGGCCAGCCGTGCCAATGTGCCCGCCTATGGTCGACTGGGCACACCGGGTGTGGGATGGTTGGCGCTCTCGGCACCGGTTGCCAGCGCCAGTGAACTCCCGGCCGCAACACGCGAGGCCAGCTACATCGGCCAACTGATGGAACGCACCCTGATTCCGGCGGGAGCAATAGCGTTCGACGATACTGGCGCGCTCGGCGTCCATGGTCTCCTTTACGATGGCTGGGGATCCGACGAACAGCGTGCCTATCGAGATCAGCACCTGGGGTCATTGCTGGCCAATGACTCGCGTGGTCTCCTGATCGAGACCCTTGGCGTCTATCTGGATCAGCAGGGATCGCAGAGCCATGCCGCCGACGCGCTTGGTATCCACCGTAACACCCTCAGCTACCGCCTGCGTCAGATCGAGAACTCGCTGCCCCTGCGACTCGATGACGCCAGAAATCGGTTGACGCTTCACGTCGCCATTGCCATACAACGCATGATGTAGGTGGGACAAACTTCCCCGATATGTTAGAGTGTACGTACATGATGTATCTCATGTACGTACATCATTGCATGCCAATCACGAGCATCTGAAATCCGCGCGATTCCGGTATCTCATTTCCGCCGGGTGGGCTGGCCCGGTTCGCCGAAATCAGATGATCCATACCCATGCTTTAGGGGAGTTCCTACATTATGCCGCAGCATTCCTGGAGTCAAGCAGCACATCGCAGTCCAACTCCGGACGTTCCCAGACCCGATCTCGCCATCTGGCAACCGCTGGAGTCAGAGCGTGTCCGCTGGGAAGGCCAGGTTCTGATCGTCGGACAGGATTCTGACCTGCCAGCCCTCCTCGTGATCACCGGCAAACGGCTGGCACTGATCGCGGGTGGCGAGATCGCATTGGAGTTCCCGCTCGCCTGGATGCGACCGGAACCCAAACTGCTCACCGAGAACGGAATCCGACTCTATATCAGTCCAGATGGTGATAGCCAGATCGCCCAGCCGATGGTGCTCCGCGCCAAGGCTGGCCGCGGTGCCGCGCTTGAGATCGCCGCGGTGCTGACCGGTCGCACCTTTACCTCGCGCACGAGCGAAAGCCCGATGCACGTACCGGATTGGAAGACGACTGTCGGTGCGGCACCGAGCGTGGCGCTGCCTGAATTGAACGAAAATACACCCACGAAGGCGCCACAATCGAAGGCGGCCTGGCCCCCGGCAGAGACCACCGCTGTCGATAAAGCCGCCCGACCGTCGGCCGATATCGTGCCGTGGCGCACCGGTAGTTCGATGCCGCAGCCGCGACCGGTACCGACGGAGACAAGTCGCGCTGCCCGCTTACTGGGAACCAGCAGCGATGGGTACACGATCACCGAATCCTTGGGGCGCACACCAGTTTCGTCACCACAGAAGAAGCATCACTTCCCGATGTGGCTACTCAATCTGGCCATCGCGGCGATGTTGATCGCCGGATTCAGCTACGTCGCCGTTGATCGCGGGTGGGACAGAGATGACTTCCGCGCACTAGTGCCCGGCAATGTCGCCTCTATGATCGGCTGGGAAGAGTCAACCGCACCCACTGATATCGCTCTCGCGCCAGAGACGCTCACACCGGAGTCCGCCGTGACCTCCGGTGGCGACAATACCCTGCTCCCGGTCAAGAACACGACCATCACCCCGACTCCAGTCCCGACTGAAACACCTACCGAATCAGTGATCACCAATGCGGATAATCCGATGGACAGCATCGGTGGAGCCTCCAACCTGCCCGTAACCGCGAGCGTGGTTGGCACACCAATGGCAACCGAGGACGTGCCCGCGCTGGTCGAGACACCCGAAGAGATCGCTACGGAAACACCGACGGAGATGCCAACCGAGGTCGCGACCACAGAGCCGACAGCGATCGTGACCGAAGTCCCGACGACGGAACCAACTGAGGTCGCAACAGCGGTGGTGCCATTCGATCCAACGGTTCCACAGACAGAGGAAGAGGAAACACCAGTCGTCGCCCCAACGCAGTCGGTGGTAACCACCCAGAAGGCCAGCGTCGCCGACGGTAGCATTCCGAACCAGCAATTCCAGCAGGGCGGTCTGCGCTACTCCATTGATGCGATCGAGACAGGTGCCGCGGTGCCATCTCTACCGGAAATCAACAATGTCGGTAAAACCTGGGTCGTGCTCACGGTGACGGGGACCAACACCGGTAGCAGCGATATCCAGTTCAATATGGCGGATTTCACCCTCCTGGCAGATGGCAACGCCATCACGCTGGATACAGGCACGGCCTGGGTGAACAACCTGCTCGGCAATGATCCTGCCTATGGTTACCAAGATTTCGCGACCTGGGCACCGGGCGAGCAGCATCGCTTCACACTCGTCTTCCTGGCGCCGACCAACGTCGACAGTTTGGTACTCGTGGCCGGCGATCAGCAGATCGCGCTGGATGCGGCCATCACCAACGCGGTGGCGCTGACCGATGTTGCCACCGATACCGCCCCCGCCGCCACGGTGAGCGGAACGGTCGTCGAAGTGATTGACGGTCAGACGATCGTGGTCGATGTCGATGGTGAACTGATCACCGTTCGCTACCTGGGTGTGGAAGCCCCGACCGGCGATGCCTGCTATGCGGCTCAAGCGACAGAGGCAAACGCGGAACTGGTCGAAGGTCAGACCGTGACGCTGGAGCGTCAGAACGTCGATACCAACGCCCGTGGCGTATGGGTGCGCGATGTCTGGGTGAGCGATAGCAATGGCGAGCAGATGCTCGTTGGCCAGGCTCTGATCGAGCAGGGTGCCGCGCAGTCCAAGGTCAGCGCGCCGAACAATCGTTATCAGGGTTGGTTCGAGAGCAGCCAGCAGCAGGCGGAGAATACCGGAGCAGGACTCTGGAGTTCCTGCGGTAACTAGCGAAAATCAACCGGTCCATCGGTCCATTCCGCCTGCGGCGGCGCGATCACGAGAGTCGCTACTACCGATAAACGAGCCATCACATGTACCCAGTGGTCGCAACACTCTGTAGCTCAGAGCGTTGCGACCACTCCGGGTTTAGCGCGTCTCTGCTCCAGCAGCCTTCACCTTACGGGGACGGAGGCTATCCATTCCTCCATCCACGGCCAGGCAAACACCTGTGGTGGATGTCGCGAACGGGCTCGCCAGGTAAAGAACCGCTTCGGCGATCTCTTCCATCTCCACCAGCCGACCGTGCGGCTGGCGCTCCTGGAGCTGACGGAGTTCGGCGGCGGGATCGGCGGCACTCGCGAGGAGGCGGCCGATCCAGGGTGTGTTCGCCGTACCCGGGCTGACACAATTGACCCGAATCCCGTCTTTGAGATGATCCACGGCCATGGCTCTGGTCAGCGCCACGACCGCGCCCTTGGAGGCACTATAGACGGCGCGCTGCTCGAGTCCGACCGTGGCGGCGATCGATCCCACGTTCACGATCGCCGCATGCTCCGAGCGCCGCAGATAGGGCAAAGCTGCCCGGGCAACCCGCGCCATACCAACGACATTGATATCGAGCACGCGCGCCCACTCTTCGTCCGTGGCATCCTCAATCGATCCCTGCGCGCCCACTCCGGCATTGTTGATCACAATGTCGATCCCGCCATGGGCGCTCGCGGCGGTTTCGATGGCCGCGCGGACGGCATCATCGCTACGGATATCCGCCTCTATCGTTAGCGCACCCACAGGCGTGCCCTCGCCGAATGCGACGTCAAGCACGGCAACTTTTGCACCTGCCCTCATGAAACTGCTCGCGATGGTGGCACCGATACCGGACGCTCCGCCAGTCACGACCACGGATAAGTTATGGAATGTCGACATGATTGCTCTCCTCTTTCACAAAACGCGGACACTGTCGTCTGAACCCTTCGATCTCAACCACAACGATATCTCCCGACTCGTGATACGGAAAGCACGCTCCAAGATAGCGTGTGTTTCCTTCGTAGCTCAGAAATCCGATCTATCGCTCCAGATGCGTGTAGCTACCGATAACGAATCATCGGCAGCTATACGCAGGTCGATGAACGTGTTGCCGTATGTGATACTAAACATCCGACCTTTCGGTTACCGTACACTCTACACGGAAGAAAGCCCATGTCTACATTCATCGGTTTCGAAACCAACGACATCCGATTCCCAACCTCCCAGACGTTGGATGGATCGGATGCGATGAACCCGGATCCCGACTATTCTGCGGCGTATGTGCGTGTCGTCACGGATGCTGAGGACGGCCACGAGGGACACGCCTTCGTCTTCACGATTGGCCGCGGAAACGATGTGCAGGTCGCCGCGATCGCGGCGCTACGGGAACGCCTCCTGGGGCGTACCGTCGAGGAGCTCTTGTCCAACCTCGGCGGGTACTCCCGCGAGCTCGTCTATGACTCGCAGTTGCGATGGCTTGGTCCGGAGAAGGGTGTCATGCACATGGCCATCGGAGCCGTGCTGAACGCGCTCTGGGATCTCCGCGCAAAGCGAGCGGGTCTGCCTCTGTGGAAGCTCCTGGCGACGCTGTCGCCGGAAGAGATCGTCGACCTCGTCGACTTTCGGTACCTGTCCGACGCCCTCACTCGCGAGGAGGCGTTGGAGATTCTGCAGCGTGCGGTTCCCGGGCGGGCGCAACGGGAAGCCGAGCTTCTTGCCTCCGGATACCCGGCCTATACCACCACGCCTGGATGGCTTGGTTACACCGATGAGAAGCTGGACCGGTTGTGTCACGAAGCGGTGGAAGCAGGCTTTTCGCTGATCAAGCTCAAGGTCGGTGCTGATCGATCCGATGATGTTCGTCGTCTGGAGATCGCGCGACAAGCCGTTGGCGACAATGTGCGCATCGCAGTCGATGCCAACCAGCATTGGGATCGTGATGAAGCGATTGACTGGATGGCCGATCTTGCCCATTTCGATATCGCCTGGCTCGAGGAGCCAACGAACCCGGATGACATCCTCGCCCATGCGGCTATCGCCAAAGCAGTGGCACCCATCCCGGTTGCGACTGGCGAACACGCTGCCGGTCGTGTCATGTTCAAGCAATTCCTGCAGGCAGACGCATTGCAGGTGCTACAGCTGGACGCCACCCGGGTTGGCGGACTCAATGAAAACATCGCCATCTTGCTCCTGGCGGCCAAGTTCGGTGTACCCGTCTGCCCGCATGCCGGCGGAGTCGGACTCTGCGAAGCGGTGCAGCACCTGGCGATGTTCGATTTCGTTGCCGTAAGCGGTGCGAGCGACAAGCGGGTGATCGAGTTCGTAGACCACCTGCATGAACACTTCATCACACCTGTTGATGTCAGGGATGGACGGTATTGGGCTCCGAGCGCGCCTGGGGCTGGTACTGAAATGCATGCAGACTCGATCCGAACATACACAGTTCGTGATGAGCAGTAGCGTGGCTGAACTCACTCGGCTCGGACTCGGTGCCGCGAATCTCGGCAACCTCTATCGCCCCATGAGCGATGACGAGGCGTGGAGCATCCTCGAAACCGCCTGGGATGAGGGAATCCGCTACTTCGATACCGCTCCACACTACGGTCTCGGGTTGTCTGAGCGCCGACTCGGCGCATTTCTGGCGACGAAACCTCGCGACCAGTATGTCCTGTCCACAAAGGTCGGGCGTCTCCTGCGCGCCACCGAGAATGCGAATGGCGCACTTGATAACCAGGATTTCGCTGTACCTGCCGACTTTGAGCGTGTGTGGGACTTCTCTGCCGATGGCATCCGCCGCAGCCTGGAGGAGTCACTTGCACGCCTCGGTCTCGACCGGTTGGACATCCTGTACCTGCATGATCCAGAGCGGTTCGATCTCGATCTTGCCGATCGAGAGGCCTATCCGACGCTGGTGACGATGCGCGAGGAAGGATTCGTGGGCTCCGTCGGCGTCGGATCAATGTCTGTCGATGCGCTCGCCCGCGCGGCAGCGAATAGTGATCTCGATATCCTCATGGTGGCAGGAAGGCTTACGCTCGCCGAACAACCGACACTGCGTCATGTGCTTCCCTCCGCCGAGGCACACGGACAAGAGATCGTTGCCGCGGGTGTGTTCAACTCCGGTTTGCTGGCGCACACCGAACCTTCCGCTTTGTCACGCTATGAATATGGAGCTGTACCACTCGCATTGCTGGAGAAGGTCTCACAGATCGCGAGTGTCTGTTCCGAGTTCGGCGTGGACCTGCCGACAGCGGCACTACAGTATCCGCTGCGGTTCAGCGGTGTACGCTCGGTTGTTGTCGGAGCGAGTTCTTCCCAGCAACTCGCGGCGAACGCGCGTCGCATGACGGCGACCGTGCCCGAGGAACTCTGGGAACAGCTCGTTGAACGGGGACTGACGGAATGAGCATCATCGACGCCCATCTGCACCTGTGGCAGCGCACTGGCAGTGCGTATGCCTGGCTCAGCAATGTCGATAACGAGCTTCAACGGGACTTCGGCCCGGAGCATGTCGAAGGCGAACTCCGATTTGCAGAGATCTCGAAGGCAATACTCGTCCAGGCCGACGACACCTACACCGACACGGCCCACATGCTCGCGATCGCGGAAACACATGCGTGGGTTGCGGGAGTCGTGGCCTGGGTGCCGCTCGAGAACCCACGCGAAGCGGAACGGAAGATTGCGGAATGGAGCGAACGTTACCCAGTAGTACGCGGTATTCGTCAACTTATCCACGATGATCCTCGACCGGGCTTGCTCGATACCCTCTCTGTCCGCGAGACACTGGGGATCATCGCCGATCATCAACTGGCTTTCGATGTTCCGGATGCGTGGCCACGCGATCTCGCATCGGTAAATGGAGTTGCTGACCAGCATCCCGCGCTCACGATTGTCGTGGATCACCTCGGCAAACCTCCCGCCCAAGCAGATCAGATCTCCGCCTGGGCGGAGACCATCTCGGAGTTGGCGCAACGGCCCGGTATCTACACGAAATTCTCAGGATTGCATTACCTGGGTGATGAACAGCTCGGGCGAGTCTGGGAGATTGCGCTAGAGGCATTTGGACCCGAGCGACTGCTCTGGGGAAGCGACTGGCCGATGTCATTGCCTCACGGAGGATACCGTGTTCACGCTCAGCGTCTGTGGAGCCTCCTTGATGAGCTGTCAGACGAAGAACGCCGCGCAATCCTTGGCGATACCGCCCGCCGTGTTTACAGGCTTGAGGTCTAGGATGGCAGTCACCGATGAGGCAATACGCAAGATCAAAGACATGATCCTCAGCGGAGACCTAACACCTGGGCAGCGCCTTCCTCCGGAGAAGGAACTCAGTGAACGCCTCGGTCTCTCCAGAAACTCATTGCGTGAAGCGGTAAAAGCTCTTGAGGTCATCAAGGTTCTGGATGTGCGTCGGGGTGATGGCACCTACGTCACCAGCCTCGAACCTGAGTTGTTGCTGGAAGCACTGTCGTTCGTTGTTGACCTGCATCAGGATCACTCGATCATCGAGATCTTTGAGGTTCGTCGCGTTCTTGAGCCGTATGCCGCAGGGTGTGCCGCGACTACAATCTCGGATAGCGATATCATCAGGCTCCGGAACATGCTGGACAGCGTCGATGCGAGTACATCCGTTGAAGACCTTGTTACGCACGACCTGGAGTTCCATCGCCTGATCAATCGTGCGGGCGGGAACGACTACATGGCGAATCTCCTTGAAAGCCTATCCAGCTCAACCGTTCGAGCGCGGATCTGGCGGGGAGTGACGCAGGAGGGTGCTGTTGCCAGAACGCTAGAGGAGCACCGCGCGATCGTGAGTGCCATGGAGAGCCGCGATTCCGAGATGACTCGGTCCTGGGCTTCCATTCACGTGGGCGGTATCGAGACATGGATTCGACGGGCAGTTGCGGGTTCGAATGAAAAAGGAGATGACTAACGATGCTTTTCGGCACGCTCACCCACCCACCGTTGCTCAGCGCCCTCGCTCGGGCAGGCCACGGTTCCAAGATACTTCTCAGCGACGGCAACTATCCGCACAGCACGGGAGCACCGGCCAGCGCCGAACGCATATTCCTCAATCTCGCTCCAGGCTTGCTCAGCGTTGATGACGTGCTCCGTGTCCTCACAGCGAGCGTACCTCTCGAAGCCGCCGAGGTGATGCTCCCGCCGGACGGAGTGGAAGTTCCTGCAATTATCGGCTACCGCGATATGCTGCCAGAAGTCTCGTTCATCGGTCATGATCGGTTCGGATTTTATGAGGCCGCACGGCACCCGGATGTGGCGATTTTGGTGGCCACCGGTGATCAGCGCGTCTACGCGAATCTGCTCCTCACCATCGGTGTACGACAGCCGGATGACCCGGAACAGTAGCACGGGTCATCGACGATCTCACCGCGTCTGCGCCCTCATACGGCGACGCACAGAGTTTGTATACAAGTACACAAGATCGTGCCACTGAGATACGTGAAGCGGATGCGCGTTCGCTAGCCTGAAGATGCACGTCGGCCACAACGGGGTGACCGACTGGATCACGCAGGAACATCGCGATGGCCTTGAAACATGCGACTCACACCGAGTCATTTCTTCCTCACGTGTCTACGAGTATTTGGGCGAATCCGGCTCTCCGCATGGGATTCGCCATTGCCGTGCCGGCGCTCACCGGATTGCTGATGGCGGTTATCATGCCGCGCGGACCGGTAGTCACCCGAGATGCACTACTCCTGGTGCTAACCGGCTTCGCCACCGGTGGCATCGCAGCCTATCTCCTCGGCTCTCGCTGGGCGATGGTCATCGCTCCGGTCGCACATCTGGCGATCTTTGAGATTGCCCGGATGGGAGAAATCGGTCCAACCGTCGATCGTCCGGAACTGGATACCACCTTCGGTATCCTGGCACTGTTGCTGGGTCGTGGTGTGTATATAGCGCTGGGAATCGTACCGATGATCCTGGGCGCTGCCTATGGCGCCGCAATCGCCCGCTGGCAGGAGGACGGGGTGCAGGACGCCACAGTCGCCTCCACGACGCGGCGGATCATTGGTGGCGTGGTGACCATCGGGTTGGTCGCCCTGGCGGTGCGCATCGCGCGACCGGCGAAGGTACCGGCTATGACCGATAAGAGCGGCAATCGGATCGACGATTCGATTTCCCAGCTGGAAGCAGTAACGCTGGGCGGCCAGGAACAATGGATCGAGATGCGCGGCGCCAATCAGGAACTGCCGGTGCTGCTCTATCTCAGCGGCGGACCCGGTCAAAGTGATCTCCCCTACTCGCGCGTGCTCTTCGAGGAACTGACCCAGGACTTCATTGTTGTCGGCTGGGATCAGCGCGGCACGGGCAAATCCTATCCGGCGCTGAATCCGGAGTCGATGACGCTTAAGCAAGCCGTTGCCGATACGATCGAACTGAGCGATTGGCTGCGACATCGATTCGCGGAGAAGCGCATTATCCTTCTGGGCGAGTCGTGGGGATCAACACTGGGTGTACTGGCGGTGCAGCAAGCACCGGATCGCTACCATGCTTACATCGGTAGCGGGCAGATGGTGAGCCAGCGGGCCACCGATCAGATCATCTACGATGACCTGCTGGCCTGGGCGGACGCGAACGGCGAGACCGATCTCGCCGCGAAGCTGCGCGATACTGGTCCGCCACCATATGCATCGCACTGGACCTATGCCGAGATCATGACCTATTACCCCAAGCTGGAGGGTTCCTATGATCCACCGCAGGCGTATGTGGAACGCGGTGAGTCCAGCAACCTCGGTCCCTGGGGAGTGTTTGGTAGTGAGTACACGGGGATGGACAAGGTTAATGTCTTACGTGGGCTGATGGACACCTTCGCCACCATGTATCCGCAGCTACAGGAGATCGACTTCCGGAAGGATGTGCCGAGTCTGGATGTGCCCGTGTATCTCATGGAAGGCGAGCACGAGCTACGTGGTCGGTTGGAGTTGGCCGAGGAGTGGTTCGACATGCTTGAGGCGCCGCGAAAGGAACTCTACATCCTCGAGAACGCCGGGCATTCGGTCGCTTTTGAGCAGGCCGATGAGTTGCATCGCATCCTCATGGAGGAGATACGACCGACGCTTTACGCGGAAGCATGATTCATCCATGATCGCGGCGAGATCTTCGTCGCGATCATGTGCTTTTCCACCAATGAACGGTACGATTCTCTGCAGGAGTTATTCGGGCGAGAGGGAGTAACCATGCGAGGAATCACGGTCTTTTCGGGAAGTGCACATCCAGCATTGGCGGACGAGATCTGTCAACAATTGGATGAACCCCTCTCGCCCGTCACCGTTACCCGCTTCAGTAATGACTGCCTGCAAACACAGCTCCAGGCCAATTGCCGTGAGGAAGATGTCTTCATCATCCAGCCGCTGGTACCGCCGGTACAGGAACATGTGATGGAGCTGCTCCTGATGCTGGACGCCGCCCGCGGTGCCAGTGCGGCCCGGATCACGGCCGTCATCCCTCATTACAGCTACGCCCGGAGCGACAAAAAGGACGCGCCACGCATCAGCATCGGTGGACGTTTGGTCGCAGATCTGCTGCAAACCGCCGGAGCGAATCGGGTACTGACGATGGCGCTGCACTCGGCCCAGGTACACGGATTCTTCAGCGTACCGACGGATCACCTGAACGCGCTCAATGTCATCGCCGATCACTTCCGCAGCAGCGATCTCAGCAACGCCATCGTGGTCTCGCCCGATCTCGGCAACGCCAAGCAGGCGACGAACTTCGCCCGATTGTTGGGTCTACCGGTGGCTGCCGGCAGCAAACGCCGCCTGGCCGACGACAAAGTGGTGGTCGATATGATCGTCGGCGATGTTGCCGGTAAGGATGCGATCATTCTCGACGACGAGATCGCCACCGGTGGCAGCATGATCGAGATCGTGGAGAAGGTGAAGGAACAGGGTGGCAATCGCATCAGCGTCGCCTGCACCCATGGTTTGTTCAGCGGTTCAGCGATCGAGCGCTTCCGCGCGTGTACGCTCATTGATGAGATCGTGACGACGAATACCGTGCCGCTGACACCGGAGAAGAAGCTGCCGAATATGACGGTCCTCAGTATCGCGCCGCTGCTCGCCAACGCGATTCACAACATCCATTGCGGCGAGAGCGTGAGTCAACTCTTCATCCACGGAGTGTAGCTATGAGTGTGCTGGAAGTGGCGATACTGCCGGTGATACCCGGGCAAGAAGACGCGTTCGAGGTTGCGTTTGACGAAGCGCGGCATATCATCGCGGCGATGAAGGGGTTCATCCGGCTGGATTTGCAACGCTGCCTGGAGACAACGAACCAGTATCTGCTATTGGTTGAATGGGAGACGCTGGAAGATCATACCGTCGGATTCCGCGGGTCCGAAGAGTACCAGCAATGGCGAGCATTGCTGCATCACTTCTACGATCCGTTCCCGTTGGTGGAGCATTATGTGGCCGTCGAGGGGATGCGGACGGAGCCAAAGTAGCGTGCTAAACAGGAAGGACCCGGGTACATGACCCGAGTCCTTCCTTCGTTTTCAGGTTGGCGGAGATCGTTACGGGTTGACGTTGAGGAAGTCAATCACGATGTATCCGCTGGTGCCATCATCGAGGATCACCGGCAGCCAGGTGTAGCCATCGCCTTCGACAGCTTCGCCGGTAACGGTGACGGTATCACCGGCATTGACCTTGACGATTGAGGTACCACTGGTGCTGGGTGACGGACGCACATTGACGCTATTCTGCGTCACCGTGGCGGTGACGGCCGCAGCCGCTTCCTCGGTTGGCGTCTCTCCAGCCGGAGCTTCCTCATTGGTGGATTCGGAGGCCACTTCCTCAGTCGGCGTAGCGATGGCGGTGCCGGACTCCTGGCCGCTCATCAAGCGGGCACGGATAACATCGCGCTGCAGGTATTCACCGACGCTGTAATCGAAGGCACCACCGCAGGTGATGATGGTCAGTGCCTCGTATGGTGTCGGGGCGGTGATCTGCTGCATCTTCTCGGCGGTCATCTCAGCGATGGTGACGCGCTCGACGAACTCAACCGCGTAGAATGCTTCGCCGCCCTTCTCGCCGATCAGGTGAATCACGCTTCCCTCGGGAACGCTGGCAAGATTACGGAAGACGGATGGTCCCACACCCCAATAATCCACGTGACCGCTATAGAGCATGTTTCGCCGCTTCTCGTGGAGCATACCGGTACCCTCGTACCAGGCAACAACCCACGCACCGGTAGGATCGAGCATCTGACCATCAACGATATGGTTGATCTCTACCTCGGCATCGACATCCGCATCCTCAATGATCATCGCGACCGGGCGCTCGGATGCGAGCATCTGCATCGCATCGGATGGTCCCAACGGACCGGAGAGGAAACCTCCCTCCGATGGAGCAGGCAACTGGCTGGAAGTATCGGCCGATACGATTCGGGCACCACCAACCGCGGCAACGCCACCAAGCATCGCGGCAAGAACATCTCGTCTCTTCATACGGTTCTCCTGACATCGCTTCGGTACCGAAGGATCAACAACTGCGCGTACGTTCGGTACCAAAACGAGTGTACCTGATTCTAGTGATACCGATAACCTTCACTGGTGCGCTGCGGTGCATTCAGTTGTTCCGTTCGGGAAACAACCGGTGCCATCTTGCTGCGCCGAACCTGCCAACCAACCAGACCGAAGAGCGGCAGCGCTGCGGCGCCCATCAGCATCGGCACCAGGGCGGTTGCATCCGTCACCGCTGGTCCGGCACCGGTGCTCGGAAGTCCAATCTGCTGGTTGCATTGATAGATGAAGACATCCGTGTTGCCACCGTTCGCCACACCCACGCGGCTCTGGCTATCAACCCGCTCGGCCTGAGCTCGACACCAGGCTCCCTGGCTCTGCTTGATCTCATAGTTCATGTTCGGCAGACCGCTGAATACGGCCACACCTTGGGCGTTCGGCGTCAATGTCTTACTGGTCGAACCATCAATCGCGGTGACGGTGAAGCTGACACCGCTGCTACCGGGTTGGCAATCGCGCTCCCAGTCCTTGATCGTGGAGCGATCACCGGTGCAGAGCATCTCGCGGATCGTGATGCTACCGGTCGGACCCGGCTGAGGTGCTGGTTTCGCCTGAATGAACCAGGAACAGCTGATCAGCTCGCCCTCGACATTGACGAACTTGGTACCGCCATTAGAGAGCACCTTCTGGTAAACATTGCCACCGTTGAGATCGCAATAGACGGCTGCACTAACGAAATCGGCCGGAACCGACGGTGTCAGGACGTAGTCGCCCGGAACCAGTTCCTTGAAGCGAATCGCACCAGCACCGGCGTCACCGGTGTAGGCGGAGACAGGCACACCAGCCGGTCGGTTCAAGGTGAACAGCACGCCATCCTTGGTCTCGGCGCAGGCATCGTCAAGCTGACCGAAGCTGGAACCGGCCACATTCACGCTCGTCGGGCAGACGAACATGGTGGTGTAGATTTCCGCCAGTTTCGGATCCGGTGTGGGCGTGGGTGTCTCCATGCCCTGATCGTCAGGAGTGAAGTACCAATCGCAGATAATGCTCTGGTTCTCGGCCAGGGTGAACTTGCCAACGTAGTTTTCGAAGACCGTATCCACGCGGGCGTTGCCGTTCGCCGGATCGGAGCAGTACAGGAAGACCGTGCCGAAGTCCTGTGGCGGACCGCCGAGAAGCGTGTAATCGCCAGCTGGCAGCGCGGTGAATCGCGCGATACCCGGTCCCGGTGTGGCTTCAACCACCGTACTCACGGTCTGCTCACCGGCAGGACCCTGAAGCGTAAACGGCATTTCGCCAACACCATTGCCGTGGCAGGTGTTGTACCAATCGCTGCCATCGTACCCAACTGGACAAACTGCCAGATGCACTTCCACCGAGGCACCGGTGATATCACCACGGAGATTCTCCGGGACTACATAGACCTCGCAGTTAATCGTCTGACTGTCGACTACATTGAATGTGGCGGCGCCACGATCCGACAGCAGCTGGGCTGCGAACGCGCCATCACCAAGATCGCAGAAGTAGTACTCGGTAGCAGCCTCAAGTGGGATGCTGCTCCAGACTCGCCAGGTACCAGCAGCCAGATCGGTGAAGGCGGCCTTACCGTTGTCGTCGGTGATCACCGGTGTCAGATCAACGGTGTCATTCGTACCGGAGAAGTCGACCTTGCTGGTTGGCGTCGGGCAGTTCGTGCGGAACAGATCCAGCGACGTCACATCGGAGACGGCATCATCGGAAGCACAGGTGCGCAAGGTGAAGTTGATGCTTGCCGGGAACGCACCAGGATTTTCAGCAGGTGGATCGTTGGTCACTGGCGGTGGGACCATTTGCCCCTGCGTCAGGGAGGTTGCACTCACACCAAACCAGTTGCACGTGATCTGCTCATTGGCCAGATCGGTGAAGGTCACAATGCCTCGCTCTGGATGGAAGTTCTTCTGGTACTGGGCCTGACCCGGGTATTCGCAGAAGAGATACTCGCCCCAGTTCTCCATATCCAGATCGGTAAACAGATCGTAGGAACCTGGCTTGAGGGTGAGCTTGAGCGTACCGCCCTGCTCAAGTTGATGCGGGGTCACAGGCTGACCCGCAGTATTCAGGTCGCGCACGTTGAACGTGGGCGGATCGGTCGAGACGGTGGTGCAGTTCGGATTGAGATCCGCAAACGTGCGACTATCGCCGGGGAGATCGGCGCGGCTGCACTCGCGATAGGTAATCGCGATCGTCGGACTGCCGATTTTGACGTAGACATCGCAGACAACATCATCGGCCGCGGTTGTCTCTACCAGAAAGGCGTTCCTGGCACCGTTTGGATCAGGCTGGATTGGTACCACCGTATCGGAGTTGCGTAGCTCGCAGTGGAACACAAAGGAGTCCGCCGCCAGGGTGGGTTCAATCTCAATGCGATAGGTACCAATTGGCTGCTGATCGGTATTGATAATCCCTGGTCCGACGTCATTGACGCGAACCGTTACCTTCTCCGGCATACTTACAACCGGATCAAGGCCAACTGAGGTGACACTCAGTTTCACGCCGCTCATCCCATTCTCATGACACAGTGTCTTGAGTTGAGCGGGATCAGTGGGAGACCCTGGCTCACACGAACTGACGTGGACTTCGATGAACGCTGTCTCCGCAGGGGTAATCTCGCTGCCAGTCTGCGCGTTCACACCGAGTGGTGTTAGTGGCAACACCATTAACAAAAGACCAAAAACCGAGATCAGGCGTTGCCGCCGACTACTCCTGGTGGTCATCATCATTCCTTCCTCTGCCACACCCCGAGCACACGTGTGTGGCACACAGTATGTGCGCCTCTATCTCTGCAAACGAGCGGCAATGCCAACAGGTTTCGCACCCCCGAAATGCAAGAGTACGTACCAACCTATCATACCTGATCAGCCCTCTTGCGTTTCATCAGCGACAGGAGTATCCTTCCCGATTGTCCAGATTCGCTGTCCGGTTCGATAGCGATGGTACTGGATGCGGACACCGGTCCTGCCCGCATGGTTGGGGAACCTGGCCATGGACAATACAGATTCTGACGATCCGTCATCGTTACGCCCAGGCGTGCCGCCTGATTCCATCACGTTCCGCCCCGATCTCAGCGACAAGGTCCGATCACAAGGTCGGCATCGTGGTGATCGCTACGTTCGCATCGTGCGGCACGCCAGCGATGAGTTCAGCCACGCCGCACCGAATGTGCTGGTGGCGGCTCCGGAGGATGCCGACGATCGCGGACCGGTAGGCCGCACGTTCTTCGCCACGAAACGATTCCTGATCGGGCAGGCGTTAAGCACCTCCGATGCCGCCCACGAGCGACTCAGCAATCGCAAGGCATTGGCCGTGCTGAGCTCGGATGCGCTCTCCTCCGTCGCCTACGCCTCCGAGGAGATACTGCGGGTATTGCTCATCGCCGGGTTGGGGGCGCTCTCGCTCAGCCTGCCGATCGGAGCCGGTATCGTGCTCCTCCTCCTGATCGTGGGAGCCAGCTATCGCCAGACCATCAAGGCCTATCCCCACGGTGGCGGTAGTTACATCGTGGCCAAAGACAATCTGGGGGAGACCCCGGCGCTCGTCGCGGGTGGAGCGCTGCTGGTTGACTACGTGCTCACCGTAGCGGTCTCCGTCAGCTCCGCCGTCGCCGCTATGGTCTCGGCCTTCCCCAGCGTGCATGAACATCTGGTGCTCTGGGCGACCTTCTTCATCATTCTGATCACGATGCTGAATCTGCGCGGACTACGCGAGAGCGGCACGATCTTCGCGATCCCGACGTATCTCTTCCTGATCTCGGTCTTCGCCATGATCATCCTGGGATTCCTGCGCAATGCCAGTGCCGGGTTCGCGGTGCACGAGCCGCGGCATGAGACGATGGCGGCGAGCGGAAGCATAACCCTCTTCCTTATCCTGCGCGCCTTCAGCAGCGGGTGCTCGGCGCTCACCGGTGTGGAAGCGATCAGCGACGGTGTACCGGCGTTCCGTCCACCGGAATGGAAGAACGCTCGCACAACACTGACGTGGATGATCAGCATCCTGGCGGTCATGTTCGCGGGTATCACCTTCCTGGCGCATCAATATGGTGCTGTTCCGTTAGAGCAGGCAAATCCCGGCTACGAAACCGTTATCAGCCAGATCGCCCGCCATGTCTTCGGCGGCACCAATGCGGCCTACTACGTTATGCAGTTCGCGACGATGGCGATCCTGGTGCTGGCCGCCAATACGGCCTATAGCGACTTCCCTCGCCTCGCCTACTTCATGGCACGCGACAAGTACATGCCCAGCCAGTTCACCTTCCGCGGAGATCGCCTGGCCTACAGCTTCGGCATCATCACCTTGGGTGTCCTCAGCATCACCGTAATGGCGATCTTCGGCGGCGAGACCGAGCGCCTGATCCCGCTCTACGCCGTGGGTGTATTCACCAGTTTCACGCTGTCCCAGTTGGGTATGGTGATGCGCTGGCATCGCACGCAGGAGCCGGGGTGGAAGACAAGTCGATTCCTGAACGGATTAGGAGCCACCGCCACCGGTATCGTGGCGATCGTGGTAGCGACGACCAAGTTCACCCATGGGGCCTGGATCGTGATGGTACTCATTCCCATCATGGTCATCACCTTTAAGCGGATCCACACCCATTACCAGATCGCCGGCAAGGAGCTCGAAGCCACCACACCGATCACGGTTGCGGATATCCATCACGTTGTGGTTGTACCGATCTCCGGATTCAATGTCGTCGCCCAGCAGACATTGGCCTACGCCCGTTCAATCACACCGAATGTCACCGCAGTGCATGTGACCGATGACGAACAGCAAGTGAAGGTTTTCCAACAGGAATGGGAGAAGAGGGAATCCGATATCCCGCTGATCCTGATCGAATCACCGTATCGATCACTTGTCGGTCCGCTGGTGCATTACATTGAAGAACTCCAGGAGCAATATCCGAATGCTGTGCTTACCGTGGTGCTGCCAGAATATGTGCCCAGTCACTGGTGGGAACAGGTTCTGCACAATCAGACCGCACTTCGCATCAAGGCCGCGCTACTCTTTAAGCCAGGTATTGTAGTGACGTCGGTTCCGTACCACCTTTCGGGTGCGAAGCCCAATCGTGGGATCAGTCGGCTCTTTATGCGCCACCTGTAACTCCCTGAAAGCAACTGATGCCTTACGCCATCGAAACAACCCATCTCACCAAGACCTACGGCAAGCGCCGGGGGATTGAGGATATTAACCTGCGTATTGAACCAGGTGAGATCTTCGGATTTCTCGGTCCCAACGGCGCTGGCAAGAGCACCACGCTTCGGACACTCACCGGATTCATGAAGCCAACCGGCGGGAGCTGCACCATCCTCGGTATCAATCCACATCAGCAGCCGGTGGAAGCGATGGCGAAGATCGGCAATCTGCCCACGGAGTTCACCTTCGGTGACCGCATGACCGGTCGACAATTGATCGGGCTTTTCGCCAGACTGCGTGGAATTCAGGATGTTTCCTATGCCGATGTGTTGGCCAACCAGATCGAGGCCGATCTCGATCTCCCGATGCGACGCCTTAGTCGTGGCAACAAGCAGAAGATCGGTATTGTGCAGGCGATGTTCCACCGCCCACCGGTGGTGATTCTGGACGAACCGACCGGTGGTCTCGATCCTTTGGTTCAGGATGTCTTTCTCCACCTGCTGGATGCGGGGCGCAAAAACGGTCAAACGATACTTTTCAGCAGTCATGTACTTAGCGAGATCGAACGCGTTGCTGATCGGGTTGGGATTATTCGTGATGGCCGACTGGTGGCTGTGGAGAATCCACACGATCTGACTGAACGGGCGATCCGCCATGTTCAGATTCGCTTCCGAAACGACCCTCCTGCTGATCTGGTGACCTCGCTGCAGACGATGGCATCGATCAGCAATCTCAGCATCAACGGGAATAGCGTGCGCTTGACACTGAACGACGATGCATCAGCATTTCTGCATGCGATTGCGGATGCGCCGATCGCCTCAATCGATATCGAGCGTCCGACTCTGGAGGAGATCTTCCTCACCTTCTATGGTGCCGGTACCAGGGAGGTGGAGCCGTGACCACGCTCTTCACCTATAGCAGTTGGCTGTTGAAACGGCATATGTGGACGGCGCTGATCTGGACGATTAGTTTCGCGCTCTACCTGGCAATGATCGTCGCCCTCTACCCATCATTTAAGGGTGTGACTGACACCGTTTACGACCAGGTACCGAGCGCTCTCGTGGAAGCGTTCAATATCGGCGATATGTCATCCCCACTCGGATTCCTGGGTACGGAGGTGTGGAGCTACGCTCCGCTGGTGATCGCGTTCTTCCCGATCATGCT
>JAMLHR010000040.1 GCA_023957015.1 Thermomicrobiales bacterium | reverse complement strand
CACCGCAAACTCGGATTCCAGCCGCTCAATCAGGCGGGTTAACATGGTTTCTTGTTGAGATATCACCACCTGACTCGGTAGCAGGAGAGCACCGAAGGTGGCCGAGGAGGAGCCGAGCAGCAAGGGCAGCAAGCTGCCACCTACGGTAGCGTGCCCCGTCTCCCCCTGATAGCGACTCAAGGGCAGATCAACTGCCCTGGTACCTAATCATCAGAGCCTTTGATCGACCGAATCAGCGTGTAGGCCTCGTCACCGGGGATGCCGAGTATCTGGGCAAGCTCCCGCGCCGCTCGCGCGGGCTTGAGTCCTTGCGAAATGAGGCTTCGTGCGATTTCCTCGGCATTGCTCGCGTCTGACTCTTTCTCTGCTCCACCGATAACGATGACGACTTCCCCCCTAATAGCATCGTTACCGAATGTTGTTGCCAGCGACGACAATGTTCCCGAGATAATCTCCTCGAACTTCTTGGTCAACTCACGTGCGACAACAACCGACCGACTGCCGAACAACTCGTGAAGCTCGGTCAGAGTCGCTCCCAGTCGCTGCGGACTCTCGAAGAGCACCACTGGCCAGCCCGTAGAATGCGCCTTCCCCAGCGCACCCCGACGCACCTCGCCCTTGCGCTCCAAAAAACCCAGGAAGACAAATGGCCCGGAGACCAGTCCACTGGCACTCACCGCCGCAATAGCGGCGCTGGCACCTGGGATCGGCACGACCGTATGTCCAGCAGCATGGGCGGCCGCCACGATCTCCTGACCGGGATCGGCAATCGCGGGTGTACCGGCATCGGTGATCAGGGCAACGTCTCCCAGCTCCAGGGCCTTCAGGATCGTATGCTCGCGCTGACTGCGATTGTGATGGTGATAACTGATCGTCGGCGTGGTGATACCAAAGTGAACCAGTAAGGTACGGCTGTGGCGGGTATCCTCTGCAGCGATGATCTTCACCGCCTGCAATACCTCTATCGCACGTGGGGTGAAATCCTGCAGATTCCCGATCGGTGTCGCCACCACGTAGAGTGTGCCCATTGATCGCTCCGTCACTACCAGCCGCGGCTATACTTGGCGTACCTGCCGGTTGGAATGAAGTGTGGCGCAGGGCCCGGAGTTGCTTCAATGTTTGATGGATCACTGTTCGATTTGAGTGCGTTCGGCCCGGAAGAGCCGGAGGAACAGGAATCGGCGGAGTTGGAGAACGACGAGGAGGATACGGCGGACACCGTCGTTGAGGAAGTCGTTATCGAACCCGAGGCGAAGCTCCCCCTCATCCCGCAATCGGATCCAGTTCCGGTGGCACCGCCAATAACCGTCAACACCGCCCCAACCGCGCTTTACCGCAAATACCGACCGCAATCCTTCGATTCCGACGACCTGTTCGGTCAGGATCACGTGGTCAACACTCTGCGCAACGCCATCGCCCTGGATCGTATCGCCCATGCGTACCTCTTCTGTGGTCCGCGCGGTACCGGCAAAACCACCACCGCTCGCATTCTGGCGAAGGCGGTCAACTGTCTGGATCCCGATCCGCATAACCGCCCCTGTAACACCTGTGCCAACTGCGTCGCCATCAATACCGGCGCAACGACGGACGTGATCGAGATCGATGCCGCCAGCAATCGCGGTATCGACGATATTCGAGATCTTCGTGAGCGGGTGAAATACGCACCGACCCAACTCCAGACCAAGTTCTATATCATTGACGAAGCCCATCAGATCACCGGTGCCGCAGCCAACGCCTTCCTGAAAACACTGGAGGAACCGCCCGCTCATACCAAGTTCATTCTGGCCACCACCGATCCCGAAGACCTGTTGCAGACCATTGTCAGTCGCTGCCAGCGTTTCGATTTCCGCCGTATCAATATGGATGCAATGATCGCCAATCTGACCAAGATCGCGCACGCCGAGCATATCGATATCGATGACGACGCCAAGATCATGATCGCGCGCCACGCCACGGGATCGCTGCGCGATGCGCAGGGTTTGCTGGATCAGGTGGCCGTCTATCGCGAAAACGCCAAGGACGCAAACACGCGCGTCACGGTGGATCTCGTTCGCACCGTGCTTGGCGTCAGCCGCAACGATCGTGTGGTGGCGATTGCTACAGCACTGCTTGAGCGTGATCCCGGAACCGGTGTTCGCGCAATCGGTGATGCGGTGGCGGATGGCGAGGATGTGCGACAACTAGCTCGGCAACTACTTTCCTACATGCGTGAACTGCTCCTGGAAAAATCCGGTGGCCGCAGCGATCTCGATGGTGCGGGCAAGGAGCTTGCCCAGCGATTCGATCTCGGAGATCTCGCGACGCTGACCCGCCTGCTCGGCGATATCGACTACAAGATCAAACACGCCAGCATTGCCCAGCTTCCACTGGAAATCGCAGTAGTGGAAGGAGCATTGCGTGGTGCAGCCGCGTTGCGCCAGACTCCGCCCACCCAACAACCACCCCAGCCGAGTCAACGACCGGAGCCGGACGTACCCGTACAACCAGCGGGTTCCGGATCGCTGATCAATCGCGTGCGCACTGGCGAGCGGAGGCAAGCCCAGCCCACAACCCAGCCGGAACCACGTCGAGAAGAACCAAGTCCGACACCAGCGCCACCAACTCAGCATCGAGAACCGCCTCCTCCCTCGGTACCGTCTGAACCCGGTGGTCTCAGCCTGGAATCGGTTCGCAACAAGTGGGGTCAGGTGAAAGCCGACGTCAGCGCCATTAATGTGCGCACTGGCGCGCTCATGAGCGAAATGGATCCGGCGGCGCTTGAGGGCACCAAGCTCATCCTGACGGTCCCCTACCCGTTCCACGCGGACAAGATGAACTCGGACGAAACGCGACCGATCGTCGAACAGATTCTGACCAGAGTCATGGGAACATCGCTCACGCTCGAGTGTTTCACCACCGAGGCGTTCCGGGACCGACCGGTTCGTGGTGAGACACCGCCGCCGCCGTCACCACCCACTACGAAAGCGGAAAAGAACCCAACACCCGCCGGTGAAGTCGAAGCGGAAGAAGAGATCGACCCAACCGAGTCCCTGAAAGCACTCCGCAACATATTTGATGCGGAAGAGATCGATCCGACTGAGGATTAGCCAACCGGGACAAGCTCGTCGATCGGCGTCGCCGCAGGCGAGGCTTCAACGACCGGTGTGGCGACTGGGCTCGTCCCAAGCGGGCGTGGATTGAGGGAGTCATCGACCACCATCAGGGTGCCATCGGCTTGCTGCCAAACGATCCCCTCCTCCGTCCACTGCAGGGACGTGATCGGAGAACCGCTATCCGTCGGTATCGATACCGCCGGGCCACTCTTCATGCTGCGTACCCAGAGCGAATGGAGATGCCAGGTATTCAGATCACGCACCATCACCGCGTATGCGATCGAGTGCCCATCCGGCGAGACCACCGCGTGCGTGATGGTGGAACTCGGGCCTCCTAGTCCGCTGGTCGCAATCAGCGAAGGAGTCTCGGCGTCGAATCGGTACATATAGAGTTGACCGTTCATCACCACACCGTTTTCGACATCACCCATCACCGCGATGAGGCCAAGTCCACTTGGCATCCACTGCAGATTGCTGAGCCCTTGACCATGGATATCCTCAAACGCCTCCAGCGGTCGCGCTTCGTCGTGGCCGGAATCGAGCAGGTAGACGCTTTGGTCGCCGTTCTGCAGTTGCGTTTGAATCGCCACCTGCAGATCCATTGGACTCCAGATTGATCGCATAACGGTACCGGCGACACCGGTTCTGGAGATGGGCATGACCTCACCGCTCATCGAGACGCGCTGGTTCACGCCCGGTCCGGAGACAGTGACCGCATTGCCCTGGGGTATCCAGTCGATGTGCAGCTTGTTCGCGGTATCCTGAACCGGCATAGCAGTAGCCGGTGTTGCACCAGGTGTGGCGGAGGGCGAGCTCTCAACTCTCGGAATCGAGGGTACGGAAAGCGGTATCGCTTCGGTCAAGGCCACGCCATCGGCGCCGAAGAACTGGACAATCAGGCGGCTATTCTGCACCCCCAACACACCCACGCGATCGCCAGTCGGCGATGCCGCATGACCGATCAAGGTCAGATCGGAAGGGAGATCAATCCTGGTGAATGTGCGTCCAGCCGAATCATACGAGGTCAAGGCACCATCAATGATCAGGTAGGCGAATCGCGGAGCACTCCGCGTGGAGATGACCGAGCCTGGCTCGCTGGTCGCTTGTTCTGTGGGTGGGGTTGTTGCCGTTGGAGACGGGGCGGAAACGGTCTGTGTGGATATCGATGTCGGGCGGACATCGCTGACGAACTGGGGACCAGAACCCTCGTCATCGCCACACGCCGAAAGAATCAGGGCGCATGTGAACAGCACAGTCACCCCCCAAAACCTCTTGCTTGTGGCATTACGGTGGCGCTGACTGCCAGTTAATGGCATGCGATGCCTTTCCTGCGAACGAACGACTCCTCCGGCTAGCTTACCATGCAAACCCACAGCGTATTACCGTGCATTCACGCGATTTCGTGCGACACTTAACCGAGGGAATTCGCCCCGGTCTCTCACCGTTCGGGAGCCGTGATGAGCACACCAGAACCCGACCTCTCGCGTATCGCGACAGAACAACGAAACCAGAGTTCCGCGGACATCGATCGCCTCGAAACGATCGAGATGCTCCGCGTCATTAACGATGAAGACGCCCGCGTCGCACCTGCGGTTGCCAGCTGTCTGCCGGCCATCGCCCAGGCTGTCGATGGCATCGTGGCGCGCATGCGCCGTGGCGGTCGATTGATTTATATCGGTGCCGGTACGTCGGGACGATTGGGTGTACTGGATGCCTCCGAGTGCCCACCCACCTACAACACACCACCCGAACTTGTGGTAGGTCTAATCGCAGGGGGTGATCACGCCCTTCGACACGCTGTGGAACATGTGGAAGACGATTCGGAAGCGGGCGCCGCTGCTTTGGCCGAGATCACGCTGACGGCGGAGGACACCGTAGTCGGCATCGCCGCCAGCAGTCGCACACCCTTCGTGCTCGGTGCCGTCGCTTATGCGCGCGATATCGGCGCACTGACAGCCTGTGTGTGTAGTTCACCGGGTTCGGTACTCGGCCAGTCGGTCGATATTCCGATCGAGGTCCCTTCGGGACCGGAAGTGGTGACCGGATCAACCCGGATGAAATCCGGTACAGCCCAGAAGCTCGTGCTGAATATGCTCAGCACGGGCACAATGATCCGACTCGGCAAGACTTACGGCAACCTAATGGTGGATGTGCAACCGACGAACGCCAAGCTACGCGTGCGCGCGATTCGCATCGTGGCGGAAGCAACAGGATTATCTTCTGAGGAAGCACGCCTGGCACTCGAAGCGGCAAATGGCGACGTGAAAGTCGCTATCGTCAGCACGCTTACGGGCATCGATACGGTTACGGCAAAGAAGCAACTTGAACAGGCACAGGGAAGGATTCGTGACGTGGTCGAAGGAGATCAGGCATGACATCGTATTACGTCGGCGTTGATGGCGGCGGGACCAAGACAGCAATCGTGATCGTGGACGATCAGGGCAACGAGGTTACCCGCGGCAAAGCTTCCACCTCGAACTCGGCAGTAGTTGGTCACGCCAAGGCCGCCGAGACATTGAGTAACCTCATCCAGGAAACATCTGCATCCGCCAATATCGAGCTGCCGCTGGCAGGTCTCTGGTGCGGGCTCTCTGGTTCTGATAGACCCGAGGATCACGCCAAGCTTCGTCCGGCGATCGAATCGCTCGCACACGAGATTCGACTCACCAACGATGCCGAGCTGGCGTTCGGCGCATTGCCGAACGAGGTCGGTGTGGCGATGGTCAGCGGGACCGGTTCGATCGCGTTTGGTCGCAATGAGGCCGGTGTTCGCCACCGCGCCAGCGGTTGGGGTCATATCTTCGGTGATCATGGTAGCGGCTACGATGTCGCCCGCAAAGCACTCTGGCACTACTCCGCCTTCATTGATGGCTACGGTCCCGCAACATCGCTTGTGGACCGACTCACAGAGTATTGGGAACTGGAAGAGCCCTACGCCCTGATCAATCGCGTTTACGCCAGCAAGACCACCAAGGGTGACATCGCGAGGTTGAGCCGTCTGGTTGTTGCCGAGGCCGAGGCTGGCGATGATGTCGCAAATACGATTCTGGATCAGGTCGCCGCCGATCTCGTTATCTACGCGGATACCGTTGCCTGCAAACTTGCCCTGGGGCCGGAACTCGATCTCGCTCTGGTTGGCGGGATGTTGACGCATGTAGAACCCTTCCGGGATCGCGTGCTCACATCACTGGCCGAGAAGTGGCAGTTGGGATCGGTGGAACTGGTGACCGATCCGGCCCTGACCGGTGCACGAGCCATCGCCGGTGTCGGAAGGGACGTGTTGGTATGAGCGCAATCGCCTATCGCGGGAACGCCGTTGTCGGCACGCATACCGCACCATCCACCATCGTCGTTGAGGATGGCATTATCCGTTCGATCGAACGATCACTCGTCTCCAATGGCAATCTGCCCGATATCGTGATCGATGCCGATCTGATCTCACCCGGGCTGATTGATCTGCAGGTCAATGGTGCCTATGGTGCGGAGGTCACACCCAATCCCGCTGATATCGATCTGATCTCGGAACGATTCCTGGAGACCGGCGTTACTGCCTGGCTACCAACCGTGGTGACCTCGGCGGCGGCGGCATACCCACCGTTCTTCGAGGCCTGGAGTAAGCACAATCCGAACGCTGGCGCAGTACCACTGGGATATCACCTGGAAGGTCCATTCCTGACGCTGGAGAAGAAGGGCGCACACAATCCCGATTTCATCCTGGCCGCGAGTGAGGAACTCTTCCAGAGCTGGCTCCAGCAGGACTCGATCACGCTGGTAACCCTTTCGCCGGAACGGGAGGGAAATCTGGGGCGTATCCGCCAGATGGTGGATGCGGGAATCCTGGTCAGCCTCGGGCACACCAATGCGACATTCGAGGAGTTCATCGCCGGACTCGATGCCGGTGCGCGCAAGGCGACGCATTTGTTCAACGCGATGTCCGCGATCCACCACCGTGCACCGGGCGCGATGGTAGCGACGCTGGTGGATGATCGCGTGACCGCTGGTCTGATCCCTGACGGCGTCCATAGCCACCAGGCCACCGTTCGACTGGCGATCAAGGCTAAGGGATTCGACAACATCGTTATCGTGTCAGACATGATGGCCGCCTGCGGCCTGGGACCGGGTACGTATCCGCTCGGGACGATGAACGTGATTGTCGATGAGAGCAGTGCTCGACTCGCCGATGGCACGCTGGCGGGCAGTATCCTCACCATGGATCAGGCGCTACGCAATCTGGTGGAATGGAGCGAGTGCACACCCGCGCAGGCGATCCATATGATGACCGCGGTACCCGCCCGTCTGCTGGAAGATACGACTCGTGGACGCCTCGTCATCGGAGCCCGTGCCGATATCGCAACGTGGAATCGCGATCTGCAGCCGACCTCGACGATGGTCGGTGGGGAGATCAAGTGGCAGGCAGCGGAGTGACCCACCGCCGGTGGTAGAATCCCTGATGTAGCGCCGCGGATACACCGCGGCTCAGCCTTGGCCGAGTTCCTGGTAACGGGGCAGTTGATCTGCCTGAATGGACCTATGTGAGGCGAGTCCTCCAGCTACCCAAACTCCTCAGACGAGCGCGGGTCGCGAAATCTCGCCTTTACACCAAATAGTGGAGTAGACATGAGCTTATCCCGTGAGGATGTGCAGCATGTTGCGTCTCTGGCGCGTCTGGGAATGGACGATGCCGAGATCGCGAATATGCAGGAGCAGCTTTCCTCAATCCTTGGTCATATCGACGTCCTCAGCGAGCTGGATACCGACGCGATTTCGCCGACGGCACAGGTCATCGCGCTGAGCAATGTCTTCCGTGCAGATGAACCCGGCGAGAGTTTCACCCAGGAGCAGGCGCTGCAGAACGCACCCGCGTCTCACAACGGGTTCTTCGCTGTAGCGGCCGTGCTCGGTGGTGATGAAGGAGGTTCCGCGTGAGTCTGCCAGATGACCTGACACTTCTCACCGCGGCCGAAAGCCGCGTTGCATTGGATAACCGCGAGATCTCCTCGGTCGAACTGACCAACGCCTACCTCAGCCGCATCGAGAAGGTCGAACCCCATATTCATGCCTATCTTCATCTGATGACAGATATGGCGCTGAGTCAGGCAAATAGCGCCGACCAGCGTATCGAGTCGGGAGACGTTAGCGATCTCACCGGTATACCGATCGCGCTGAAGGACATCCTCTGCACGACCGATGCCCCGACAACCGCCGCCAGCAAGATACTTGAGGGCTACATGAGTCCGTACGATGCCACGGTGGTTGCACGCCTGCGTGAGCAGGGTGCAGTGTTCCTGGGCAAGACCAATACGGACGAGTTCGCGATGGGTTCCTCCACCGAGAACTCGGCATTTGGTCCGACAATCAATCCATGGGGCGAGAATCGCGTACCCGGCGGCTCCAGTGGCGGTTCGGCCGCCTCCGTTGCGGCCCGAGAGGCGACGATCTCGTTGGGCTCCGATACCGGTGGCTCGATCCGCCAGCCTGCCGGCTTCTGTAGCGTCGTCGGTCTCAAGCCGACCTACGGTCGCGTCAGCCGATTCGGTCTCCTGCCGTTCGCCAGTTCGCTGGATCAAATCGGTCCCTTCGCCCGCACCGTTGAGGATGCAGCCATTATGCTGCGTTCCATCTCCGGTCGGGACAAGATGGACAGCACCTCCGCTCCGATCGATGTCCCGAGCTTCACTGAGAAGTTCGGTGCCGATCTGAAGGGCGTAAAAATCGGTGTGGCGAAGGAATACTCGGTCGAAGGTATGGAACCGGGTGTCGATGCCGCGGTCAAGGCCGCGCTGAAGCAGTTGGAGGATCTCGGTGCCGAGCTGATTGAGGTATCGCTGCCACACACCGAGTACGCGCTCGCGACCTACTACATCACCGCACCTGCGGAGGCGAGCGCGAATCTCGCTCGCTACGATGGTGTCCGTTTCGGTAATCGCATTGAGGGCGACGATCTGATTGATACCTACAAGCGCACACGCGGCCAGGGTTTTGGACCAGAGGTGAAGCGCCGCATCATGCTCGGCACCTATGCGCTGAGCTCCGGTTACTACGATGCCTACTACGTGAAGGCGCAGAAGGTGCGGACGCTAATCAAGCAGGATTTCGATGCGGCCTTTGAGCAGGTGGACGCGATTGTGGCACCAACGTCTCCGACGGTCGCCTTCGAGCTCGGTAGCCGCACCAACGATCCGTACGCGATGTACCTCGCCGATGTATTCACGATCCCGGCCAATATGGCCGGTATTCCTGGCGTTTCAGTTCCGGCCGGATTCAGCGATGGTATGCCAGTCGGTCTGCAGTTGCTGGGTAAGGCGTTCGATGAGAGCACGCTCCTCGGTATCGCCCATGCCTACGAGCAGGCGGCGGGATTCTACAAGGAACTGGCCGAGGTATAGCACCTCTCGTCAAATGCATCAGTACCAGAACCGCCTCCGCAGATCAACGGAGGCGGTTCTGCGTTGTATCGCTATTGATAGCGAATACCATACTCATTACTCGGATCGCGGTAGATGGCGTGAATATGATCGCGCGGATCATCCGTCAACTGATTCTGAGGTGAGTACTCCACAATGATCGTCGGTCCCGCAACTCGCCAGTAGGCGGCACTATCCCACTCGGTTGGTCCGTACCAGGCGAAGTAGGTTTGATCGTAGACATCCGTCACCTCGGCGAGACGAGCGGCGGCATGTTCATCGTTCAGGCTGCCGGTGTACATACCAACAAGTGCAGTGACCCGTTCCTGTTGTTCCTCGGCAAGGTCTGCAATCAGAATCCCTTCGGGTGCCAGCTCCACGACTTCCGAGACATTCGGTCCGGATACGAGATCGATATGCTGGCTTCCAAGCACAGCCTGAGCCTGCTGATCGGTATCCAGGGCATTGATCAGGGTGAAGGCGGCATCGTTCATGTCACCTATCGGTCGTACCACTTCGCCGGAGTCATCGGCGTAGGTGGTGGGCTGAGCGCCGAAGAAACTGGGGGTCAGGCTGATACGACCATTCACGATCGTGGCGTTAACCGTCGTGTGGTGGCCGGTAAACTGCCACTGCCAGGCGCTATCAGTACTGGGTTCACCGATAAACGCGATGTAGAAGTTATCGCTGCCATAGTCGCTCTCGCCGCTGCCTGCTCCAGGGCCACCCTGGTTAGTAGCCTCCCCGGAGGGAGCGGTTCCGCTGCCGCCAGGACCTCCCTGATTACCATTGTTGCCGCCCGGACCACCAGAGGGAATCTCGCCGTTTGCTTCCATGCTCTTCAGCACTTCGTCGGCGGTCCAGGCGGAAGTGACACGGCGATATCCATCCTCGCTCAGCGTGGCCTGCATCACCGGCAACCAGGCGGCCTGCGAGGCTTCGCTGAGATTGCCCCACATCAGACCATCACGCGGATCGAGAGCGGCGGGGAAGTTCGACCAGTTGCGCTTCTGTGCCTCATCCGACCAATCGAAGAGCATCGTGCTGCGTTCCTCTTCGGAGAGTGTCTCCAGGAAAGCGTTTGCGGCTTGCACGATCTGCTCTATGGCGGTGGCTTGAGCGGTACTCTGGGCCGCAACCCGGCTGATCGGGAAGCCGGTGCCAACCATAGCGGCGCTGGTAGCGGCGGCTCCGAGGAAATGTCGACGACTGAATTGCTTGTTGAGAAGAGATGTTGCCATGAGGTGACTCCCGTTACGATTCCTCCCGCCTCACCATCGGCGGGTATGTTCGCATTCTGCAGAGTCACCTGTATCGCCAACGTATGTTTGGTTTGTGTATGGTTGCCGGTCCGATAGAGATCATTTGGGTTGACAACCGGAGTTGGAAAACGTAGTATTTGCCCGGGCCTCTAGCTCAACGGCAGAGCAGTTGACTCTTAATCAATTGGTTCGGGGTTCGAATCCCCGGGGGCCCACCCACCAAAAAACCCCTAACAATTGGTCAAAATCCACACTCTTGACCCAACTGTCTGGCACTGAATTGTCAGTTGGCCAACTCTTTGTCCGACAGTCCGTATGGTGAGGACTTCTGATAGGTCTTTCCATCATCTCTCAAGAACCGATCACAGCCAGTCAGTGGTTGATTATCCGAATCTGCTATCAACACACGGTCAGGCAGTCCAGCAACTGGATTCGAACCGAACGGTAAGCAGCATACACATCAAATTGCCGTTAGCGCTGCTCTTGGAAGCAGGAGCACGCTCAGCAGGCCACGATATGTTGTTGGGCGAAAGCGTAATCAAACTCTCAGATTTTCTTGTTGGTACTGAGAATCACCCAGACTATAAGCACCAAAGCGAATGATCCTCCTGCCATCAAAGCCGCCGAACCGTTACTCATCTTCACAAACCCTAGTGGCATACTGGCGACTCCAAATCCCAAGGAGATAATAGATAGTTGGACCAATCTAACTCTCCAACCAGGAGGCTGAACTGCCCATTCGACGTATCGATTACGTTCCCCTTCTAGCCGAGGGAGTATATCGGCTTCGCCTGGCTGAGACTCAGCCGTTTCGACCACGGCCATGCGAAATGCCACGTAGGCCATAGCCAGCACGATGGAAACTCCCAAAAACACGGTCGGGATGATAGCTCTTGCTGGCAATAGCTGACCGAGATCAGCACTCTGTTTCGTAGCTTTGTCTGCAGAGACGTAGATATACGCCAGCATGCCTGTATAGAGAGTACCTATGGCTATCGCAGCCGCCTGGATAAGTTCGCCATGTTTTTGCTGGCGATCAACGGCGCCCTTCGCTACGTCTATGTAGGCACTGTAGAACGTCATGAGGCTCTCGTTGCGAAACGCGTCGTTTGCTACCTGTCTTTCATACTCGCGGGTCTCCTCCGCAACTCTGGCCGCTATCTCAGCGTTTAGGTTGATGACCTCAATGGCTTCATCATGCTGACGATCCGAGTAGTGTTTTCCGAGCTGCTTTTCGACATTCGCTGTATGCGCGGCCAGGAGAGTCTTGTATCGTTCTTTCTCGGGGTCTGTGAACTCCTCGTTGTTTTGTGGCTGGGGCAAATCTGGCCAAGGATAGTCAGGTAGAGGGTTCAACCTACTCATCACCAACCTCCTCTTCCTTGGCGCTCATGTCTAAACCCATATCGGTGAGATAATGGGCTCGCCCCTCATCAATCTCATTCCTGAGTGCAACCCGTAGTGATTCTCCTGCCTTCGATGGCAAGCCGCTCGTAAGAAAATCCACCATCCGATAGGGTCCAACTGGATCCTTGATCACTCTAGGAAGTCCTGACGGGAAATAGTGGTTGCCGTGGATTGCATTACCGTGTTCATCGGCATCGACTTCGGAAAGGGGAATCTTGTGAGCTTCCCCACCACAACGGACAAGCTTGTCTTCCATAACGATGACCTTTCACGTCAAGCGAAGTTATTGGGTTTTATGGATTTTTCCGTAGTGTAGCAACTCAACCTTCAAAGTCAACACTCTCGCCGTATGGACTTCCCCGCATGATCGATTTACATCACTCTCTTCCTACATCACCCCGATATCCAAATCACATGCCAGAACTGATCACAAACACCCACTGGCAGGTAGCTGGTAACTCTCTCTACCTCAGCCACTACCGATAGAACGTTAAAGCGAAACAACCCTTCGCCATTGAGGGGTTGTTTCCGTTGTTGTGCGGCTGTAACTAGCTACGATTGCGGTGAAGTCCAAGTCTCAGACTGGTCAGAACAAGCCCGCAGGTGGCTACCAGCCAGATCTGCGTCATTTGACTACCAATCCCACTCTCTCCGGTACCGGCAGAGGGCAGTGACGTAACAGCTTCTGCCGTGGGAGTCGTGGTTTCCGTCTCACTCCCACCGGCTTCTTCGTCCTCACTCAGATCGACTTCGAGGAGCTGCACATCACCCGTGAAAGCATCAACGGTGATCGAGAAAGAGACCAGTCCTCGTTCAGGGTGGTCGATCACAACCTTGTAGTCACCCGGCAACAAATCAGGAATAGTGATGGTGTTGTCATCAGTCACCACACCGGTGTAGAGAGCGCCCACTGGCAGATTTGATGCGGAGGGAGAGTAGACACCGAACGCGCTTCCAGCCGCCTCAATACCGTTGAGCTGGATCACAACGGTGTGTTCGACGTCTCCTTCGTCACCTCCACCAGGTGTCTCAGTCGGAGCTACCGTTGGCGTCTCGGTCGGTGTGACAGTTGGTGATGGTGTAACCGGTGTTTCCGCAGGCACCACGGGGAGCATCGCACTTTTGTGTAGCAGCTTCAGAACATCCGAAGCTCCGGTCCCCACCAGACTTCCGCCTGGAATCACGCATCCGCGGGCCAACTGGACGCTCCGGAGAACTGATACCGATAGGAAGTCGCTTCGGTCAAGGTAATGAAGGTTCCCTCAACCCCATAGGCACCTGCAAACACAGTCACCTGCACCTGACGTCCAATCATGTCCTCAGAGGGATTAGCTACTTCAAAGGTCACCAACCCACAGCTCTGAGTTACGTTGATGATGCTCCAAGGCTCTGGTTCTGCTCCGGTAGGCACGGCGCTAGATCATCCCCAGAGAGGACAACTGACTCCGAAGGACCGGCAACCCAACCATTAACAGTATCCACGTATGTATCCACTGAAAGAATGATTTCACGCGGGGCATCTGGATCAATCGACCATGTAAACGTATCAGACTGAAGACCAGTTGCACCCTCCACGTGCTGCCTCCGGCAAAACGCATGTAAGACAGAGGATTGCCTGCCTCATATCCATAGTCGACACCAAAGACGATGATGGGTGCCTCCGCCACCCAAGTGAACGAGCCACAACTGTACGTAACGATAGATGCCGACATTAGGGGTAGCTCCGGTTCAGCCGGCACTTCGTTCCTGACTCTGGCAGTCGATATCCGTCTTGTCGATTCCAGAAGATACCACGAGTTGCTGACTCTGCATCTGGCCCTGCAAGGACGCTGATGGATGTGGGAGAAGCCCCTCCGTCCGTGACGATTACACCCGGATGGGGCAACGAGTTCATCAAACACTGATATCTTGCCTCCATAACCTGCATCATCATCCCAATGGACATACAAAACCCGAACATACACATCGGATTTGGCGGAATAACTGAAAGTCGACTTTCCGGACTCACAGTCAAACCTAAAGTTGATGGACCTCGAACTCTAGCGGTTTGCCAGCGCGTCGTCAGCGGCTACCGCGGGTACTAGTAGTCCAATGGTCGTTAGCATACTGAGCATCACTGTAAGAAGGTGATACTTTCGATTCCTTGGCATAGCGTCCTCCCCGTCGTGACAAGACCAAATGACCCTGATGCATCTTGCTTGGGGGGGGGGGTGCGTCAAGGCTAGATGATAGCACCGCTTCCGCAAGTTTGGACACGAAAGCCTCCACCATTACTGGCAGGAGCTTCGTGCTAACGGTGTTTTGGTGATCGTTATGAACAGCATTCGTGATTCCCGTTCGATACCGCCAGGTTGGTCATCCTGGCGGTGAATCTCTGCTCTCAAGCAGTACACTGAACACTTGATATTCGAGGTGTCGGCAAGGGAGAACGGTCAACGTGCTACGACTCATGCGCTGGGCTATCACCGTAGCATTTGTCCAGGGAGCGATGCTCCTGCTGTTGGCCCAACTCGTGCCGGGATTCAGCATCACCGCCGATCCGATGGTGCTGCTGGTCGCGTTGATCTTCACCGGAACACAGTTTGTTACCTGGCCGCTCGTCTACCGACTCAGCGTGCGCATTCACCCGTTCCTCTTCCCCATCGTCGGTATCGGCCTCTCGGGCTTGATGGTCTACCTGATCTCCAAGCTATTGATCCACTTCGGCGTCCATACGCTACGATTCGATAACGTCCAGACCGGTGTCGCTATCACCTTCGGGCTTTCGGTGAGCTACACCCTCTTCGCCGGTCTCTTCTCGTTGCGAGATGTGGATGCCTACGACTGGTTCGTGATCGATCGCTTACGACGGACGTTCCCGGAACAACCCAAGGACACCTCGCCCGGGACGATCTTTATCGAGATCGACGGTCTGGCCGCTCCTCTCCTTAGTCAGGCCATTGATGAGGGCTGGATGCCGAATCTGGCCCAATGGCAAGCCGATGGCAGCCACATACTCAATCAGTGGGAGACGGATCTCTCCAGCCAGACCAGCGCCAGTCAGGCGGGAATTCTGTTGGGGAGCAATCACAACATCCCCGCATTTCGCTGGTATGACAAACCGAAACGGCAACTAATGGTGAGTTCCAGTGTCACCACGGCCCGAACACTGGAGACGGAACTCAGTAATGGCAACGGGTTGCTGCGACGCGGTGCCAGCCGCTGGAATGTCTTCTCCGGTGACGCACCGGATAGCCTGCTGACCTATAGCACGATCGGGTTACGAACACATGGATCGAGACGAGAGTACCTGACGCTCTGGGCGAGTCCGTATCTGATCATGCGCACGCTGGCGCTGTTCGTCGGCGATGTCTTCCGCGAGCGCTGGCAGGCCTGGCGTCAACACCGCGATCACATCCAGCCCCGGATGAAGCGCTCGATGAAATACGCGCTGGTACGAGCATCAACCACCACTATCATGCTGGAACTGGCGCAGTTCATGTTACTGGCGGATATGTATCGCGGTATCAAGTCCGTCTACTGCACGATCTTTGCCTACGACGAGGTGGCTCATCACTCCGGTATCGATCGCATTGATGCCTTCAAGGTGCTGAGTCGCATCGATCAATCGATCGGTATTCTGGCACGGGAACGCGAGCACGCCGCGCGGCCCTACCAACTCGTTATCCTCTCCGATCACGGCCAGAGTCAAGGTCCGACATTCCGGCAGCGAAACGGGAAATCACTCGGTGAGTTGGTCAAATCGCTCCTCAGTGCCGAGAGCAGTGTGTTGATTCACGACGCCCTGGTTGAGGATCAGGCTCACATTCGTCTCTCGTTGCAACAGGCACTGGAGACAGACGAGAGCACCCGTTCACTACGACTCATTCAGAACGCACTGAAATATCTGCCCCATCAGGAGGCCGTCACATCGGAACTCGATCTCGCCGGGAAACCATCCGTGGACGATGTGCTCGTGCTCGCATCGGGTAATCTCGGATTGATCTCCTTCCCCAAACACCCGCATCGGATGACGATCGAAGAGATAAACCAGCACTTCCCATTGTTGATCACCGGCTTGATCAGCAACGAGGATATCGGCTTCATCATGGTGTCTACGGATGATGAGGGTACGATCGTCATTGGGCGCACCGGTATCTACTACCTCCAGAACGATGAGGTGTTCCAAAACAATCCACTTGCCGGCTATGGCGAGCGTGCGGCCGACCATCTACGCCGTACCGATGGCTTCGATAATGCCCCCGATCTCCTCGTTATGAGCGCGTATGACGGGCAACGCAACGAGGTGTACGCCTTCGAGGAACTCGTTGGTAGCCACGGCGGTCTTGGAGGCACCCAAACACAACCGTTCGTGTTCCATCCAGTCGAGTACGAGTTCCCGAACCAACCGGTGATTGGAGCAGGCGCCCTACATGATCTGCTGCTCAGCTGGCTGAATGACAGCGAGGCGGACCGGGTAGGACTCATTCCTTCGAGAGCATCATTTGACGTTGAATGGAACGGAGCTGCTGCACACGGGGAGCGTCCTTCTCGCGTCGAGGTACTGTCAACCGATTAAGTAAATCTTCCAAGGACATGACGGCACACGCTCCAACATCCTCTATTTTCATTACCGGCGCGATGTTCTTCAGGTCGTGATAGACACCACTAAGTTCTGGGACAATATCCAGGGTCCCATATCTGGTGTGCACCAAGGTGTCAAAGCTCTCTCCATGCACAGGATCTAGCGTTGGAACCTGCGCATATCGGGGGTCTTCGAGAGAAAACGACTCCCATACGCGTTCGCTTCCTTGCAACACCCAGCAACCAACTGCAGGAAACGGGGTGCCGTTGATTCGTCCGAGGGCGTGCATGAGTCTGGTCAAATTCTCATGAGTCATCGCTGGTACGATATCCAGATCACCTGGGATACCGACATCCGCTCCCCAAAACGCTGCAGCAACTGAACCAACCACGACAAACTCAACCTGTGCATCTAGCAATATCCGCAGGATTGCCTTCGCATTCGGGGCTTGCCTATCCATACAGCATCACACCATCCACCTTATTCGGCCCCATCACACTTCCCGTAGTCAGATGGAACAACATGTCGCGTGTGTGGAATTGCCTGGGGCGCATGATGCACCACGTATGTTACCAGCGCCTCGCGCACCTCTGACTTCAACGCGAACAGGTTCGATGCACTGGCGGCGCTCAGCGTGATCAGCAGTCGAATCCGACCATCCATCACCTCCGTCACCAGGATCGTGCCCTCTCGACCATCCCATGATGCCGACGCCGACAGTACGCGCTTCAGTTCCGCTCTCAGATCATCGAGCGGCGCGGTCCAATCCACCTCAATCTCGGTCGATCCCTGGATGGTATCGTTGATCTGGGTCCAGTTCTCGAACGAATGGCTGATGAAATACGACGCCGGATAGATCACCTTGCGATCATCCCATGGCCGAATCACCACATAGGTCATGGTGATGTCATCAACGCGGCCAGCCTCTCCATCCACACTCACGAAATCATCCACCCGGATCGCATTCGTCAGTACCAGCTGAATACCCGCAAAAACGTTGGTGAGGGTTGTCTGAGCCGCCAAACCGGCGATGATCGAGAGCAGTCCGGCGGAAGCCAGGAGCGCCTGCCCCAGCGATTGCACCCTTGGGAAAGTCATGAGTGACATCCAGATGCCCACCATGATGACAACCATCAGGAGCACGCGCCGAATGAGCAACACCTGCGTTCCAAACCGTCGATGACCGGCCTCATCCCAGGAGATCTTGCTCAGCAACAGCTCCTCAGTGGCAACGATGACCTCACACAGGAACCATGTGATCGCAGCGATAAGGAGGATGGTGAGGACGTGTTGCACAATGGACGGCCACGATCGATCGCTTGCCTCCAGAATCCACAGCAAACACTGCATGCCCACAATCATGATCAGGGCACGAGCGGCATACTTCCCCTTCTCCAGGAAGGCCAACAAATAGGGATGCCCAAATCCTGTTCTCTTGAGAACGGTTCGTAGCCCTGGCACCAACATGAGGGAGAGGACAATAATGACGACCAGTCCGAGGACGATCACGAATGCAGTCTGCGTTGTCGAGAGGTTGTCTGGGAGCAATGTCATCTCCTCCAGGGATCCATCATCGCACGATCAGTAGGGAGGCGTGATCACAACCGGGAAATGGCAAGGCAGGGACCGCTTCGGATCCCTGCCTTGCATTCCGTCGTATTACTCGCCGATCGCGGCGAGTTCCTCGAGATAGACAATCGCTGTCTCAATACCACGATTGAACATCTCCAGGCGGTAATGCTCGTTCGGCGCATGGAGGCCATCGGTATCGAGACCATAGCCCATCATGACCACCGGTATCTTCATCAGATCGGTGATATCGGCAACGACCGGGATACTGCCACCACCGCGTGTGAACACCGGTGTATGACCCCAGCCGCGCTCATAGGCGCGCTTGGCTGCCTGCATCTCCGGTAGATCGAAGGGGATCAGCGCTGGTCGACCAACCGTCAGCAGTTTGACCTCGACATTGACGGTATCCGGCGTAACACGCTCAATGTGCGCCTTGATCAGATCAAAGATCACGTTCGGATCCTGGGCGGCCACCAGACGAGAGCTCAGTTTCGCGCCAGCAGAGGCAGGGATAATCGTCTTCGGACCAGGACCCGCGTATCCACCCCAGATACCATTGATATCCAGTGTTGGCCTGGCAGAGACCCGTTCCTTGATCGTGAAGCGGGCATCACCCCATTGCTTCGGCACACCGGTCGCATCCTTGAGCTGCTGTTCCGGCATATCGGTACGCGCGATCATCTCGCGCTCCTCGTCCGTCAGCTGCACGACATCGTCGTAGAAACCCTCGACGGCGATCGTGCCATCCTCGTTGTAGAGCGAATTCAAGATCTGGACCAGGGCGACGCCCGGATTGTGAACGGCACCGCCGTAGAATCCGCTGTGGAGATCCTCCTTCGGTCCACTGACGTGAATCTCCAGGTAGGTCATGCCGCGCAAACTATGGGTTACTGCAGGCTCCTCAATCCGCACCATGGAGGAGTCGCTGATGACACAGACATCAGCGGCCAGCAGTTCCAGGTGATCCTGAATGAACGGCAACAGATTGGGGGAGGAGACTTCTTCCTCGCCTTCAATCAGGTACTTGACGTTGACGGGAGCCGCACCGGACGTCTTGAGATAGGCTTCCAGGGCCTTAACGTGGATGAAGAGTTGGCCCTTGTCATCGGTGACGCCGCGGGCGTAGACGATGCCATCCTTTTCCACGGGCTCGAACGGATCGGTGTCCCATCCATCTTCCAACGAGGCGGGCACCACATCATAGTGCCCATAGACCAGGACCGTCGGCTTATCCGCACCGGCCCCCATCCACTCGCCATACACCACGGGATGACCAGCGGTTTCCATGACGGCGACCTTGTCCAGACCGAGCGAGGTCATGTGGTCGGCGAGCCAATGCGCCATCGCGCGCACATCCCCAGCGTGAGCGGGGTCACCACTCAGACTGGGGATGCGAAGCATTTCGAACAGCTCAGATTTGAACTGGTCACTGTTGTCCCGGGAATAAGCTCGAGCAAGATCGCTGGCCACCATGACTTATGCCTTCCTAATTAACAGTGCGAGAAAAAGCATCGCACCATTAGGTTAGCATGGTTTAGGCAGATGCGGTCGTATTTTCAGTTCGGGACTTGAGCAGGTATGCCAAACCGCCAAGGACAATACCGAAGACCAGCAGGGTCCAACCGAAGAAACTGATGCGACCGGCGTAATTGCCGGCATCGGCCGTCAACAGGAAGATGCCGAGCACCAAGACGAGTGCCGAAAGCACCAACGTGGCGGGACGGAAGTTCTCGCGTTTTCTGGAGACGATGATGCCCACGATCTGCAAGGTCGCGTAAGCAAGCAGACCCCAACCGATAATGTCGCGCACGATCGTAGAGGTATCGCCTTGCCAGCCCAGTATCGTCGCGATGACACCAATAGTGACACCAACGCCTGCGCGGAAGGAGTCGAACACACCCAGCCCTCTGGTGGGATCACGGAAGACGCCAAGCGCCAACTGAGCGGCGGCGACTAACAGGACGATACCGACGATCAGCAGAATCCATTCGGCGGCCTTGGTGGTGTTGACCAGCATGAAGATGCCCAGCACAGCCAGAATCACCGCTTCAACGGCGACAATCTCCCACTTGACATCTGATCGCCAGGGTTTGCTCTGATTGAGCAATTCTTTTGCGTTATCCGCCATGATCCCCTCCTCTACTCTTCATCACCGATTCAAGGAACCGGTCCCCAACCCCAATCATCGTTCGATCAAGGCGATGTCAACAGAATAGTCCTGACAAGGCATCAAACACAACGGCAATACCGCAGTGAGAGAGCCACACGTAGTCAACCTACTAGGATGAGAGCGCCTTGGCCTTCGCCGCGGCGAACTCATCATCAGAGAGGATTCCCTGCGCGTGAAGATCGGCCAGCTGCTGCAGCTTCGCGACCAACTCGCTCTGCGGGGCAGCAGCTGGGGCGGCGGGAGCGGCTGGAATCGCTGCCTGAACCTCCTGGGTCTGCAACTGGTTCATCTGGGTCTGCAAATCCGCGATCGCTTGCGATTCAGCGGCGGCATTCGCTCTCGCCTGCTGCTTCTGTGCCTGGCTGCTATTAACCGCGTTCGCGGTAGCAGTGGCCGTACCTGCGATTACCGCGGTGCGGGCTACAGTACCGACAAGCCCTGGACCTCGTCGTGGAGCCAATGGTCGACGTCGCATGATGATGTATCCTTTCCTGACAATCTACCGTTCACCTACCTACTACTATTCGTAGGCAGCTTCGATTTCGGCGATAACATCCCGTGGAATACGAGTGTTGATAAGGACCTCGCCATTGGCATTCTGGATGATTGCTGCCATTTCGCGAGCCCAAACATTCTCGAACAAAGCCAGAACCGCCGACTTGTCAGCAGGAAGATCGCTGGCAAGGTGCAACGCATCCTCAGCGGTCAGCATCCCTTCAACGTCCTGCACTACTGTGTCCCAGACCTCATACACATTGTCTTCCAGCTCGGTGAGCTCCAGCACGCGCAGGTCACCCTCAGCGTTCTTACTCACGAACAGGAGATCAATGATGCGAATCGTGCCGGACTGCACCAGAGACAGGATTCCTTCAGCCACCGTGGATGACGGTTGGGCATCCTCGAATCCGATCATGATGAAATCGATTGGTCCATGTTCCATAGGAAGTCGTCCTCCGTTATGACCTGACGGTCAGGATATCGGGACGTCACCGCCCGATCATTACCGATTCTACCGGTTAACCTCGCCCAGGGTTATGCTCCTTTTCGGGGCAATTCGCACTAGTCACCGCCACTCCAGGCATCAACGGTATGCGCAGCGTTCCGATGGCACACTAATGGAGCGGCCAGATGACCGGTACCAGAACAACCGCGACAATGTAATACACGGCCAAAATCGCCACACCCAACTTCCAGTAATCGCCGAACTTGTAGCCGGCAGGTTCCATCACCATCAAATTGGCTGGGGTGGCGATCGGCGTCAGTAGTGCAGCGGCAGCGGCCACATTGAGACACATGAGCAGTGTCATGGGTGAGTAGCCAGCATCATAGGCGATGGTGATGGTGATCGGGATCAGGATCAGCGCTGTGGCAGTGTTACTAATGATCTGACCAAATACTGCCGTAATCAGGAAGAGTGCCGTCAAGAGCACGAACCAACCGAAGTCGCCAAGCGTGCCCAGCACGGCATCAGAAATACGCTCAGCCAATCCTGTGTCAGTAATCGCCGTCGAAAGCGGAATCATGGCACCGACCATGATGATGGTGGTCCAGTTCATGGAGCGATGAGCTTGCTCAACCGTTACCACACCCAGCAGGACCATGCCGATGGCGCAGGCCAGAGTTGCGATCGCCGATGGTACCCACCCACCCACCAGGAGTACAACCATGGCTGCCAGCAGACCAAGTGCGATCGGGGCTTTCGCACCCAAGGCAATCGTCTGACGTTTGATCGCATCGGGCGAATCAACCACGATGACGTTGTTGGTATCCGCCAACTGCTCATCCAGCACGGCCCAGCGGCCTTCAAGCAGGAGCGAATCGCCGGCCTGCAGTGTGACGGGTGCCGTACCGAGATCAACACCCGGACGATCAACGGCAAGTACCACCAGTTGGCCACTATCGGTGACCATACCGGGGAATACCTCGTCACCGATGTAGGCGGATCGTGGAGAAATCACCACCTCGGCGACGCCGTAGTCACGCGTCACCAGGCCGCGCTCGGGCGCGCCCTCGCCACCACTTACCGGATAGCCCAGCCTGTTCGCGACAGCGAAGCGCAGCACGCTCTCGTGATCGCCTCGCAGGGTGATGCGATCACCTGCTGCAACAGCGGAACTAGTACGGAGTTCGTTATCAGCATTCTTGACGCTGACAATCGCCAGATTGCCCTGGCCATCACCGCGGAGATTGCTGGCAAGCTGTCCGACGAGAGGAGAACCTCCATCGATATTGAATCGAAGGAACTCGTCGTCGGCCAGATAGTGACCGTGCAAAGTCCCGGGAATCTCTGCCATATCCCGTACCAACGATCGCGGTTGTCGATTGGGTAGCAAACGGTCACCCGCGAGGATAACAACCAGAATGGTGCCAATCAACAACGGGAGACCAACGAGCGACACCTCGAAGAATCCGAGCCGCCCCAGTCCTTCGTGATCGGCGGTATCTGCCACCAACAATGTCACAGGCGATCCGGTCAACACCAGCAAAGCACCGGCGTGAGCGGCGAATGCCGTTGGCATGAGCAGCTTGGATGGCGGATACCCGAAGCGTACCGCCAGGACGACCACCAGCGGGTAGACGGCAGCCACTGATCCGTTCGGCGTAATCACCGCCGTCAGTATCGCCACCACAACCATCATGATGGTCAGCAATCCAGCGCGACTATCCCCGGCATGACGGGTGATAAGTTGACCCATCCAGGTCGTGATTCCAGCCGCATTGAGCCCTTCGGCAACGACAAAGAGCGAGGCGATGAGAATGACCGTGGGGCTTCCAAAGCCACCAAATGCATCATCCAGCGAAATGATGCCCGTTGCCCAGAGCGAGATCATGACACCGAGCGAGACAATACCAACAGGAAAGCGGTTGACCGCAAACGCGATCACCGCGACTACGAGTATGAGTATGAGTGCAGCCTGATCGGTCACGGCATCTCCGCATTCTCACAGGGAGCGGGCAGTCACCGCGTTGTGACCGCCCGCTCCCACCAATGTGACTGATTACAGATTCGTCGGGTAGCCTGGACCCCACGGAATACCGAGGGCGAACCAGATCACGAAGAGGATGATCCAGACCACCGCCATCACCACAGCATACGGAATCATCAGCGAGATGACCGTACCAATACCCACATCCTTGCGATAGCGTTGCGCCGTCGCAACGATGAACGGGAAGTAGACCATCAATGGTGTGAGCGTATTCACTGGTGAGTCACCGATGCGATAAGCGGCCATCAATGTCTGTGGGGCAACACCGAGGTTGAAGAAGACCGGGATGAAGATGGGGGCGAAGATGGCCCATTTCGGACTCGCGCCTGGCAGGATGAAGTCCAGCATGATGATGACGATGATGAAACCAACCAGCAGCGGAATCGCACCCAGTCCAGCGCGCTCGAGCAAATCCGCCAGCCACGTCGCGATGAGGGGTGGCAGATTCGAATAATTGAAGTGAGCAACGAACTGGGAGATCATGAGGAACATGAGGATCAGTCCGCCGAGGGTGTTGAAGGTCTTGCCGATCATGCCAATGACATCGTCTGCCTTCTTGATCGTACCGGCGCCTACACCAAAGGCGATGCCGCAGACGAGGAAGAAGAGCGCGATGATGAAGAGCAAGCTATCCATGAACGGTGTGGTGCCGAGGATATCGCCCGTTACCGGATCGCGGAGGGGTGCACCGGATGGTGCGGTGAGCAGAACAACGAGGATGGTTGTGCCAATGAGGCCAAAGAGAGAGTAGCGCAGGCCCTTAGCCTCGGCAGCCTTCTCGGCGCCGGTCATCTCGGCCTCGGGTTCGCTGGCATCACCTGCCTGGCTGCGATCCCATGGTCCGAGTCGAGGTTCGACAACCTTTTCACAGATCACAGAGGCAACAACACACAACACCAGCATTGAGACAACGCCGAAGTAGTAGTTGTTGAGAATGGTCATCGCAGGGAGACCAAGCGGCGTGATCGATTCGTTACCGATCTCAGCCAACATGGCATCAGTTGGTTGAGGGATGATATTGACGGCAAATGTCGCCGCAACACCGGCAAAACCTGCCGTAAGACCGGCAATGGGATTCCTTCCCAACACCATAAAGGCGACACCAGCCAGCGGGATCAGGATCAAGTAACCTGCATCCGAAGCAACACTGGAAAGCGACCCAACCAACACGATCAGAAACGTGATCAGTCCGGACGGCGCAGTTGCCACCAACTTGCGGATGAGCGCGTTCATGAGACCGGCGTTCTCGGCGAGACCGGCACCCATCATGGCCACGAAGGTCACGCCAACGACGGTGAATCCGGTGAAGTTACTGACAAAGCGAGAGAAAATGAAACGAATGCCATCAATCGATAGCAGTGGGTTGATCTCCACGCGAGTCTCGACAAGCTCGTAGTCAACCTCGCCGGACGGATAATAGGCGGGGGTGTCCTCGTAATAGGAGACATCTGCCCCCTGCTCAACCGGCACAGCGATCGTCTCGGTGACACCGACATCGAAAAATGCCAGCAGCGTTGATACTGCCCAGTTCCCAAGTATGAGGTACCCGAACATGAGCACCGGATTCGGTACCTTATTACCTACCTCTTCAATCCAGTCAAGAACCTTCTGCATACCGCCAGAACCACTACCGGCTGCAGG
>JAMLHR010000004.1 GCA_023957015.1 Thermomicrobiales bacterium | reverse complement strand
GGGTACTTCGGTGTCAGTGCGATTGACAGATTCCGGGCGTCAACTATGTGTCCGGTACAGCGGTCACCGGGCATAAAGCCATCTGTACCGAGAAATTCCGTGAGGTTGTCCCGGAGGAGTAGACCCGGACCGATCGGTCGCGACGGAGAAGGTGGCTGACCTCCAGCCAACCGCGACCGTGAGTTGTCCGGGTACACCGTGCCGATGGAGTGCAGTTTCGTTTCCGACCTCATGGATTGGCGGCTTCGGTCACGAACCGAGAGGATTGGAGGCGATGGTTGGTGGTGGTGACACGCTGACCCCGGACCACTCACAAGCGCGACGCCTTCCGCAAGATTCTCGATGGTTCGCGCTTGTTCGGTCCGGGGCTACATTGCCGTAACAGTCTTTGGAGATACACATGACCGATCCGCGAGAGCAACGCGATGTCCTGGATGTCCTCACCGATTTCACGGACGAGGAACTGCTGGAACTCAGCCAGATGAACGCTCAGGCGTTGCTGATGGCGGGTGTGCTCGCGCTTGGTGACGACGATGCGGTACTGGACACCTGGATCGAGGGTGTGGCCGAGGTGATGTCGCGGGGATGGGACACCACGCGTGACTGGGCCGCGGATGAGATCATGGATGCGCTCCTGACCAACTACCGCACTTATGGCGGCTGGGTTATTGAGGCGGATCTTGAGGAAAAGCGCGCAGCGGCAATCGTGGCGGATATCCCGGATGTGACGCTGGCGGAATCGCTGGGCGCCACGGATCGGGAAGCGGACGTACTCTTCCGCATAGGTGAGGTGATCGTGCGCCGACTCGGCCGTCGCATGCTGTGGAAGCGGCAGGACGATTCAGGCGACGTCAATATCATCATCACATGAGCGCCACCGTTGGCTCCGTCCGGGTCACGCTCTTCTTTGAGTCCACATTCTCACTGAAGGACAAGAGAGGGGAGGTGAAGCGTGTCACCTCCCGCATCTCCAACCAGTTCAACTGCGCCATCGCCGAGATCGAGGACCTGGATGATATGCGGGTCGCGACCCTCGGTGTTGTCGTGCTCAGTACATCGGCCGATCACGCCAGTCAGATGATGAACACCATCATTGACCGGATTGAGGTGCTGTTGGAAATCAGCACGCTCGGTGAGATCGAGACGGAGTTGTATCCGTTCTGACCTGATCACCCCCGAGGGGCGTAGACGATGATCGCCGCTCCTACCAGGGCAATGGCGGCCCCGAGGATATCGAACCGATCCGGTCGGTGACCATCAAACCACCACGCCCACAGCAACGACAGTACGATGAACATCCCGCCGTAGGCGGCATAAACACGACCGAAGGAGAGTTCACTCGGTTGTAGTGTCGGCAGCACACCGTAGAGGAACAGAACCAGTCCACCAACCATACCGAACCAGGCTGCACGCGAGTCTCGGAGCCAGAGCCAGACCATATATCCGCCGCCGATCTCGAGGAGGCCGGCGAGGACGAAGAGCATGATCGATCGCAGGATCAGCGTTGGTGCCATCGGATTAGCCTGCTGGAGTCGCGACTGGACTCGCCTGTGGTGTCGCTGACAGCACACCGAATCCGTCTGGAAGCACCGGCATCAGCTTCACCACGCTGCTGCTCGCCGTATCGGTGATCAGGAGATATCCGTCCGTATCGAAGGTAATTCCGCCCGGCCGCTGTACGGCCCGCTGGGATATCTGCACCGATTCGCCATCGCTCCAGGCGAAGACGCCCATATTGGGGACGGTGTAGAACAATACGCCATCATCGTTGAAAGCCAGCATATTGAGGCGATCCGTGCCGACAAGACCTGCCCATTCCGGAACAATGTGACTGGCGAGCCAGTCACCTTCGGGGGTAAACACCTGGAGGCGTCCGTTACCGCTATCGGCAACCCATATCGATCCATCCGGAGCGATGGCGATGCCCGTTGGTTCGATAAACTGACCGTCGTCACTACCATAGCCGCCAAAGGACTTCACAAACGTTCCGTCCTTGGTGAAAACCTGCACGCGCTCATTGCCAGTATCGGTGACATAGATGAAGTTCTCGCTGACGGCGATACCGCGCGGTCCGAAGAAGAGACCGGGTTGATCGGTGACCGAGCCTTGATCCGTGATATCGGTAGTGACACCGCGGTTGCCAAGGATTCTGGCCACTTTGCCATTGGATGAGACCACGATCACGGCATGATTCCAGGTATCAGCGATGTAGATCAAGCCATCCGGACCAACCGTCAGTCCGGTTCCGCCCTGGTAGCCGTTCCAGCTTAGCTGGAGCGCCGATTCCAGTTGGCCGGTCCAGACACCGAGGAAAGTACCATCCGCCGCATACCGATCGATACGTGCATTGCCCGCATTGAGAACATAGATGGTGCCATCCGATCCGACGGCGATACCCATGGGCGCATTGAGTTGTCCCAAACCACCACCGGCGTCCAGACTCGCGTTCTCGAAGAGGTCAAACGGTCCGGCATTGGTGGTGAGTTGGTTCACGACACGCGGACTGTAGCCCACAGTGATATCACGGGTATCACCAACAGTAGCGACTTCTCGATGGATCATATAGTTCCAGGCATCACCCCAGTTGGCCGGATTCAGACCCGTACGAATAATGGCTCCACTGCGCATCCGGGTGAGGGCATCGGATGGTTTGTTCAGCCAGACATGCGTTGTTGGGGTGAGCCCGGCGGAGTCCATACCGGCGTTGTCACCGGCGATGGCGATATCCATTTGATCATTGAATCCTCCTGGCAACGTGACCGTGAAGGCGTGGAAATCGCGGAAATACCAGGTGAACGGCCACTCGTAGTCGGGAGTGACGGCGATCGCCAGACCGTAGTAGCCCGTTGGATCAACGGAAGACGCCCGGGTTACCGACATATCGTGGGAGAGACGCATTGTTTGATCGATGAAGGCGTTAGCTTCAGGGGCGGGGATGTCACGCGCCAACGGCTCGGTGCCGGATTCTCCACGTGTGAAGGCGAGACCGATAGCGGCGTTCATGCTGTATGCGACCAGGAGCGCGCCGACGACATATCCTATGATAGCGGTACCACGTCGAGTTTTATCACTCTGATCCAGCAGAAATCCAAGCACCAGGCCAGCGATGACAAGTACGGGCAGCGCTACTAATACGGCACTACCAGTGTCGCGAGAGGCAGCCGGTGAGAAGATGACAAATGTCCCCAGGAACCAGCCGAGCATCAGGGAGACGGGAATGTTTACAAACGGCGTACTTTCTCGTCTCTTGATCAGCATCCAGATAACACCCACAACGGCGATCAGCACCGCGATCGTCTCGTAGAGCATCAGCGACCAGAAGTAGAAGGAGACCGAGAGCGTGGTCGTTCCTTGGGACATCATTGATGCCCATTCGCCAAGACCACTCGTGATACCGGAGATTGATGAGATTGACGAGAAGAATCTGGTGAACAGAACCAGCAGTGTTGTTGCCAGGGCAATGATGGCCGTGCTCAACAGCGTTCGATCGCCACCCAGGGTCATCATCGCCCGGCGAACGAGGTTGTTTCCGTTACTGATGGCACCGACAACGGTGCCAATCACGACAGCCAGCAGGGCAGAGACACCGATCGGTCCAGTGGCATAAAGCCCGGCTGCACCGAACCCCATCAACATGGCCCAGCGTTCCAGGTGATCACGATCATGGCCGATTCGCAAAATCGCAATGACCACAACGAGCGAGAGAAATGCGGCGAGTATTCCAGGCTCGATGGTACGACTGGCAAAGACAACCGTTGGTGAGACGGCGAGCAGGAGAGCGATAGAGAGGACCTGTGCTTTGCTCAGAAGTGGTCGCAGCCAGAGGATGCTTAACACCATTCCGACACCGAGTATTGCCGAACCGACACGCGCTGTAACATCGGTCACACCGATGATGAAGAAACCCACGGTGTTCCAAAGAAGCATGAGGGGCGATTCATCCGGCAAGACCTCACTACCGGGAAGTGGTCGACCGTAGTAGAGGCTCCAGCTATCGTAGGCCCAATGTGCCTCACGGTGATTGAGCAGGTAACCGTCCAGCCGGATGAATCGCAATAAAACGGCGACTATGACAATGACGGCGAACGAGAGCCCATACCAACCCGGAACAGGCAGGCGGCGATCAAGCGGTGATGTCTGGCTCATGGCAGCTCGCTCCCGTAGCGGATCTCGTTGTAGGCTGGCATGAGGTCATCTCGAATCCAGACGTACATGGTGTAGGTTTGCTGGGTTTCCACCTGATCGCGGAACATCACCAGGCGGAAGATCTTCTGCTGTCCTTCCTGCGTGGTGAGGAACATCACGCTGTCTCCTACCGATCCCACGATGGCCCCTAAACCGTGAGGATCCTCCACGGACACCCAGGCCGACCATCCGACTGGTACCTCGGGTGCGATCGCGAACCTGCGGTAGACCGAGGTCTCACGCTCATGGACGCGCAGGTTGTAGACCTGCTTCGTGTACCCGGGGATACTGTCTGGCCAACCGCAACCCTGGCTATCATTCGCGACCAGAATCACATCTGGATTTCCCGCGCTGGCATACGAGGTGAAGCGCGCGTTCGGGAATGTATCGCGTTTCAGGTACCAGTTCGTCGGCCACTGCATTTTACATTGGTCATAGACGATCTCAATACTGTTGTCGCCGTGAACCATCTGACTCAGCGTCGCCATGTCCTGCGTAAACTGGGTCATATCGTGACTAATGGTGTTGTAGATCATGGTATCGACCGCGAGATCGCCATCGATATAGGACATGCGCACACCGGTGCTGACCTGGAATAGTGACATTAGGGTGAACGCCGCCGCCAAGGTGGCGTACATCGTCTTGCGGGGACCGATGGTCCAGACCGCGGCAGCAATCACGAAAAGCGCCAGCAGCGGCGGAATCGCGATAAACCACCAATCGTTTTGAGCGTTAGCGGGAATCGAACGCACCCACTGACCGATCTCCGTGAACTGCCACTCGCCATAGGTCAGCCGAGCGGAAGTGAAGAACCAACCACCCGCCAGCGCAATGAGCAAACCAGCAACGGCCAGGCCACTGTTTCGGTACTGTGATTCCGGTTGTCTCCGATACCACCCCAAACCTCTTTCGATCACGCTATTCGTTAGCCACCCTGCGATGAGCGCGCCAGGAAGGACGATGTGAATGATCAGCCAGGGCATCTTCTCGCCGGCCCAACTGAGCACCAGGAACATGCCGACGAACCAGGCGACGATGAAGACGTTCCAGAGCAGATTCGGTCCGGCATCCTTGCCGGCCACCCAGCGCAGCAATCGCCAGGAGACCAGCAACGTTCCTGCACCGCCAAGCAGATATGCCAGCCATTCATATTGCAGGCCGAGCGTGATGAAATAGAACCACGGTTGGTTCCCGCGCTGGACGTCATGTTGACCCAACCAATAGAGCAGGGTGCTGTTGGTCTCATAGGTACCCGTGCCGATGCCGTTGGGATTCGTGAAGAATGTTGTGAACAGCAAGACCCAGATGACGATGGCCACGCTAATACCGATGATCACGCCCATCGGATCGTGGAGGGCATGGCGAACGCCGTAGGCGACGGTATTGGGTTCGGAATCTCCCAGAACGTAATCGATACCGTTGTCTTCGTCCGGCATATCCCTGAGCATCCAGCGCAGTGTGATCGCACACCCGATGATGAACACCGCGGCTGTTATCAGAAGTGCCTGCACGAACGGATGTTGGAACAACGCCCAGTAGAACTCGGAAGTCGTCAGGTACCCGCTGAGCTCGTTCTCCGGTAGTTCCTCCCAGCTACGCACCGCAGGAATCCAGTTCTGGGCTATTGCCAACCAACCGACGCTGAATCCGACCAGGGCGACGCCAATGATCGTGGCGATGCGCGTATCCCGAATCGTTGCAATTGCTACCAGGATACCGATCAGTGTCAGGACAACTGGGCCACCGACCCTGAGGAAGGTAAAGAACTGATCCGAGGTGAGCGCGTTGGCGGCGGGTCGGCTCCAGGGAATTGGTGGAAAGGGTTGATCGAGCCAGAGGTAGGCCGATACCGCCAGAAGCAACATCGCCCCGATGTGTACCGGGATGAGGGCTCTGAGGTGAGTGAGCAGGAGCGATCCCCACAGCACCACCGTGAAGATCAGGAATGTGGCCAGCACCAGCTCGTGATTCGTGAGCAGGAACGACACGCTCGCGAAGGCGATGACGATCCAGCGGCGTTGCGGAACCTCCATATATCGGAAGATCGCAATCGCCAAAAGCAGGCAGCCAGCAACCATATAGGGATCGTGACGGATATAACGAGTGTAATAGAGCATGCCGGGAGAGATCAGCAGTAGGTAGCCCGCTGCCAACGCTCCCCAACGGCCAAGCATGCGCGGTGAACGCAGTAACCATGGTAACCAGACGATCGCGACACCAAACGCAGCCGGTACGAGTCGACTGGTGGTATCAGTCGCACCGAAGAGCTTGTAGATCAGTGCATTGGCATGGAACAGAAACGGTCCATGCATGAGCGGGTTGTGGACGTATAGCCGATCACCCGTCGAGAAAATCCAGCTGTAGTAGGTGTGGAGGGACTCATCGTGATGCTGGGTGCGCTCCCCGAGGTCCCAGAATCGAGTCCAGATCGCGATCAGGATCAGGATGCCCCAGAGCACAGTCTCAAGGGTGAACGCAGCGGTGATGCGGTTGGACCAGGGACGTGTCTGATCTGTGGAGGTGGGCAGGACGAGATCGGTCAACGGTGAAACTCCAGTGTGAGCGAGCAGAATGTGCCGGCACCAATCCAGCAAAGCATACAAGAGAAGACGAAACACCTGCGAAAAGGAAACGCTTGAGAACGATGAAACCGGTCGATCCGAACCGCTACAATCAGGTTGAAACGCAACGTTGCGGATTCCACACTTCTTTGAGGAAGGTACACATACATGAGCCACCATCACCACGATCACGATCATGAGGTAACCACTCGTGAACTGACCGCCGATGAACTTGCGACCGAGCAGGAGCAGATCGCGCGCGAGATCGGTAGCGAGCTGACCGAGGCATTCGTCGGCTACGTGCTTGGTCAAATCGATTTTGAGGATCTGACCTTCGGCGTGTTCGATGCCATGAGCGATCTCTCTGTTGTCGCCAGCGGCGAATACGAACTCGAACCACTCGACGACGAGGAATAGGCGAAAACCACCGTGTCACTCCCGGAACACCGCGGATTGCAACGTCGCATCCGCTGGGCAGCCGCGATCATTTTTGTGCTTGCGGTTCTTCTCGTCGTCCCGCTGGTGGTCGACGACAATCTACGTCTCGATCTGGCCCAACGGACCGGTCTAGCTCCAGGTCGGGACGCGGTGAAGCTCGCCGATAGCAGAGATGGGACATTGCTGATCGTCATCCCGCTAGACAACGATGACGCTTCAGGCGTCAGCCCTTGGTTGTACCGAGCCCAGTTCATTGCCTGGCCGACCGACAGTGGATTGCGACTGGAAAACCTGGAGTCATCTGACAGCGTCGATCTACCGCTCTCCGAGATCAGTTTTACGGCAGCGAATGGAGATGGCACATTGGTGCTCATGCGCGGTCCGTTGGCGGATGGTTCCGGGGATGCAGCCTACACGGTAACACCCGAATCGATGACGATCATCCGGCTTGACTCCGCCGATGCGATTCCCGATGCCGAAGGTGACTGGGAGACTCCCACCTGGGAGAAAACGAAGGGAACATGCAATCGTCCCTCGCCCGAGAAGACGTTGGTCGGATGCTTCCGTCGCGCGGGTACGGCCAGCTACCTCGCCGGAGATTGGCAGCTGGAGCTGCAGCTCTGGGGCGATTACGAGCAGGTGACACCGGTGATGCGTGGTATGGGTTTCCTTCCCTGGGTCGGCTTTGCTCGCAACGATACCGTCGTCTATATGCAGAATGAAGTCGGTTTGTGGCGACTGGATGTGCCGAAGAGCCTGCTTGAGAGTAGACCGAGCGCGACACCGGTCGCACCTCGATCGTAGACAGTCGCCCAAGGACCATTGTTTCCATATAGTATGAGAGTGGACCTTCGCCGCGTACGGAGATCGCATGATGACCATTGTCTCGACCATCCTGGCAGATCTCCCGCTGTTGATCTGGAGTGTCATCTTCCTCTGGTCCCCGGTGAAGACCGAGGGGGAGGAGCTCCTGCGAGTCGATATCTCGTTGCTCGGTCGATTCAAGATGCTGGTATTGCCGCTGGTGGTCGGTGCGATTGTGCTCCTGGCCACTGCTATCTGGCTCGAGTTTCGCTGGTGGATGTTGGCACTCTGGATACTGGTCTATGGAGCCGTCCTGCTTATCCCTCAGTCGTATCTCCTGACATCCACCGGTATCAGATTGGGTCGGGGACCGTTCCGACGCTGGACCGAGTTCTCCGGTGTGCGACGTTCCAGCTCTGGCGCCACACTGCAGGGAGGACCCAAGTCCGCCAGTTATCCCGTTTTTCTTGGCGGTAACCGCGAGGACGATGACTTCGTCCTCCTCTTGCGTACTCTTGTCAGAGATAGCTACAAAGGCAAAACCATTGATCGCGCGGAGATCGTACCGCGCTAGTTCGCTGGCGTGATCAGGACGACTTCATCGATCAGCCAGACGCCGTCGATATTGGCCAGGATCAATTGATCCGTCCAGGTGAGATTCGCACTCGTGAAAGTCGCGGTCACCGCAACACGGCCATCCTCGAGCGCTGCAATCTCATCGACCGAAACTAACTCAAGCGGATCGACGACGATCTCATTTCCTCTGGCAATCTCATACTCAAAAGCGGGTAGGTAATGCGTCTCCGAATCGGCGAATTCTCTGGCGAACCAATGCGGTGTGAAGATGGCCCAAATCAAGGTGGGATCGCCGGTATTGGTGCAGGCGACGAACTGCTCCAGTACATCCTTCGCGTCCTCTGGCGAGAGCGCGGCATCAGCAGGTGTTGCTGCGGGAGTCGCCAACATGGTCAGTGGGGTGGCATCGAAAAGTGGGAGGGTGAGGGGCGTTAGCTCGCAAGACGTCTCCGCATGCGTGGAGGAGGGGAACACCATTAATATCGCAAACGTAATCACGAGTAGCGCACGCATCCGCAACCTCCGAATCTGACGTACCATTCCATCATTGGGGCCCATGCGGGCGACGTTGACTATTAGGGTAATCACATTCGCCATGAACGCCAAATCCATCGCCGATATGCGCATTAGTTACGATCTCGCCAGTCTGGGGGACCAGCAGGTGTTGAGCGATCCGATCGAACAGTTCCAGCGCTGGTTCGAGGAGGTCGCTGCTACGAGCGTTATCGAAGCGAATGCGATGGTGTTGACCACGGTTACACCAGATGATTTGCCCCAGGCGCGCACCGTCCTCATGAAAGGGTTTGATGCGGACGGGCTGCGTTTTTACACTAACTATGACAGCGCCAAGGGGAGGCAAATAGCCGCCAATCCAAATGTCTGTGCGCTATTTTACTGGCCGACACTGCAGCGACAAGTTCGCTGGATGGGGATCGCCGAGCAGGTTTCCGCGGACGAGTCAGACGAGTATTTCGCCTCCCGACCTCGCGGGAGTCAGATCGGCGCGCTCGCCAGCGAACAGAGCCAACCGATCAGCAGCGCCGAGGAACTACGCCAGCGATTCGAAGACGTCGAGCGTCAGTATGCGGACGACGAGCCGATTCCTCGACCTCAGCATTGGGGCGGCTATCGCATTCGCCCCACGATGATCGAGTTCTGGCAGGGACGAGAGAATCGCCTCCATGATCGCATCGTCTTCACAAGGTGCGACGATGGCTCCTGGGACATCACCAGATTGGCACCGTAACCTCACTTTCGCCTATACTTGGCCCTCGGACGACAGTATGTGATCGTCCATTTGCCATGCCCTGGCCGAAGGATCGCGCTCTGTAGTTGCGCCAGAAGCGATCGCCCACGCGGTGTGCCGGGATGCATGACACCAGGATTACCGGAATGTGCCGGTATCTGCACGATGCGCATAAGGAGTAATGTTTCGTGAATTTCACAGGACCAAAGGTTAAGAAGAGCCGTGCCCTTGGCGTCGCGTTGACACCGAAGGCAGCCGCCGGTATGCGCAAGCGCCCGACCCCACCGGGGCAGCACGGTTCCGCGCGTGGTCGCCGTCGTCGCCCATCGGAATATGGCGTGCAGTTGCTCGAGAAGCAGCGTTTGCGCTTCCAGTACAACATCAGCGAGAAGCAGTTGCGTCGCGCCTATGTCACCGCGACTCGCATGCCGGGTTCCACGGGTGACAACCTGCTCCAGGTTCTTGAGAGCCGTATGGACGCCCTGGTGCTGCGTGCCGGTTTTGCACCAACTATCTACGCTGCCCGCCAGATGGTGACCCACGGCCACTTTATGCTTAACGGCAAGAAGGCCACCATCCCCAGCATGCGCCTGAAGCCGGGCGATGTGATCAGCGTGCGTGAGCGCAGCAAGAAGAGCCCGCTCTTCGATGCGCAGATCCTGCCGCGTGGCGAAGTCGCGAAGTACATGACATTTGATGTCAACAAGCTGAGCGCGCGCTTCGAGTCGATTCCATCCCGCGAAGAGATCCCGGTCATCTGTGCCGAGCACCTCGTGGTTGAGTTCTACTCCCGCTAATCCTCAAGAGCCGGGTAGCCGGGCAGAAATGCCTGTAGCTATCCGGTTTTTGCGTTTTCAGCGTCCGAGTTCTGACGCAACTCTGACGCACTGGTACCCAAGTCAACCTCATACAGTCCCGATGTTGTCGCATTCGATGACTTCTGCCCCAACGCCTCTGACAGCGCCGAGGTCCCTTTGCGTTTCTCTGGATGGCCAATAGGGTGGGCTATAATAATTCCAGAATCCTCAGAAAGAACATCGGTAATGCAGACGATGTTCGAGATATGCATCGGAGACAGACGCTATGGACTCAATCCTTCGTCGACGGTTCAGTCGCAGATCGGCAGTAGCCGCCACGCCTATGCTCATGGCAGGACTTCTTGCCTATCGTTCACAACAGGGCTCAGCGGCGCAGATGCAAGTTGAGGGCGACTGTTCCCTGGAGCCAGCGTTGGTGCATTACGCCAACTTTGCCGCGGGTAACCTGATGGCGCTGCCGACCCTGCGTATTCGCTCTTTCGATCCCGGAGTTGGCTGGCAGATGGCGCAGAGTCCGGAACTCGGATTCTTTCTGGCACCGCCAGGTTGGACGGTGGCAAACGGTTACGCGAACACATTCGATCGGAATGGGCTGCCGCAGTGGCAAGCAGAACCACTCCAGTATCCGTTCTGGTCCACCACCATCATTGCCCCACCGGATCAATCATCGGCCTACATGTATGTACGTGGTGCCATCGATAATGTGGCGCTGACACCGGTAGATGGGGCCGATCTCGGTCGGTCGTTAATTATGGCCGGGGAGGGAAGGCCGCAGAATGTCCTTATCGAATAACTCAGACGGAACCACCCAGCACGATCCCCTGTCCGCACATTGAGTGGCTGTTGATCGATACGAGTCGCCCCCAGTCTGCTCATGCATCGTGGCTCAGTGTTGATTTCTGAGGTCGCAGGCGCGAGCTTGGGACCAGGTACGACCTTCATGCTGGAAGGTATTATCGCTCCCCGCGCTGATGCCGAAGATCTCTTCCTTAACACCTATCTACAGATTCTCTGGCAGTTCTTGCCCAAGGGTAGTGGTGGCGGTGATCCAACACCCACTCCCACGCCAACCTGATGACAATGAGGAACCCGGATCGATTGCTGATCCGGGTTCCTCGTTCATAGCCTGGTGGCAAACTCAAACTCATGCTTGATCGGGATATCGTCGAAACCAGCAGGCGGTATCGATGGTTTGAGTCGTCGTGACTCCGTCATTGCATCAATGTATACGGCTGTTAACTCGAATCCACGCCGTTGGTAGTACCGGATGGCATGCGTGTTGTCGTTAGTCGTAATCAACCAGACACGGGTACACGCGTTCTCCCTGGCTACCATCTTCACCGCGTCCAGGAGAGAGGTACCAACTCCTTGGTTTTCCTTAACACTCTCCAACACGAGCAGCTCACATTGAGATTCCCGCATCTCATAGAGAGCAAATCCAACTATCGCCCCATTCTCCAGAGCGACGAAACCATCGGAGTCAGAAGTGTCGTGCAATACACCCCTTGTCACAATGACAGGGCCCGACCAGTTCTCTTCAACGAGGCGATTGACCTACGTCATCCAACCGAACAATCACGGGCTGTTGGTTGGTCGCATCGTGTCCGATTTCATTTCTCGCCATTCGGTCATCTCCCTTACCTCTGGTGGTTTCCGATCCGAGCAACTGAAACGCTACCAGAGAATGCCTGCCGGCCGCCCATCACTCTTGGCGATGCCCCCGGACTTCAACTCGTGAAGGTTCAGCCTACCAACGGGCTTCAGGATGCGCCTCCAAAAATGCCTCAATTGCGGCGATCCTGTCGCGGCGCTCACGCGCGACCTCGGTCTCATACCTAACCTGCAATGGCTCGATACTTGTTCGTAGCCCTTGCCAGTCCACCAGGTGATAGGTCTTGTTCGCTGGGCTCAACTTCTCGTCCGAAGCGACATCAATCATCATGCCCCCAACATACAGACGACCGAAGTAGCGCACCAACCAGGTACCCTTGTTGTCCACGAAGGGTTCCACCACGAATTCGGCAAACCCATCCCGAACTGCGAAGAAATCCTTGACAGGGACAATGAAGTCGATGTCATGCGGCATAACGTCGACGCCAAGGATCGCCTCACTGACACTCCCAATCACATGCCAATCAATGCCGTTCGCCGCGCACCATTCCCCCAGGATCATCAGTGCGGCACGCCAGTCGCCCGTACCGGAGAACATGGATGGTCCCAAGCGTGGGAAGTTGCGCGTCACCAGGTCTTTGTCCGGCGCATCCGCAGGGTAGCACTTGATGAACGCATCACCCTCTCTATGGAACCAGGCGGCGAGGATATGATCCTCGCTTGCGACCGGTGCATCCTCCACACATAGGGTGAAAGTCGAGTCAGTCTCATACGCATGGCACTTCATGCACCTACCACCTTACCTGGATACTGCCGGGTTCGTCCTGGCACCTGGCGTCGTGCGATGCCCGTACGGCGAGGAACAAGTATATCTTGCAACAGAACAGACCGGATCGAGCGCTCGATCCGGTCTGTCTCATGGTCGGGGTGAGAGGATTCGAACCTCCGACCTCAGCGTCCCAAACGCCGCGCGCTGCCAGGCTGCGCCACACCCCGCTGCCAACTCACGTCAGCGGAAGAGAGTATACCCCATCGACCCCTGTTACTGCCGCACAACCCGGAAGATCGTGGTGGTTCCCTGCTGGAACACCACTTCCAACTCCTCACCTTCCATTGACCGGATCATCTCGATGGCAGCTGGGCTGCCCATATCGATGCAATCGTTGCCGTCAATAAAGGGATAGTGCTCCTCAGTCTGTCCGACAATGACGTATTCGACGTTGTGTTGCTCCAGGAACTCGCGTTTGAACTCGATGTCCGCGCCCATGTAGAACTCACGTACATCGGACTCTCGTCTGTCCAAATCATCGACGGATCGTTGCTGACGCTCATGTCGTACCCATCCGATCACACTGGGCAGACCGGTGTGGACCGAGAAGCGGGAACCATTACAGCGATACGTGCCATATGCGGCTTCGAGAATAACCGGGTTACCTTCAATATTCTCGTTCATCCACTGGATAGCCGCGAGATCGTCAACGTATTGCAGTGGTCCCTCAGCGTTCTCGCCCTGTAGATCTATGTGACCATATTCCATCCAGCTATAGGCGTTCAGAGTAATCGAACCACCATCCCCGAATCGCTGATCAAGACGAATCGGCGTGGCCACAAGCGCATAGGTAGCCATCAATGCCATCAGCGGAAGCGCCACCGCGACGGAGAGTTTGACGGCATTGGCTCCGAGCCGACCAGCAACCGGCAACGGCTGCCGGTATGACCTCGGCTCCTCCCAGACAAGAAGTCGCCAGACGGCGATACCGACGATCACGCCGCTCGCCAATCCGAGCAGATTCCAGATCTGGTTGTAAAACTTGAAGATCGTGTTCATCCGATACCAGACGCTGCCATCGAGATCATCGACCAGATACACGACCTCCAGAGCAGCGCCAAGAAGCGTGGCGGCGGCTATCAACGCGGCAACAAACCGTGCTGACTGTCGTTCCAGACCTACCCAGACGATGAGAGCACTGAGGCCGATACCCAGATACAGCGCCAGTACATTGCGTTCGAAGATCACCAGCATCAATGCTGCGGTCATGGCGGCAATGGAGAGCGACTGCAACCATGTTCGGGGAATATTGAAGTCGTTCGGATCATCCGAGCTCTGCCAGGCGATGTTGGTCCAGATACCAACCAATCCGAGCACGATCATAACTTCGAAGAGGCGATAGAGCAGGGTATCGGTGCTGCCACGGAGGATCCATTGGCCCAGTAGTCCGAGAATGACACCACCGCCGAGCGTGTAGAGCAGGCCTGCATTCTCGATAGCGCCATGCCGAACATAGCCAAGCAACACGATCGCACCAAGCGTGCAGATGATCAGTTGAGCGCCAACGTGAGACTCGAGCGCGAGGAGGGGAGTTGTATCCCAGCTGAAATCAATCTCGCCGAAGAGCGCCTGATAATCGCGATTGAATGGAAAGGCGACGACTAGCGCGATAATACCAAGCAAGCTTGTACCACCGACGATAATGGCGATTCTCTCGGCAATGCTGGGTACCCGGATCGTCATCATGGTCAATCCGAGCACACCCATTGCCGCAGTCATGGGCATATCCCAGGCATTGATCATCCACAAGGAACCAACAACCATTCCCAGAAGCACAAAGGGGGCGAGGATCTCCAATTGATGCGTCTGGCTAAGTCTTCGGCGTACAAACAGGAGCGGCACGGTGCGCCAACTGGCTGCAATCTGCCAAGCCAGCGCGATACCCATCATCGTGTAGGGCATCGCCATGGTGTGCGGATGAAGATCAGCGTACAAAGCGCTGAAGTACGGGAACTCCGTGATATTGATCTGCAAGGCGGGCACCGGTATTGTGCCCGAGTCGGTTCCCATACCCAGTAAACGAAGGGAGCGGGGGAGGTGACATGGTTGATCGCACGATCCCAAAGCCGGGAGGCAACGACCATGTTGCCGGCAAACTGCACAAAGAAAACGCTTGCCAGACCGGCCAGCGCTGCCCCCAGATTGGAGGCGGTCAGGCGCTTACCGAAGATCGCACCAATACTGAACGCGGCGCTAGCCAACATCGCGGGGAAGAGGGGTGTCGCCAGGTTGAACGCGATCTCGGCCGGTATACCGGTGATCTGGACCAGATTCGCGACCAGAAATGTGCCGAAATAGTAGTAGTTCAGCAATCCACCGGCGTACCAGGGATCATACGGCGGCATTGACTCGCTGCGGAGTATCGCGTTGAGATGCGCGAACTCCATCGGTTTCTCGCCTCCCCACCAAATGTGGTAGGAGTCCGGATTGATAGCCCTAAAGAGAAGGAATATGACGAAGACCATCCAGAAGACCCACTCGGCGGTGACCGCCATGGGGATATCCTTCCAGATGCGTTCACCCGGAGAGACGCCGATACGACGCACGAACAACCAACAGAATGCCGCCAGGAGCACCATCGCGATCATCGACCACAGTGGTGTAAACGGAACGATGCCGAAGGATGCCGGGAACCAGATGATGAGGCCCCCGAGCAGGATGCTAACCGGCCGTGCGAACGCCCAACCGCGATCCGGAAGACGGGAGAACATGCGGCGCACAAACGGCCAACTGATGATCTGAAGCAGAATTAGCAGCGCCACCCACACGAGCACCGCTCCCCATGAATGGGAAGTGAATGACTCGCTCCAGCGGTATGAAAGCGAATGAAGATGAGGAGTGGGAATGGACGTGGCATTCGTGACGGATGATATGGGCGCCAGCGCCAGCGAGAACATCGAGAGCCCCATTTGTGTCTCCGTGCAGACAAATCGCGCACAATAGAGGCACGATTACTCTCCGCAGTGTACCGCAGCCGCACATCGTCAAGGAGCTTTCAATGTCCAAACCACGTGTGATCTTCATGGGAACTCCTGCCTTCGCTGTGCCTGCGTTGGAAGTACTGGCCGCGCGCGATGATATCGATCTCTGCCTTGTGGTGACCCAACCTGACCGACCGGCGGGACGAGGTAAGAAACTAACATCACCGCCAGTGAAAGATGCAGCTATCCAGCTAGGGTTGCCTCTTCTGCAGACGGCGACTTTGCGAGCACCAGAGGTGAAAGACCAGATCATCGCTCTCAAGCCTGATCTGGTCGTCGTAGCGGCATTCGGTATGATCCTGGGCAAATGGATTCTGGAACTGCCGAGGTGTGGGTGCGTCAATCTTCACGCCTCGCGCCTGCCCAAACATCGTGGAGCCAGTCCGATCTCGGCGGCGATCCTGGCGGGAGACGATGTCACTGGTGTCACGCTGATGCAAATGGATCGAGGTCTGGATACTGGCGACATCCTCTTCACCACCGAGACCCTAATCAAGGAAGACGATACGACCTGGTCATTGACACCCAGGTTGGCGGAGGCTGGTGCCGCACTGCTTGGCAGACACCTTTCGGACATTCTCATCGGGAACATCGCGCCTATTTCTCAACCAGAAGGGGCGACGGAGACACGGCAGCTCACCAAAGCCGACGGGGAGATAGATTGGTCGCGATCGGCGGAGCAAATCGATCGGCAAGTGCGGGCGATGTGGGATTGGCCACGAGCATGGACCGACCTGGCGAATGGCGAGAGATTACAGGTTCACCAGGTCGCGGTCGTTCCCGATCGGCATCTGGCATCGGGTGAACTAACGACAGACAGTACGGGCGCGTACGTGGGTACCGGACAGGGGACACTTCAATTGGTTCAGGTTCAGTACCCGGGCGGTAAACCGGTGACAGGCCAGGCGCTCATCCAGAAAATGAGCCCCCGAGACTAACCCGAGACGGCTCGGTCCGAAGGTGTGGCACCGCACCTCTCACTTCCTCATTTTGGCAGTACCACTCCTTCCTTCTGGAGTATTTTCGCTGCCCTCCTCAGAATTCGTTGACGCCAGGGTTTTGCCCGGCGGATATTTCGCTCGAGGGCGTTGTGAAGGGTCGCCACTCTCATACCTGTTCGGTCCTCACTGGCTGATACCAACAGTCAGAATTGCTACAATCTTCGTTGTATTGACGCGCTTGTTGGATTCATTAACCGGACTGGAAAACACGCATGACCGATCAAGGGGATATCGCTCTACAACCTGATGATGTAGTGCCTGAGAATCAGGATCGGATTGGCTTCATCGAGGCGTTCAAGGTGCGGGAGATTCGGGCACTGGCTGTCTCGCGCGGTGCTTCCCGATTGGCGATGTCCACTGTGTCCTACGGTACGATGGTGTACCTCGCCACTCAGGGTGGTACCCAGCTCCAGATCTCGTTTGTGGCCGCCGCTACCTATCTCGCCTCAGTGCTCTTTGGTGTGCAGGGGGGCATGCTGGCGGACACAATCTCCAAGCGGATGGCCATCGCTGGTGGTTATGTCGCCATCGCCGTCATGTACTTGATCCTGCCACTTTTCGCGGGTAAGTCGATAACGAGTCTCCTGCTGGTGATGTTTCTGTCAGCCGCGGTGATGCAGGTGGTTTCGCCGTCGCTTAAGTCAGCGGTGGCGCTTGTATCGAAACCCAAGGATGTCGCGGTGGTAGCCACATCCGTCACGATTGCTTCCTCGATTGCCGCCTCTGTGGGGTCGTCGGTATTGGCCCCGGTGCTGATCAAGACAGTTGGCCTTGTTCCCCTGATGTATCTTGCCGCGGTCATCATGCTCTACGGAGCCTGGGCCACCTTGCGACTACCAAAAACCGAGATAGGGGAGAAGCTCAGCGCTGCCGTAAAGCAAATCGGTTTTCGGGAGCATATGTTCTCGTTGCGGCGTACGGCGACCTGGTTCAACGGCAATCGCAATACTGGTGCTCTTATCCTGGTGGGTGCGATCGCCGTTTCAATGTACGAGGCGTTCACAACGCTCATTCCGGTCTATGTCCGCGATGTACTTGGCAGTGATCCCACCAATGCCGTCTATATCTTCGCACCGGCCGGTATCGGTTTCCTGATAGGTATGTACTTCACGCCGATGCTGATCGATCTGATTGGTGCACGCAAACTGGCGGTCCTTTCTGTGTTCATTATGTCTATCTCGATGGTACTCTTCGGTATCATTGAGCATATCGCTCCATATGTCGCGCCATTTAGCCCGTTGCAGGTACTGGGCTGGGCATTCGATGTCCAGATACCAAAGGTCGTGCTTGCGGCCAGTGCAATCGCGTTGCCCGCAAACTTCGGCTCAACCGCCGCCGGATCGGCCATCGTCGCGTACATCAATCAACGCGTTCCATTAGCACAACAAGGCGCCACATTTGGGCTGCAGGAGGTCCAGGAGAATGTGGCGACGCTCATCCTGGTAATGACGCTTGGCGCTGCCTCCGGTATTGTCGGTCCCAAAGCGGTGTTCATCGTGTCGCCACTGGCGGCGTTTGCGATGATGGCCTGGTTGATCGTCTATAGCTACCGCGTGACGGGGCAAGACAAGATCACGATGCGGGCAGCGCTTGATGAACTGGTCGATACCAGCGTGGACGAATAGCGGGCAAGTGTCGCTCAAGAACCGCAGAGTCCAGACTGTAGAAACTCGCCAATAGTGGACGACATGAATCCATGGAGATTCTCAGAGGCGAGAATCGTTTGCGGATAAGTTACGTTGTGCGCAAAAGGAGTGTGACCTGAACCCGGGAGAGGGAGCACCCCTCCCGGGTTCGATCGCCTACAGGAATCCCTTGAACCGATCCGGCGAGAATGGCTTCAACACATCGGGTGTCTCACCGGTCGTAATCAGATCCGCCATCTGCACAGCGGTAACGGCGGCCAGAGTGACACCAAGCATCGCATGGCCGGAAGCCACTGTGGCATTAGTGACACCAGGAACGACACCGAGCACCGGCAGCCCATCAGGTGCCATTGGTCGCATACCAACCCAGGTGTGCACCGGCTTGGCATCCTCCGGGAATCCCTTCAGGTACTTCTTGCCACCCTTTTCGATGGCACCGACGCGCCGTGGCATGATCGAATCACTGATACCACTCAGCTCCATCGTGCCGGAAAGACGCAATCCGGAATCGAATGGCGAGATCGCGATGCGATCGTCATGGAGATAGATCGAGCGTTGGAGCTTGACCGGTGCGGGCTTGAAATCCAGGCCGTAGCCCTTGCCAGCCTCGATTGGGAGTTTGGCACCAACCATTTTGCCGAACTGGGCCGACCACGCACCGGCGGCAACTAGGACGTTGTCGCACTCGATACGCTCCATCGGCGTACGCACAGCCACCACACGCTTGTTACTCACCTCGATATCAACCACAGGCGATCCGTTGCGAATCTCCACGCCTTCGCGTTCCAGCGCATCCCGCAGTCCCGTGACCAGCGTGATCGGCTGGACGGTGCGCTCCTCCTTAACGTGGTAGCCACCGACAAGTGCTTCTGAGAGCACAGGCTCGAACTCGCGCAGATCGTCGCCCCATAAAGGCTTCGGTTCGGCATAGCCGTATGGGATAACACCCTGGAACGCCTCCAGATCGGTCTCCATCGCGACTCGGTCACGATAGGCATACAGCAAGCCGAAATCGTGCATCTCAAACTGCACGCCCTCTTGCTGCCAACGATCCATGATCTCCATTGTGCCTTTGCCCAGTACGGCAGTGGCTTCGAAACCCGCCTGGTACGCACCGATATTGCACGACCGCCAGAAGCGGAACAGCCACGCCAGGAAGCTCTTGTTGAAGCGCGGTCGGATGTACAGCGGGCTCTCCGGATCCATCATCCATTTCATTGATGTCCTGACGAGACCTGGTGCGGGTACTGGACCAGCCATCGCGGGCGATACCCAACCGGCATTTACCGCCGATGCCGCCATACCCGCAGTGCGAGCATCCAGCACCAGAACATCAGCTCCGCGAACGCGCAACTCCCACGCGGTGGAGAGCCCAATAACTCCGCCACCGATCACAACGATTTTGGACATGACGCACGAATTCTCCTATATCTGTATACAACATACGCAATGTGCATATCGCACGAATTGTCTCCTGCTACGCTTACTTCACACCATTTTCCGGAACTCCGCAAGCATATCCGGACAGGCATTGCGGCAATCAGGGGGTGATCACAATTGGTCCGATTCGAACAGGATTCGTACAATCCAGAGCATGAGCGAACAGAGCCTCCACCATCGTCAGACATCGACCCGTAGCATCCGTCTGATGGTGTTCATCGGGGGTCTGGTGAGCATCGGGGCCGAGATCTGCGCGACGAATCTGATCGCCCCCTACTTCGGCGAAAGCACGTTCATCTGGGCAACGGTTATTGGCCTAACGCTGACATTCCTGGCTATCGGGTATCACATCGGTGGCAAGCTGGCCGATGCACGTCCACACACCTGGCTGCTTTACCTGGTGACACTCATCGCAGGTATCGCCGTGGGATTTCTGCCCCTCGCTTCCCGACCAATACTGAGTCGTTCGTTGACCGCCTTCGCGGACTACGATGTCGGTGCTTTCTATGGCGCGTTGGTTGGTGTTCTGCTACTCCTCGCCATCCCCACGACGCTCCTTGGTTTCGTCTCGCCATTCACGGTGCGCCTGACGACCTCATCTATCGATCACACGGGTGGCACTGCTGGTTCTATCTACGCCCTGGGTACGCTGGGATCGATAGCCGGTAGTTTCTTGCCGGTGCTCGTGCTGGTGCCATGGATCGGTACCGCCCGCACATTCCTGGTGCTGAGTCTGCTACTTGTGGTGCCATCCATTATCGGCTTGATCGTGGTCAAACGATGGCAACCGTCCATTGTCGCAATGGTCCTGGTGGCCGCCATGATCGCCAGCAACATCTGGGTGGCACAACAGCCGATCAGGGCCTCGCAGCGGGGTGAGATCATTTACGAGACAGAATCATCGGATAACTACATCCAGGTGACCCAAGATGGCAGTCAGACGTTGTTATGGCTCAACGATGGCCACGCGATCCATTCGATCTACGATCCGACAAACCTGCTAACTGGTGGTCCGTGGGACTACTTCATGGTGGCACCGCTCTTCGCGGAGCAACCTGTACTCGGGAATGCCCTCATCATCGGACTTGGTGCGGGTACCAGCAGTAAACAGATCACCGTTGGCTACGGTCCGGTACCCATCGATGGCGTCGAGATCGATCGCGAGATCGTGCGTGTTGGTCGCGAATACTTCGATATGAACGAACCAAATCTGAATGTGATCGTGAACGATGGTCGGTATGTACTTCGCACGAGTGATACGACCTACGATCTGATCGTGGTCGATGCCTATGAGCAGCCCTATATTCCGTTCCAGTTGACGACGCGGGAGTTCTTCACCGAGGTCGCGGATGCGCTCTCGCCAAACGGCACCGCGGTGATGAACGTCGGCCGCACCAGTACCGACTATCGACTGGTCGATGCCATGAGCAGTACCATGAAGTCAGTATTTCGATACGTCTATGTGCTGGATACGGAGCGATACGCGAACAGCATCGTCATTGGCACGAACGCGCCCAGCAGTATTACGACGTTCGCGGACAATGTATCCGTACTGCCAGACGGTCCGGTGAGAACGGTTGGTGAGACAGCGATCCGCACCGGTAATATCCGGGAGATCACCGAGAGTGACATTGTCTTCACCGACGATCACGCCCCGATACAGCGCGTAGTCGATTCCATGATCATCCGCGAAGCACTTCCGGCAAGTAGAAACGAGCAGACGGAACCCGATGACTGATACCCAACCAACGCCACTCCTGAGCGAACTCCTTTCCTCTGCCGATGGCATCGTTCACGGTGTGACCCGGAGAGTGGCTGGCATGGGCGTGGCTGACGGCAACGTGGGTAGCACCGCTCCCCGTGACCCCGAAGATGCCTGGCAGATGCGTATTGCCTGGTGTAAAGCCATAGGAGTCGATCCGGAACGGATTGTCCGTACGGATCAGATTCACAGCAACCAGGTCTTTGTCGTACGAGAAGAACATGCCGGTATGGGGCGTCGTCGCGAACACCCAATGGCGGCAGTAGCTGACTCCACAATCACACAAGCCGTGAACGTGCCGCTGATGACGCTCGCGGCAGACTGCCTGCCATTGTTGATGTACGATCCCGCCCAACGCGGTATCGCGGCGGTCCACGCCGGTTGGCGCGGCACGGTAATCGATATCGCGGGAGAAACGGTGCGGGCGATGCAGCGCGAGTTCGGCACGGATCCGAACGATCTGTTGGCGTATCTCGGGCCGTCGATCGGAGGTTGCTGCAATGAGGTTGGTCCTGAAGTGACCGCGGCATGGCGTGAGATCGCAAGCGATCTCGGTCCGCTGGCGGAACTGGCGGTAACCAAACCCGGTGTGAAGGAGCACTTCGATGTGCCGCGCGCCAATGCACTGCTATTGCAGCGAGCAGGTGTCAAAGCCGAACATATCGAGTTCAGCAATCACTGCACCAAGTGTGATACCGAGCACTGGTTCAGCCATCGCGGTCAGGGTGCGGCCACCGGTCGCCAGGCGGGTGTGATTATGCTGACCGGGAGTGTGACATGATCAGCGATCTCCGAGCCAACGCGACACGGATTCGCGATCGCGTGACCGAGGCAGCCGAGAGAGCGGATCGCGATCCGGCATCGGTGACGATCGTGGCGGTGAGCAAAACATTCCCGCGGGAGGATGTGAACGCGGCGTACGACGCAGGATTCCGCGTATTCGGGGAAAATCGGGTGCAGGAGATACGCGAGAAGTATGCGCTCCCCTTCCCCGCCGATCTCCATATCCACATGATCGGTTCACTGCAAACCAACAAGATCGGGCAACTCCTACCATTTATTGATGTGGTAGAGACGGTCGACCGGCTGTCGCTGGTGGAAGCACTCCAGCATCAGTTGGAGCGGCACCATCAACAACTCGAGGTGATGCTGGAGGTGAACGTCTCCGGGGAAGCCCAGAAGGCAGGAGTACCTTCAGAGGACGCAGGAGAGCTCCTGCGAGCCGTAATCGATGCGCCGAATCTCGTTCCAGTCGGTTTCATGACGATGGCACCATTTGGAGCCGACGAGGCAACACTGAGATACGTCTTCCGTGGTCTACGAAACCTACGAGACCGCCTCCAGGAAGAGACCGGTATGCCACTCCCCGCGCTCAGCATGGGCATGAGCAACGACTTTGAGATCGCAATCGAGGAAGGCGCAACGCACGTCCGGATCGGACGTGCGTTATTTGGCGAACGACTCTAGGGCAATCGCCACCCATGTCAGGGTGGCGCGCTCTACGGAGTAGCGACCGGAGTCGCCACTCCGCCATTAAGTGCCTCCAGAATCAAGCGCAAGCGATTCATCTCGGACTGGTAGGTGACCGGATCGCCATCCGTCAGCGCTTCATCGGCCCGCTGCAGCGTCGCCAGTGCTTCCGCTGTCAGTTCGTCATCGGAAAGCGACTGTAGATCAGCCGGCAGTTGGCTGCGATCAACCGTCGCGGTCTCCTGATTCTCACCAGCGGTTGGTGTCGCCTCCGTGCCGGCCTGGGCGACGGCTTCGTTCGGATCCTCAACTACGGTATCGACTGTGCTCGCATCCGGTTCGTCCAGTGCCTTGATCGCCTCATCCAGTGTCGGGCGCATCACCAACTGGCTGTTCGCGGCTACGATCACCCGCGCCAATGTCGGCGCGCTCGCGCTCGTCCCTGTCGCCTGCAGATAGAGAGGTTGGACGTATAGCAGGGCATCGCCCACTGGAATCACCAGCATATTGCCGCGAATCACCTTGCTACCACCCTGGCTCCAAAGCGTGATCTGCGAACTGATATCCGGATCCTGATCGATCATTGCCTCGACCTGGCGCGGTCCCCATACGGTCACCTGGCGCGGATAGCGGTAGAGGCGCAACTCCACCGTACCATCGGTCTCCGACCGACCGGCCATCCAGGCGGTCATATTCTCGTTGGTGCGATTCCCGCCCGGCGTGAACGGGATCGTGAGCCAGAAATCCTGCTCAGCATCGCTCGGCAATGTCTGATTGACGAAGTACGGCTCCATCACCTGGTTGTCTTCGTCACTCGCCTCGCGCGCGCGGGTCCACTTGTCATCGCCGTCATACCAGGATCGAGCGCTATCCATGTGATAGTCAGCCAACACATCCGCCTGACGGGTATAGAGTTCTTCCGGATACCGGAAATGATCCGTCAGTCCGGCAGGAGCATCGGAGACCGGTGTGAACAGGTCGCTGTAGATAGCCCCCCAGGCATCCGCGATCGGATCCTCAACGGCGGTGCGGTAGAACGTGGTTTCGCCGCTATACGCGTCGATCACGACCTTAACGGGGTTCCGCATATAGTTGATGCCGTCATAGCGCGTCGCATGCGGATACATATCGGTGGTGGTGTAGGCATCGATCACCCAGTACATGCGACCTTCGGCCACAACCAGGTAGGGATCGGGGTCGTACTCGAGGAATGGCGCGATGCGTTGAGCTCGCTCAACGACATTGCGTGTCTCGACGATGCGGGAATCGTTGGTCAGCTGGCCGGTGAAGAAGATGTTGCGGTCGCCCCGAGAGATCGCCGCCATCGCCCGCGTGAACGGATTCCCCAGTCCAACCGATCCGTAAACCTCGCCTTCAAACCCCTCGTTGGTGCTGCCTGAATCATCGAGCCCCGCGATCTCGGTCTGATCCGTGAACAGGATGATCCACTGCAAGTCGGACTCGCCGAAATAGAGTTGCGGCTTCTCCACCACCAGGCTCGCGGGTCCGGAAACCGGTACACCGCTGACCATCATCACTGGCCAGCCGTCGTTGCCCACCTGGCTGACAGGACTCATCACGTAACCATAGCCATGGGTGTAGACGAGGTGTTCGTTCGTCCAGGTACGTCGACCTTCCGGGAGACCTTCCAGATTCAACTCGCGTGGCCCGACGATCACCTGCACGACATTGCCATCGACCACATATCGATCGATATCGATATCGTAGAACTGGTAGAACGGCACGAACGACTGAATCTGCTGATACACCGGACCCACGACGCGGTAATCCCAGATGCGCACATTGGCGAGTTCGCCGCCCGGTGCGGTGTCCAGCGTGCTGGGAACGATCTTCTCCTGACCGGTGAGATCGGAGCGCTCGATCTCATTGAGTCCCCAACCCTCTCGGGTCATATCCATATTATGGGATATGTAGCCTTGCTCTCGTCGGAACTCGTTTGGCTCCACAATGAGTCGCTGCGCCGCGATCGGCAACACGGGCGCCAGGGCGAAGTTCGCGATCGCCCAGATACCAACGATGCCAATCAAAATGCGTGCGTTCCGCAACACATAGCCCGTCAGCAAAGCGATGGCGGCGGCAACCGACATCGCCACCATGATGTAGTTGATCCAGCGAACGATGTTCGTATCAACAAAACCCGGTCCATTGACCACGCCTCGACCACTGTGGACGAGCTCGTAGGTGTTCAACATATATCGCAGTGCAATCAGCAGCAGCAGGGCGCTAAGCAATCCCATGACGTGCCTGAGTGCGGCCTTCGGCACACTGCCGAGCGAGCGGAAGCGAACGCCCATGCGTACCAGATAGACAAAGAGCACCGCTGCCAATGTCACCAGGAGCAGCAGAATGAGCGTGATCTCCAACGTGCGCAGGAATGGCACCTGGAAGACGTAGAATCCGACATCGCGCTTGAAGGTGGGATCAGAGACACCAAACGAGCGTCCGTTGAAGAAGAGGAGGACCTCTTCCCAGCGGTTCGAGAAGTAGCGTCCAGCAATGAACGCCACCACGGCGGTACCGGCGATACCCAGCCAGGTCAGACCGGTGTTGGTGTAGCGACCGGCACGACCGTCCGTGCCGAGATCAAACTTCTTGGTGTTACGAATCGCGAGTCGGACATTGGTGAGAAAAAGTACCGCCGCGACCAACGCCGTCACAAAGAAGGTGCCACCTTGCGCCAGATAGGTCGTCACCAATACCGAGCGGTAGCCAATGCTGCCGAACCAGAGCCAGTTCATCCAAAACGGAGCGCTGAAGAAGGCCAGCGCAGCGATTACCGCCAGCACCAAGATGATCATCAGACTTCGTTTCGTACTGGCGGAGATGCCGAACTTGCGTTTACTTCCCGTGGAGGCACCTTGACCTGCGGGGTCCGCCGCTGGTTTCACCGGACGCGTACGGAATCGATTCATGCTCTGATCTTTCCTGGATGGCACAACGGCCACAAACGTTCATGGTACGATCGTGGGTATTCTACTGTATTGCCCTCCGGGCCATAGCAGGTAATTATGTCCAACCCCACCCAAGCCGGATTCACAATCGATCGCGGTATCACCGTGCAGAGCTTCGGCAGTTCCAGCAACGGTAATGCCTTTCTGGTGACATCGGGAGCGCAGGCGCTCATGGTGGATTGCGGTATCGGTATCCGTACGATTCAACGCGGCCTCAAGGACCGCGGCATGACGCTGAACGACGTCAGCGCTCTCTGCATCACGCACGAGCATAGCGACCATATCTGCACACTCCCGCGCGTACTGCGTGAGGATCTCTGCGTGGTGGCCACCAAGGGTACGGCAGCGCGCAGCATTGGCCGCCATGCGAATCGCGAGACCGTGCGCGCCTTCGTGCCTATCACGATCGGCGAGATCACGATCTGGCCACTGAAGGTCTCGCATGACGCTGCGGAGCCAACGGGATTCATGTTCGAGTTCAAGGACGGTTCACGCGCCACTATCCTCACCGACCTCGGCGTGTTCACGGACGATCTGGCACCCTTCCTGCAGGCCAGCGATTTCATCATCCTGGAAGCGAATTACGACGAGCACATGCTCCTCACCGGTCCCTACCCTCGCTATCTCCAGGAGCGGGTGCGATCAAGGAAAGGGCACCTGGCGAACTCCGCTTGCGGTGCTGCTCTGGCATCGGTACTCTCCGTTGAGAATCGAACACCCACAGTGCGCCTGGCACACATGAGCGAGCATAACAACGTCAACTGGCTTGCCGAGCAGACGGTAACGCAGCACCTGACCGAGGTTGACCTGGAACTAGATGTGCGCGTACTACCGCGCAAGGAAATCTTCGAGCCATGGGTATCCACGCGCTCGGCGGCAGGCAAGGAGTTCGTGCTGAGCACGGAAGCAGAACGCCGGGGCCAACTGGCCCTGGAGATGTAGCACATTCGTCTTACGCGGTGACCATCCCGCGGATAGCGAGTCCGAAGATCCAGAGCGCAACAAGGCTATAGATGAGCAACCCCTGTCGCGGGTGGCGACTTCGCATGTAGCTCCAGGCAAACGGGAGCGAGATGATGGCGCTGATTCCGTAGAGGTAGTGAGTCGAGATGGCGCGGAAACCGCCGGCCAGGATGATCAACCCCAGTAACACCTGCACGACCACCAGACCCTGCCCGATAACGAAAGCACCACCGATGTTCCCGCCCAGCTCGCCACCGCGAGCGTACTCAAACAACCCCCAAAGGCCGACTACCAGGAAGTAAAGCATCACGGTTTGGGCAAGGGTTCCGTGTAACTGCAAGATGATTTGCATGAGAGCTCCTGAGTACAATCCGGAACCGTTTCATCGGCACCGTCAGGCGAATCGCAATGTGTGGATTATAGCCTTGAAGGCGCAGAACCGCCCCGGCGATTGCCGGGGCGGTTCTGGGTAGATCGTTACGATACGGTGTTCGCTACGATCGCTTGTTGACCGAGAGGCGTACCGCGCCCGCTGCCATCACCATACCAGCCAGTGTGGCGAGCACGAACGTGGAGTTGGCCTGGGTACCACTACCCGTCTTGGGTAGTTCCTCAACCACCGGTGGTTCCTCCGGGATCACCACGAGACCAGCATCGAGTGTCGGATTATCCGTCATGTTCGGGCCGATCAGGTTGTTCCCACTGGTTGGGCTGGTGAAGACGATCTCACCCAGGTAATTCACATCGGAGTCAGTCTCCTTGTTATTACCTACACCCTTCTGGGTCCAGTTGTAACCAGACGGCTTACCGAACACGAGTTTGTACTCGGTACCTGGCTCGAGATCCTTGAAGTAATAGTAGCCAGTTTCATCCGTGGTGGTCTCGCCCACCTTGTTGCCATCCTTGTCATACAAGGTGACCTTGATGTCCTTGGCCGGCTTCTCACCCGGATCCTGCTTGCCGTTACCGTTGCTGTCATACCAGACGTAGTCACCAACGGAGACCAGTCGGATCAAACCAGCATCGATCGTGGGATCATCTGCCTTGTCCGGCGCCGTCAGGTTCTTGCCCGTGCTCTTGGTCACGAAGGTGTACTTGCCATCCGGGCCAACATTGGAGTCCCTGGCCGGATCGCCACCTTGCTCCTTGCCAGTCCAGCCAGCGAAGCCATCCGGCTTCTCAAAGACCACACTGTACTCTGTGTCCGGATACAAATCCTTGAAGAAGTAGTATCCATCGCTATCCGTGGTGGTCTCGCCGACCTTCTTACCGTCCTTGTCGTACAAGGTCACCTTCACGCCCGGAACGGGTGCTTCGGTCGGATCCTGGATGCCATCCTTGTTCGCGTCATACCAGACGTAATCGCCAACGGACACCTTGATCACAACACCAGCGTCGATCGTCGGATTGTCGGCCTTACCCGGATCGGTCAGGTTCTTGCCCTGCGATGGTGTGGTCACCTTCGCCTTGCCATTGGCATCGACATTGGAATCATTACCAACCCACGTGGTTGGATCCGACCAGTCATCGCCACCACCCTGCGTCGTCCACTCGGTGTACCCGTCTGGCAATCCGAATGTCAGCGCGTATTCAGTCTCCGGATACAGATCCTTGAAGAAGTAGTACCCGTTGTCATCCGTTTCAGTGGTCTCTGTGAATCCATTCGGACCCGTGATCGTCACCTTGACCTTGCTGATCGGTGTCTCACCCGGTGTCTGCTTGCCATCACGGTTCGCGTCGTACCAGACGTAGTCACCAATCGAGACCTTCTTGATCAGACCGGCATCAATCGTCGGATTGTCGGTCTTACCCGGATCGGTCAGGTTCTTGCCCTGCGATGGTGTGGTCACCTTCGCCTTGCCATTGGCATCGACATTGGAATCGTCACCTACCCAAGAGGTTGGATCGGACCAGTTATCGCCACCACCTGGCGTGGTCCACTCGTTGTAGCCCTCCGGCATCGCAAAGGTCAGCTCGTACTCAGTTTCCGGATACAGATCCTTGAAGAAGTAGTATCCGTTGTCATCGGTCTCGGTTGTCGCCGTAAATCCGTTCGGACCCGTGATCGTTACCTTGACCTTACCAATCGGTGTCTCACCCGGTGTCTGCTTGCCATCGCGGTTCGCGTCATACCAGACGTAGTCACCAATCGAGACCTTCTTGACCACACCAGCATCGATCGTCGGATTATCAGTCTGACCCGGATCGGTCTTGTTGTCGCCCGTCTTCGGCGTAACGACCGAGGCCTTGCCGCTGGCGTCGACATTGGAGTCGTCACCAACCCAGGTGGTTGAATCAGACCAGTTGTCGCCGCCACCCTGCGTTGTCCATTCGGTGTAGCCATCCGGCAACGCGAAGGTCAGATCGTACCCGGTATCCGGATACAGGTCCTTGAAGAAGTAGAACCCGTTGTCATCGGTCTCGGTGGAAGCCGTGAATCCGTTCGGACCCGTGATCGTCACCTTGACCTTGCTGATCGGCGTCTCACCTGGCGCCTGCTTACCATCGCGGTTCGCGTCGTACCAAACATAGTCACCGATGGAAACCAGCTTCACCAGACCAGCATCGATCGTGGGATCGTCTGCGAGGTCCTTGACGTATGGCTGGGGGACACCGCTCTTGGTCCACGGCTGGTTCTTGCCGAACTCAGGTGTGGTGAACGTGACCTTGCCATTGGCATCGGGATCGGAATCCTTCGCGTCATCACCAACATTCTGCTTGGTGAAGCCGTAGTTCGCGGGTTTCTCGAAGACAACGGAGTACTCCGTCTTCGGCTCGAGATCCTTGAAGTAGTAGTAACCATTGCTGTCAGTGGTGGTAGTACCGATCTCGGTACCATCCTTGTCGTACAGCGTGACCTTGAGGTTCTCGACCGGAAGCTCCGTGTCATCCTGCAGACCATCAAGATTGGTGTCGTACCAGACGTAATCGCCGATGGAGACCTTCTTGATCACCAGACCAGCGTCCAGGCGTGGGTTATCGGCCTTGTCCGGACCGATCTCGTTCTTGGCCCCGATGGGTGACGGCGCCTTGAAGGCGATCTTGCCGTCGGCATCGACATCCGAATCGTTCGCGTCGGTCGTGCCCGGTGCGTACTGGGTTGTCCAGTCGTCGTAGTTCTCGGGCTTGTCGAAGATCAGCTCGTAGTCCGCACCCGGATACAGATCCTTGAAGTTGTAGTACCCGTTCGCATCGGTTGTGGTGGAGCGATCCGGCTCGGTGCCGTCAACGCGCTTCAACGTAACCTTGACGCCCGCGATTGGCTCTTCCTTGGCATGACTGCCCTGCTTGCCATCTCGATCGTAATCGAACCAGACGTAGTCACCGACTGAAACGAGCTTGACGATACCGGCATCGTAGGTCGGAACATCGGTCGTCTCTGGCGCGGTCAGGTTCTTGCCCTGGCTTGGCGTGCGGACATTCGTGATCCACCCCTGCTGATCGACATCGGAATCAACCTTGTCGTTGCCAGCAGCATCCTGTTTGGTCCATCCATACCCTGTCTGATTGTGGACGAACTTCAACTGATAGTCGGTGTCCGGATACAGATCCTTGAAGAAGTAGTACCCGTTCTTGTCAGTCACTGCCGGAGCAACACCTGGAACAGGGTTCCCGTCCTTGTCGTAGAGGTAGACCAGCGCACCCTCAACACCGGGTTCGTCATCATCCTGCATACCGTCGAAGTCGTTATCGAACCAGACGTAATCGCCGATCGAAACCTTCTTCACCAAACCGGCATCCTGTGTCGGATCGTCGGCCAGGCCAGGATCGGTCAGGTTCTGCGGATTGGCACCGCTATACGATGTGAAGTAGATGACACCGTATGGATCGACATCGGAGTCGACGTTATCCGGAACACCAGCCTTGTTCTGGTCGGTCCAGTCCGTGAATTCGGTGGGCTTGGTGAACTCAATCACGTACTTCGTGTTCGGCAACAGATCATTGAACGCGTAGTAGCCATCCTTGTCGGTCACCGTATCGGTAATGTAGGTAGAGCTACCTTCCAATCGAATCTTGACGACCACACCCTCGACCGGCGGCTCGCCCGTATCCTGTTGGCCGTCGCGATCGACGTCGTACCAGACGTAGTCACCAACAGACACCAACTGCACCAGACCGGCATCCAGTGTGGGATTGTCAGCGTTCTGCTTGTACGGCTCGAAGTCACTACCAACCTTCCACGGTCGGTTCTCACCAAACTCCGGTGATGTGAAGTTCACTACACCAGCGCTGTTGACATCGGAATCCTTGGCGTCATCGCCGCCCTGATTCTGCTTCGTCCAGGCGTAGCCATTCGGCTTGCCGAACTCGAGCGAGTATGGCGTCTTCGGATCGAGATCGGTGAAGAAGTAGTACCCGTCATCATCCGTCGTGGTCGTGGCGACCACATTGCCGCTCGCGTCTTTGAGGGTTACCGGAATCTTGGCGGCTGGTTTCTCGTCATCGTCCTGGATGCCGTTATTCATGTGGTCGCCAGCACCCATGTCATACCAGACATAGTCACCGATGGAGACCTTGTTGATCACCACACCGGCGTCAAGGTTCGGGTTGTCCGTGTTCCCGGGACCACTCTGATTGCGTCCGGTGCTCGGCGTCATGAAGGTGACGATACCGTCTTTGTCGACATCGGAGTCCGTTGTCCCCCAGGCACCTGGCAACGCTTCCGTGGATGCCGGTGGCGACACCATATTGGAGTTCTGTGCGGTCCAACCATCGTAGCCATCTGGCAAGGTGAAGCGCAGTTGGTATTGCGTATCCGGTTCGAGACCAAGGAACTCGTAGTATCCGGTGGAGTTGGTGGTGGTGGTACCGGCGGGAATCCACGCGGTTCCATTCCACTTATACAGCGCGACCGGAACGTCGCCGAGTGCGCGCTCGCCGCTATCCTGCTGACCATTGCGGTTGTAGTCGAACCACACATAGTCACCGATGGAGACCATGGTGATCAGACCGGCATCGCGAGTCGGATCGTCCTCGAAGAGGCCGGTATTAATCACCGTACCCGGATTCCCAGGATCTTCCTCCCACTGCATGCGATTGTCACCGTTCGGTGGCGAGGTAAAGGTATGGGTACCGATGGCGGGATTGACATTGGAGTCGAGAGCGACACTGCCACCCTGCTCCATTGCCGTCCACTCGTAGCCAGCCTTCTTCTCGAACGACAGCGTGTACTGAGTGTTCGACTTCAAGTCATTGAAGCCGTACCAGCCTCCATGCGCGGTCGTTGTGGTGCCGACCAGTTTGCTCTCATCAACCGAGTTGCCCTCGTAGATCTTGACGGTCAATCCATCAACACCCGTGCCAACTTCGTTCTGCGTGCCATCTCGGTCGGTATCGATCCAGATGTAGTTACCAATGGAAACCTTGGCATTCGGGTTCCCGGTGCCACCGCCGGTGAAGTAGGATTCCTGAACCCACTTGCCCTGACCGGTACCTTCGAACTTCTTCGTGCTATTGGCCGCGTAGTCATTGACAACGGTCGTCACGCGGTCGTTCGTGAACTCCTGCCCATCCTTGAACGGGATGAGAAGGTTGGCCTTGATCTTGACGACCGGTGCTGTACCACGGTCATACCCATCTGCGGAGACGATCGTAATCTCATTCGGAGTACAGAACACTGTCACCGAACCCGGTGGTGTGATCGTGATCGAGTTGGCGGAGCAGGAGAACTCCCAGCTTCCGTCCAATGGTGCCTTATCGACAACAGTGACGCCGTTGTTCGGCCCGCCTGGAAGCGGAATCGTCCACTCCAGAGCCTCAAACGAGTTGTATTCGCCGTTGTCCCAACGAGCACCATCACCGGTCTTCGCGATATCGGTATGTGGATTACGCGGTGTCGTCTGCGTGCGGGCAGCGCAGGCACTTCGATCATTTGGATCAGTCGGCAACGTTACAGACTGGCCGTTCCAGTTTGTCGCATCCGTAACCACAGCGCAGTTCTTGAACTCCTTCAGAATCTCGCGTGCATTAGCGGGCTGCGTATCCGTGATCGAGGCCTTGATCTTGACGTATGGCGTCGTTGATTCGTTGATGTTGGTGTACGGTCCAAACACCACTGTCACTGACGTTTCGGTACAATTCGTAATCGTGGCAGCTGCTGCGCTTGGAGAGATCGTGATCTTGGCGGGATCACAGACGAACTTCCATCCGGCCGCACTCATCGCGGGATCGAAGGAATCCGTAATCGTCACCGACTGAGCGGGGCCGATTGGTGCGCGAATGGTCCAGATGATGGCCTCAACACCGTTGTTCTCGCGGCCTTCACCGGTCACCGTACCGTCGTTCTTCAACTCGTAGCCAGTCGCCCAGTCGAAGTACTTGAATGGTTTCGGTGATGGATTCGGATGTGTTTCGGTCTGGATTGAGGCTGTGGCGCAGGCGGCATCGCAAACGAGCGTGGCCGCATCCACCTCCACACCGTCCCGATCCGCGATCTGGGTCACCTGAACATGATTGTCGAAGGGGCCAGCCGCATAGGTGTCTGGTGACGCAGCACCAGTCGACTGCAGGATGTCACCATAGAGCTTGATGAACGGTCGATCGCCGGTGTTGGTGTTGTACTTACCCCACGTGATCTCTACCTTGGTGGGATCACCATTCACACACTTGGCCGACTCATATGTGGCTCCTCCAGAGCCCGCAACAATGGCATTGCCGCTGGGATCACAGCTGAACTGCCAATTGGTGCCCTGGACCGTATCGATCAGCGTTGCGCTACCGACATCGCCGGTTGGAGCCTGGATCGTCCAAATCAGCGCCTGGTTCGGATTCACGCGACCGCGATCATCCGCGTCGGCCCATGCAGCGCTCTTCGCGGGCTTGATGGAAGGCGGAACTGGAGTTGGAGTCGGCACGACCGGTGGTTCCGTAACCGTGAGCTGAACTTCCTGTGAATCGGTACCGACGGTGACATCGAAGTAGTTCGCGGTTGGATCCGGATCGTAGACCCAGACATTGGTGCTGATAACCTTGAACTCCACTTCCTGATCGTTCGGGTGGCTATCAGCCAAAGGCAGGAAGGTGATCTTGAGTTGACTTGTACCGGGTACATTCTCGAGCGTGGCCCAAGGCATGGAAGGATCACCGAGCCTGAACAATGTCACGCCTGGGGGGAAGTTCTGCGGCGTAAACGGTGCACCGAGATCGATGATGATGAAATCTCCGTCTTGTGCGCCAGGGTTTTGGTTGGCGGTCAGCTTGACGGAGAGTTCAACGGCGGTGTTCGTGTTGCCCGGAACGGTAGTCGGGTTTGCAGTGACGGCAAGCGAGAAGTTCTCGGAGACATCACCAGAACCCGGTGCGGCGAGAGGCATGATGCCCGGAGCACCCAGACTGCGCGCGGACACCATCGGAGCCGCCAACACAGTGACAATCGAGCCATTGGCAGGATCAATCGTCCAATCCAGACTGGCGAGTTCATTGAAGGTGTAGCCATTGGCCAGCTTCACGACAACAATGTTGTCGTACACATCTACATTGTTGGCTGGGACGAACTCAGCCGTCTCCACACCAGCGATGCCGAGGATGCCGGAGAGATCGGGTGCTGTCACACCATCCCACGCCACCGGACCAAGCGTCACCGTGCAATCAACTGCAGCGAACACCAGCTCGGCACGGGCGGTAGCGCCGTTGTCATCCGATACCCAATTCACGCCATCGACGGTGAAGGTGTGGCCCTCGGCCGCAGTGATCTTCAGCCAGAACGTACCGCCCTGGGAATCGACCTGGAAGGCCGTGCCACCATCACGCAGATCGCGAACGACCTGACTACGGTCAGCGCTAAGTATCTGCACAGCCGTGATCTGGGTCGTATTGTTTACCAGACCCTCAACGTTCAGGATGCTGGGCACACCGCAGGCGGCTTGCAACCAATTGACATTGAGTTGCACCGGGTTCAAGGCAACAACCGTCGGCGGTGCTGGATCGGTAGCGGTATCACCCTCGCCCTGATCGGCTGGTGTATTCCCTTCGGGGCTATTGCCATCAGGGTTACCGGATGGCGTGTTGCCATCGGAATTGCCATCCGTATTCTCACCGTCTGGGTTAGCATCAACCACCGGTGTCGCCTCTTGTCCTTCGCTCTGCGCTACCGAGATGATCGGTGCAACGGATTGCATCAGCATCGTGAGCGTGATCGCGATGGCAAGAACCACTCGCAAACGTTTCTCCATGTCGGCGAAACTCCTTCTCCAACCCCCAACATATGGACACGGGGACATACAGCAACGATCGTCCCCAAATCCGGGCACGATTCCACTCGACGAGTATGGTTGACAATGAGTCCCAATTTTGAAGGCTGGTGGTACTATCTGGAGTACTAATTGAGGAGGCCTACTACCATATTCAGTACTAGTACTGGTCAATCGTATCAATAACCGTCACCTGCGTTACACTATGTGGTACTGGTGATATGAGTAACCCGCCATACCGACGCGCGCGGTTAACAAAGGAAGAACATAACTTCCTTGACCGATGCCTACGCATCGAGACCTCTGGGAGGCTAGGAGTGACCACACATTTCGGTCGCAAGATTTACCGCGCATATACGGTGGAGCTTTCCGACTATGCCTTTCGCATCCCGCAACTCCGTCGTCGCCACCTGGAAGAGCTACTCGATCAGAATCCCTGGGCTGGTAAGACTGTCATCATCAATGGCCCCGCCGGTAGTGGCAAAACCACGTTGGCACTGCAATGGGCTCTCCAGGGTGGACGTCGTATACAGTACATAAGTGCGCACGGCATCCCGTCCAACATGTTGTTGCAGGCTACACCTCCATGGCAGGGCGGGGAGATCCTGGCGGAGTTTATCAACCAGATCCTTCATCCAGATGACGATTCGGCACACGATCCGCTGAGTCTGCTGTATACACTCACCGAACTCACCATTACCTCGGAAACACTGGTGGTACTAGATGACCTGCATCTGTTGAACTTTAGGTGGACATCTGAGCAGCTGGAGTCTGCTTCCGAGGTCCTCTCGCGGCTTAACCACGCCACCATCATTGCCGTCACTCGTTCAATGAGCAATGAGGTGCTTCAGTTTTTCCAGCAACGCGGTCCCGTGCGCATCATCGGTCCCAACCAGTTGCATTTCACACCGCCTGAGGTGACCGCTCTCGCAACACTGTCACCTCATGGCAGTACCATGCTGGAAACGGCACAACGCTACGGCGGCTGGGCTACCGGAGTCTCGTGGGTTCTCAACTCCGATCAACTGGGGAAGGCCCCACTCGATGACTATGTGCTCAATGAGATTCTCTATACGCAACAGCCTGATCTGCAGGGCATCATGCTCGCCCTCGTGGATTTCCCCATGATCACGGCGCCGCTGGTACTCGATCTCTTTGAGCACGCGGAGATTCGCAACGGCAGAACATCGCACATCTTCAGTTCCCTCCCCCTGGTTGAATTACCAGACGGTGCGCCTGACGATCCTGCCTATTTGATCGCAGATGGTGTCCGGGAGGTGTTCGGACGGTTAAGCACCCTTGTCGGTGATCTGGCGCTGATTCGTACACTGCACCAATACGGAATCACCTGGTATATCAACCATCAGGATTTCGAAGCCGCCCGCACGCTTGCACAATCCTCCGGGCTGGAGCAGATGTACTTGCAGGGCATCATGCCTTACTGCGCCAAACTCGCCGACAACGAGAAATGGGAAGAGATTCGGAGTCTCGTCGTGGGCATGCCTGAAGGGCAGGTTGCCCAACTTCCACAGCTCGCTTTCTGGAGCATGATCGCCGATTCACACGCGGGACGCTGGATCGATCTGTTCCTGATGAGCGCCTTAATTCTGGAGACATGGCCAGATTCCAATGATCCCTACAAAACCGCCAAAGTCTATCAGATACAGGCCTGGGGATCGTGGCAGGTTAGCGATCTGGATGCGACTCTCAGTCGCGCCCGTCTCTGTTTCGATACCCTTCCCGAGTTTGCCCGGCTGGACAAGATGATGGCCTCAATTACCGCCGAAAACGCCGCTCGTACTCTGGGCGATACCCGGGAGATCGAGTACTGGACGGCGCAGACGGGTAGATATCACACCATGCGTTCCGATGGAGACGAATGGTGGCACGTGAATGCGGGCTTCCATCGGCTGGATCACATGGCAACCTGCGGCGATCTTTCCGGCGCATACAAGATCGCAGGGCGTTGGCTGGCAGATATTCCCGAAACCTACCCCAGGTCCCGATTCCGCTATGCGCTGCTGCAGTTCTATATCGCCCTGGAATGGGGTGATGACGATCAGGCGAGAAGGCATCTGGAGGAGTCCCGTTCTCTGGCGTCAGTCCATTCCAGCGAAAAGGAGTTGGAGATGGCTATGGCGACCTGGTTCACCCACATGGGACAGTACGATGATGCCCGCGCTGCCTTGAATCTGGATTTCAGCACCATCCGGCTTCGCCTCAGTAACAATTATCACCGCATTCATTTGCTCGCTGCTATCGAGGAAGCAAGCGATAATATCGAACTCGCCAACGATATCCTGATCCAGTGGTTTGGCGATGAGGAACGCTGGCCCCGTTACTTTGGTGAGCCTCATCATGGTCTGATCCGGGCACGGATCCTGGCAAGACAAGGTGACCTCACTGAGGCCATTGATCGCGCCCAACGCGTGACGCGACAGGCGGAACGACGCGGTCACCTCTCGATCGCGATCGAAGGCCTGGCAATCGAAGCCGCCGCATACCACATCCTCGGAAATAGCCACGAGCGTGATCAGTGCATCATGCGCGCGCTCAAACATGTTGGTAACGATGATTTCCTGCGCGCGTTCTCGCCACTGGGAGTGGATGTGCGTACGCTCATGGGCGAACGCGCAAACACATCCGAAAACGCGCCGATGGTCCGGCTGGCACCACCCTCGCTCACAGAACGCGAGCAGGAGATACTCCAACTCGTCGCCCGAGGGTACAGCAACACCGAGATCTCTCAGGAGCTCTTCATTTCCCTCTCCACCGTGAAAAATCACCTCGCCTCCATCTACCGGAAGCTGGGTGTGCGTAACCGTCGGGACGCGATCCAGACCGCGTTGCACATAGGTGGCATGCAAGAGGCCAACGGTCGTAGTTAACAACACCATCTTGCGAAGATGTCAGATTTGCGTATAATAATCGTACGTACATATCGTCCGTTCGCGTTTGGATTGCCCATGTCTCCTGATGATTCACTGCTCACGATCTCCGCGGCTGAGGAAATGTTCTTCGGCGATCTCCGGCTCGCACCACGTAGCAAGAAAACCTACAGACAAGGTGTGCGCAAGTTCATTACGCATCTGGAGCAGCACGAGGGCATCGATCCAGATACCGCACCGGTAACGACGATCGATGTGCATCATATCACCGATTTCGCTTCGATCATCGTGCCGCAGGATGTCCGTACACCGGAAGAAGTCAGTGCGATGCGTACCGCCCAGAACAACCTGGCGGCGGTGCGCAAGTTCTGCAGCTGGCTCAGCGCCTACGATCATCATCCGAATCTGCCCACCGATCGCATTCGCGTCCGACTGGCGGCGATGATGCCGCGCTTCACCCCTCCCCCGCCCGATGTCAAGCTCAATGATCTGGAAACGATCGTGGATTACGTGCTCACCGGTCCGCGCGAGGAGAAACCGCTACTGGAGCTGCGACGTTTGAAGGTACGGGCCATGATCCTGTTCATGTTCCGCACGGGTGTGCGCGTGAGCGAACTCTGCGCGCTCCATCGCCGCGATATCGATCTGAACAACGGCACAGCCAGCATCTATCGTGCCAAAGGTGGCAAGAGTCGCACGGTCCATTTCGATGCCGAAACGGCACGCGTGCTGACCGCCTACTGGCAAGCGCGCGGCGATGTCGCCCGCGGATCAGGCTCACTGCCCGCGTTCAGCGGACGGGATCGACTGGGAGAACCGGGCAAAGCGATTAGTCCACGCACGGTAGAGCATATCGTGGCGGAACTCTGCAACGAGATCGGAATCGAGAGTGAGGTCACACCGCACAGCTTCCGTCACGGACTCGCGACCGAGCTGGTTCGCCGCCGTGTCCGCGAAAGCACCGTGCAGACGATTCTGGGTCACGCCAGTCCACAGACAACCCGCATCTACGTTCATAAATCCGCCATGGATGTCGCCGATGAATATCAGGAAGCGTTTGGCTCCTACAGAACACCGTCACAGATACACGATGCCGCCAATAATTGCGATTAGGCGTCGATATGGGCGGACGCTGATTACCCTGGCATTCTGCGGTACGGTCCTCGTTGGCTGCTCTACCGGAGATGCGCCGGAAGCACGGCGAGGCCAAGAGCAAGACAGCAAGCAGGAGAGTGTGATCAGCGATATGCAGGCCACCTATACCTGGGAGCTGATTAACGGCACACCTGAGACGACCCCTACTCCGTAGCTCAGATACGCCAAAGAGCCGACGCATGATGCGTCGGCTCTTTGCGCTCTTGTGAATACTAGCCTGGAATCACACCGGAGGCGGCTGGGGCTTCGCAACCACCACCCGACTGGCAGGTCTGCTGGGAACCGACGATCGATTCGGCGGCAGATCGCGCTACATCGGAGTTCTCAGCGCCCTGGACATCGACCACCGTTACCGTATCGCCCTGCGCGAAGATGATGCGGTAGCTCTCACGCTGGGCAATAGAGCCATCACGGCTGGTGTACCGGTAGGCGACGACGGCATCGGAACCATCGAGCGTAGCATCATCCACCTTCTGCTGATCGGACAGCGGCAGGAAGATCTGATCCGCCCCCTCAACCACGGCCTTGGCATCACTGGCGCTGGCATAGGTACTCACGCCAATAGTTACGCGGGGCGCTGACCCGCCCTCACCGAAGGCAACGGTCTGCACATAGATATTGGTGGCACTCGAGAGTCCGGAACCCTGCGTACCATAAATGACTTCAGATTCAGCGGCACTGAGGTATCCAGCCTGGGTTACCACCCCATTCTGCGCGAACGGTACCAGGCGAGCAGGCAATGTCAGATCAACGGAAGCACTTCCACCTTCAACCGCTCCCGCGCGAGCATCGGCGATGCCAGCGAGATCCTGAGCCAACTGCGCATCCGGAACCGAGCCATCGGGATTATCGACGGCAACACCGATCACTGCTGTACCACGTACGAAGGTGGCATCCGCCGTACCGATCACATTGCCATCAGCATCCTGGTAGGTACCGGTGGAAATCTCCGCCTTGCCACTGCCAAGCTGAAGCTCCTGATCGCTCAGCGTGTCCGCCTCGCTCCCCTCAAGAGCATCAAAGCCAGCGGCGGCCTGATCCGCACTGCCAAAGGTGTAGACGTAGCTGCGAATCTGCTGACCGCTACTGATATTCGTATACACGCTGACGTAGTGCGAAGTCGCGCCAGCCACGCCATCCGGCAATGGCAGGAACGTTTCGCCAACCAGGCTGAAGCCCGTGGGTAGATCGTTCGTGGTAAGGGTGATGGCGGCCGCTTGTGCCTGCACATCGCTGGATTCGGGGACCTGGGCACTCACACCCATACCCATGACGGGGATGAGGATGGCTGCGGCGGCGGTGGTGAGCAGTTTGGATCGGATTCGCATTGTCGTCCTTTCGTATCGCGGTAGCGGAATGCTGCTGCAACTATAGCGTTTGTATGCGGAAAATGGTTTCGTGTCCCTAATTGGATGGAGTCGCCTCGGGTGGATTGAGCAGCCATTCCTCAAATCTGGCGGTTAAATCGTCACGTCGATCTCGCCAGAAGCTCCAGTTCTCGAAGAATTGCACATCCAGATGTTGCGGCGCATTCGGCAGTGTCTCCACGATGTCTGCACGCATCAGATCAAGCGCACCTTTATTCACCGGTCCGAAGGGTTGCATACCGCTGAAGTTGGCGGTCGGTACCGCGCGCGTGGCGTAATTGATGAAACTCATGGCGACATCGGCGTTCTCGGAGCCACGCGGACTCACCCACGCGTCCGCACTCACCATACCGCCATTCCAGATCGGCAGCACCAGTGAGGCCACATCCGGCAACGACGTACGCACCGTCCAGGCGCTGGCTAAACCAACCTGACCGGTACGAACCAGCTCCACCGGCTGCTTGCTGTCCTCATAGAACAACGTTGCCTCACGAATGAGCTCGAGCTGCGCAAATGCCCGCTCGATGTCGAGCGGATACAGCTGATCTATAGGCACTCCGTCCGCCAGAAGCGCGAACTCCAGCGTGCCCACCGGGGTGCGACGCAGCGCCCGCGTACCGTCGTATCTGGAGAGGTCCCAGAAATCAGCCCATGACTCGGGTGGCTGTTCCACAGATACCGAATACACCATCGTCGTCGAATACAGCATGGCACCGACGCCGTGCTGCATCATCAACTCGGGATAGAGCGTGTCACCATTGACGACATCGTAGTCGATGGCAGCGAGGACGCCAGCGTTGCTGAGTTCCAGCACCTGGTTCCGTGGCATCAGAACAATGTCCCAGACGATGTTCCCGCTCTCGACCTGGGAGGCGACTCCTTCCACACCCTCGCGATTCAGCGAAGCATGCTCCACAATGCAACCGGTATCCGCCGCAAACGGCTCAAAGAAGCTCATCGTTAGCGCATCAAGGAACTCACCGACACCGGCGGTCGCCACCGTCAGCGTTCGCCCCTCCCACCGACCGGCCTCCTGATACCCAGGCACGGGCGAGGCCAACGGAATCTGGGTCGGTGTTGGTGGTGCCTGCGTGGGTTCCAGCGTTGCTGTCGGGGCCGGTGTCTCGGGTTCATCGGAACCACACGCCGTCAGCACAAGGGGTAAAGCGGTAACTCCGGTCAGCAGTGATCTGCGGTTTAATAGTCTATCAGGCATCTGTGTTGGCTCTCTCCTGATCAGGTCATCGCTGACGTAGCGTGCCGCAATTCTAAACGATAAAGTGGCGTTTTCTGGTACCATGCGTAAAGATTGCCGCAATGGAAGGAGCGTCGCCTGACCTCACGGGTCGGTTGCGTCTTCCGCGGTCCGATGATGGTACCCGTGGAGGCAGCGGATGGACACCTACAACATATACATGGATGAACTCCCAACCGGCGAGGAGTTCGATGGTGACGAGATGATTGAGGTGGAGTTCCGCGTCGTACCCAGTAGCGATGATGATGGTGATCCCGAAAGCAATGCCGTTATTGCAGGTCTGGATCTGGTTGATCTCATCAACCTTCGCGATGCCATTCAGCAGGAGATCGATAACTACGCCCTGACCGCGCTGGAGAAAGAGGCAATCGAGGAGTCGCTGCAGGCGTAGTTCGTCGCCTTGACCGCGATGTTGTTAATGCCGTACTGTACGTGGCGATGGAGCATGCTCTATCGCCACGATTTCGTTGATCCATCGTTGTGCGAACGATGTGATCTCCCAGGGAGCAAGGAATTTGACTGACTAGCTGCACATGAGCCGCTCCGCCGCTCATGATCGTGACCTCTGTAATGCCGCACCTCTGCGGTCAACTCACGAGATTGTGCATGCTATCAGTATCAAATGTTTCGGTTCGCCTCGGCGACCTGCTTCTCTTCGAGAACGCCAACTTCATCATCAATACCAGTGATCGCATCGGACTCGTCGGTCCGAACGGATCGGGTAAGTCTACGCTCCTGCGAGTGATCGCGGGCGATCTCCACCCAAACACCGGCGGTGTCTCCATGACGCCAGGAACGACGATCGGATACTTACGCCAAGGTTTCGGCGATATCCCCAACGGGACGCTCGTCGATCTGCTCGATGTACCGACACGTGGGCTCTATACCGCACTTCGCGACCTCGATACGGCGACGGCCGCATACACCGTACCCCACAACGATCAGGATACGGTTGCCATCGCGTATCAGACTGCGAATGATCGCTTCGAGGCGCTCGGTGGATACCTCCTCCTGGCCGAGATCGAGGCATTACTCGATCAATTCGGACTGGGCGAGATCTCGCTGGATCGACCACTGGCCCAGATGAGCGGGGGTCAGAAGACACGCTCTGGTCTAGCCGCGCTCCTGGCAACGAGACCTGACCTGCTGATCCTGGATGAACCCACCAATCACCTCGATCAGTCAGCGCTGGATTGGCTCTCCGAGTTCCTGAACGGGTATCAGGGCGCATATCTGGTTGTCAGCCATGATCGTTCGTTTCTGGAGTCAACGATCGACACCGTCGTGGCGATTGATCCCGAAACAGCTTCCGTACGTCGTTTCGCGGGCACGTACAGCGACTACATCGGCACCATTCAGCACGAGCGCGATGAGGCTGCCGCTGCCTGGCATCGTCAACAGGCAGAGATCGCGAAAATCGAACGAGACATCCGCCTTGCCGAATCCAATGCGCGTTCAATCGAACGTAACACCATCGATTTCGCCATCAGAAAGAAGGCGGCCAAGATCGCGAGACCGGCAGTCGTGCGCAAGAAGAAGCTGGAACGGAAGTTGGCGAGCGAGGACGTTGCCGTCAAGCCGTCTCAGAGCTGGGGCGTGAAGCTGGATTTCAACGCACCGGAAGGTGGTGCCACCGATGTCGTCATTGGCAGTAATCTCTCCGTATCACTTGGGGGTCGTGAGATCCTCACCGATGTCTCCGTACATGTCCGCTCCGGTGATCGCATCGCTATCTCCGGTGCAAACGGCAGCGGCAAAACGACGCTGATGCGTGTCCTCGGTGGCTACCTGCCGCCGGATTCAGGCACGCTTCGACGCGGACCAGGTGTGCGCATCGGTTACTTCAGCCAGGAGCAAGACACGCTTAATCCCGATCTCACGGTGCTACAGCAGGCGAACAGGATCATCTCGATCAGCGAAACCGAGCTCCGAAACGAACTCCACAAGTTCCTCTTCGGTGGTGAGACGGTGCATAAGTTGGTGCGCGATCTCAGCTATGGCGAACGCGCACGCCTGATGCTGGCGATGCTGGTGCTACAAAACACCAATCTGCTTCTGCTGGATGAACCGTTGAATCATCTGGATATCGATGCACGCGAATCGTTCGAGCAGGCTCTGACGCAATTCAACGGCACCATGTTGATGGTGCTACACGACCGCTACGCTATCGACCGCCTGGCTACCCGTGAGTGGCTGGTACAAGACGGTGGCGTGACGGAGATCGCAACGGGGAAGGAGTTCGCATGAGCGAGGTGTTCAGCGATGGCAATATGGCTGATGTGGTGCGCATCGGCGATCGCGTCCGTAAACAGCGCGGCACCTGGTGGACCGCAACGGAATGCGTTCTCAACCATCTCGAACACGTCGGATATGCCTGGAGTCCTCGCGTAATGGACGCGGATGAGGATTGGGTCGAACTCTCGTATGTTCCGGGGAGGACAATCGAGGCCGACCTGTCCGGCTATCGCGATGAACGCTGGCTGGACATCATCGGTCGCCGTATCCGCGAGTATCACGATGCGATGGAGGGCTTCAGGCTACCGAAGGGTAGCGAGACGGTAGCCTGGCCACACCAGCCTTCTGGCGACACAATCATCTGCCACAACGATCTCTCACCATGGAACACGGTGGTGAACGGTGACAGCTTCACTGGATTCATTGACTGGGACCTGATCAGCCATGGCACCCGCGAGTGGGAGTTAGCCTGGGCGTGCTGGCGCTGGGCACCGATCTATCCGCAGGGAGAGCGTATTCCCTCCTCCGCCGAGGACCAGGCGCGGCGTTGCGCTCGGCTCCTAACCGCCTACGGGATCGATGCACTCGTCCTCGAAGGTTTCGTCGATCTCATCGACACCCGGATGCGGGCGGCGGTCGATGTGGTTGAGATCCTCGGCGCAGAGAGCGTTCCCGGATTCGATCGACTCCTCGCAACTGGTATGCACCTCAGCGGCCACGATGATCGCGCCTGGTTAACGGAACATCGTTCCACCTTTGAACACGAGTTCGCCAAGCTAAGCTGATCCCACCTGACTACCCCAACGCGATGTTCTTGCGGTAGTAGCGGGTGAAAGCCGCCTGCACATCGAATGGCACTTCGCCTTCTGGCGGATAGACGCGACCCCACGAGCCATCAGATCGAAGTTCACGGGCATTCTCGCTATCACGCCAATACATATCGATGATGTCCTCGCGGATATGCTGCACCAGCGCCTCGCTCTCAACCGGTGTGATCACCTCGACCCGGCGATCGAAGTTGCGCTCCATCGCATCCGCACTACCGATAAAGACGCGAGCCTTACTGTTGTTGGCGAAGTAGTAGATGCGACTATGCTCCAGATACCTCCCCACAATACTGCGCACCGTGACAGTCTCACTCACACCCTTCACACCGGGACGCAAACAGCAGATACCACGAATGATCAGATCCACCTTCACACCCGCCTGCGAGGCCGCGTAAAGCGCGCGAATCGTTTCCTTATCCACAAGTGAGTTCATCTTGAGGATGATGTGGCCATTGCCGTGTTGGTTATGGCTCTCAACCTCGGCGACGATGGATTCAATGAGTCGGGTACGCATAGCATGCGGCGCCACCCATAGTCTGGTGTATTCGCGCTGGTCCGCATAACCGGTGAGCACATTGAAGACATCGGTCACGTCATCCGCGATCGCATCGCTGGCGGTGAACAATCCCAGATCCTCGTAGATTCGCGCCGTGCCGGCGTTGTAGTTGCCGGTGCCGATATGGCAGTAGCGACGCAAACCATCCGGTTCGCGACGAACGACCATCGTCAACTTGGAGTGCGTCTTCAGTCCCGCCAGTCCGTAGGCAACGTGCACGCCACGTGTCTCCAGCGTCTGCGCCCACTCGATATTGTTCTCTTCATCGAAGCGAGCCTTGAGCTCGACCAGCACAGCGACCTGGGTGTCGTCATCGCGCGCAGCGATGAGACACGGAATCAGCGGGGAGTTCTTTCCAAGGCGATACAGCGTCTGCTTAATAGCAACGACGTCGGGATCGCGGCTTGCCTGACCTACGAAATCCACCACCGCACCAAACGACTGGTACGGATGATGGACCAACACATCCTGCTTGCGAATGATATCGAAGATGTTTCCGCCGGACTCCTGGAAGTGCTCATCGCGCCACGGGAAGTTGGTGGACGGCTCCATCGGTACGTCTTTGAGGTCGGGTCGATTGATACCCGTGAGCTGGAACAGGTCCTCCAGACCCAACAGACCATCAATGACGTAGACATCCATCATCGTGCCGTGGACCTGATCGACAAGCCAGGTACGGACGGCCTTCGGCATGCTGGCATCGACATCGATACGCACGGTGGTCCCGAACGGTCGCTGGCTGATGGTTTCCTTCATCACCTCCAGCAGGTTCTGGGATTCCTCGTCATCCTCATCCGGTTCAACATCGCTATCGCGAATGAGGTGGAACGGATAGCTCGCCACCACCTTGGCACCCGGGAAGAGACGGTCCATGTGCGCGGCGATCAGTTGCTCCAGCGGAACATAGCGCTGAATACCGGGTTGATCCGGATAGCTGTTGGCGAGCACGGTCCCCGACTCTCCCTCCGGCTCGGTCAATGGCACCGGGACAAACCGGGGGAGCAAGGCCGGGACTTTAACGCGCGCGAATCGGCTCTCACCCTTGCTCTTCAGCACCACGATCAGATTGAGCGAGTCATTGGAGATATGGGGAAAACGACGGCCGCGGTCGATCGCCTGCGGTGTGAGCACGGGAAAGACCTCGCGTTCAAACACTTTCTCGAGGGCCGACTTCTGGTCGGTCGGCAACTGGTCATAGGAAACGACCTCGATACCGACCCGTGCCAACGCCGGAAAAAGCTGCTCCTGAACATCCCTGGCCTGACGCGTTAGGAGTTGCTGTACGCGCTGGGAGATCGCCCGCAGGACCTCGACCGGTGTGCGACCGTCAATACCTGCATCGGTGACATTCGCCACAACCTTGCGCTTGACCCCGGCCACGCGGATCATGAAAAACTCATCGAGATTCGAAGAGAAGATGGCAGCGAACTTCACCCGCTCCAGTAGTGGCGTCGCTTCCTCCTCCGCCTCCTGGAGTACGCGGCGGTTAAAATCCAGCCAACTCAACTCACGGTTGATATAAAGATCTGGCGTCAAATCCGGCAGCTCCAGCGTCATCGGCTTGTCTGAAGTTGTTGCCATAACCCCATCTCCTGAATCATCCCTACGAGTTAGGTCGCGTCGTCATCTGTGCTAATAGTAGATGCAATTTCAGAAAGTCGCCGCACTCTCTGGTGATGAACTCGTTAACGAAATACGGGCGGGGAATCCCCGCCCGTAAGAACATCATTGTCTAGTAACCGCGTTCGGCATCCACGATCTCGGCCGGTATCTCCATACCGACTTCATGGTCTTCCTCACCGATGGGTGGTCCGAAGATGGCGGTCACCTGCGGACCATCCAGCGTTTCCTGATCCAACAGGGCCACCACCAACGCGTCCAGCTTGTCACGATACTCGTGATTCAGGCGAATCGCTTCACGCTGCGCGTTCTCAACGATCTCGCGCACTGCGGCATCGATCTTCTGGGCCGTGGAGTCGGAGAAGCTCTTGTCCTGTGTGATCTCGCGACCAAGGAAGACATGCTCCTCACCCGTGCCGAGATACACCGGACCAACCTCATCGCTCATGCCCCAGAGACCGACCATGCGCTTGGCCAATCCAGTGGCCTGCTTCAGATCGTTCTCGGCACCAGTCGTGATCTCGCCAAAGGCAACGACTTCCGCCGCACGTCCGCCAAGCATGCCGACCAAACGACCGAGCAGGTAGGTGCGGCTATAGAGACCGCGATCCTCCTCCGGCATCTGAATGGTGACACCACCAGCCGAGCCACGCGGTACGATGCTGACCTTGCGCAACGGATCGGACCCTGGCGTGAAGTGGGCGGCCAGGGCGTGACCCGCTTCGTGATAAGCCACAACCTCGCGTTCCTTGCGATCAACCAGACCCTTGCGGGCAACACCGAGGAGAATCTTGTCCAGCGCTTCCTCGAAGTCCAGCGGGATGATTTCCTTACGGTTATGGCGGGCGGCGTTCAGAGCTGCCTCGTTGACCAGATTCGCCAAATCCGCACCGGCGAAACCGGTGGTACCACGGCTGATCAGCGCGAGATCGACGTGCGAACTCAGCGGCATACCGCGAGCGTGAATCTTGAGAATCGCCTCCCGCCCCTTGCGGTCCGGCAAACCAACCGTTACCTGTCGGTCAAAGCGTCCCGGACGCAAGAGCGCAGGATCGAGCACATCCGGTCGGTTGGTGGCCGCGATGACGATCACTTCCTGATTGGTCTCGAAGCCATCCATCTCCACCAGCAACTGGTTCAATGTCTGCTCGCGCTCATCATTCGAGCCACCGAGTCCCGCGAATCGCTGGCGACCAACGGCGTCCATTTCATCCACAAAGATGATGGCCGGTGCAGCCGCTTTGGCCTTGTCAAAGAGATCGCGAACGCGGCTGGCACCAACACCAACAAACATCTCAACGAACTCGGACGCACTGACGCTGAAGAATGGGACACCGGCCTCGCCGGCAACGGCCTTGGCGGTCAGAGTTTTACCGGTGCCTGGAGGACCCACCAGCAAGACGCCGCGCGGCAAGCGCGCGCCCAACGCGTGGTACTTGGCAGGATTGCGCAGGAAGTCAACAACCTCCATAAGCTCCTGCTTGGCCTCGTCTTCGCCAGCCACATCGGCAAAGGTGACTTGTGGCCGCTCGGCGTCGTTCTGACGCGCCTTGCTGCGTCCGAATCCGAAGACGTTCTGGTTGCCACGACCCATCTGTCGACTCATGAAGATAATGAGTCCGAGGAAGAGCATGAATGGCAGGAAGCTGAAGAGCAGATTCGGCCAGATCGAGCTGGGCGTAGTGCGGCCGGTGATGATGGCATCACTGGCTTCAACGCGGCTCAGCAGCTCGTTATTCTCGACACCCTGCGGTAGCGTCGCCTCGATCTCATCGGTGCGAGCGATGCCGCTATCGGCGTCAGCCGGTGCGTTTTCGATGACACGGTCGTTCTCAGAATCCCAGTAGATCGGATCCTTGAGCTCGAGCTTGATTGATGTCTCGGAAAGCGTGGCACGCTCGACATTGTTGGCATCGATCTGCGATGTCGCCACACTATACGGCACGATAGTGGTGGTCGACTCGTTCTGGTTGCCAAAGTAGTTGAAGATATACCAGCCGATGAGGGCGATGATAATCGTAGCCACCAGCCAGGTTGGGATGCGGGGGCCAGTGCGCGGAGGCGTGGAATTACCACCTCCCTCCCGGTTGGGCCGCTGCTGACGATTCTGATCGTCAGGCCGCATCAACGGAACTGCGGCTTCTTCGGGTCCTTTTGACTCATGTGGTAGAGACTCTCTCTGCGTGTGCGAAACATCGGCGAATCCAGCGAGAGGCCGAATTCACCTTACCAATAGTATTCCAATAGAACTGTACGCTATTCCGGAAGGGCCTGACACCCTGACCGTACCGTTTTCAGCAAACTGTCAGGTTTCACTGGAGGAGGTAATCTTCCCGGCATCGTGGAAGATGCCAACGGTCCGCTGCCGCATGTATCCAACGATGCTTACACCCGCCACTCGGGCAGCGCGAAACGCATCCGCCGTCGGTACAAATGGCGTGGCGATAATCTGGACACCCACCCGCGCAGCAGCATCCAGCATCCTTCGGGTGACAACACCGTTCACGATCAGGATCTCGTGAGACGGTAGCTGGGCGGAACAAAGCGACCACCCAAGCAGCTTCGTCACAGCGTTCTCCGCGGTGACGTCAAACGCGATCACTTCCATACCGGCCTCCGATGCCAATCCAGCATGGATTGATCCTTCGGACATATGATCGGAACGAAACGTTGCCCACGCTTCCCGAAGGATATCCAGCAACACATCCTCCGGAATGGACCACGCTTCCTCCCGCGGATAGGGCTCGGGTGTCATCGCCCGCTCATCCGCGTATCCGCGAAGCACGGCCAGTCGCTCATCGATATCGATGCCACCATTGACCATCACCGCCGCGCGCTGGCCGGAAACCACGGATGAACGGAAATCCTGCGGCCGCTCACAGAAGCGATGCATCAGCGACCATCCGGCTGCCAGTTCGCCGAGAGCCGAATCCATACAGGCGATGCGGGTCACGGGAACACCGTTCACTTCAATAGAGAGCCAACACTCACTATCAAGCTCCCGCACAACGAAGTCGTCGAACACGTAGAGCGTTTGGTCCGACTGCGATAGTGCCTGTTCGATACTCGTGTGCCGCGGGTCTGGGATCGACATTGGTCGTTTGTCCTGCGATAAGGGGGTCGATGTCAGGACAGTTTGTCTGCCCTTATCGAGTGATCGGAGGGGAGACACTTCGCTGCTCGGCTCCGCCTCGGCCACCTTCGGTGCTCCCCTATTACCGAAATCTCATCGGCTCTACATCAATCTCCAGAGTCTGACTTCACGAGTCGCCACAATCCGGGGACAGCGAACTCATCGGCCTCACCGTAGGCGAAGCCCACCCACTCCACCTGCTCGGAATGGCGGAGGATGTTCGGGATCACCTGACCATGCAGCACCATCTTGGTCTGCTTTCGCTTCTCACCCCAGGCTCTGCCCGCGGCATCGTAAGCCATCTTGGTATCTGGTACCTGCAACATGATCTCGATGAGATCGTTGGTCGAGAACTCCTCGCCCTCGAGCTTGCGCAACAGGTCCTCGATGTACGGCGTCATCTTCTCGACCAGGTCATCGACGGTTACGCCATTTGGTCCGGTGTCGTGATCCTGAATGCTCATGGGTTCTCCTGCGTCAGTTCCTCTCCGGCCCGGAGCGAGACATAGCTCGCATACCGCTCCGGCGCGATGTGCCCCGATTCTACCGCTTCCTTTACCGCACACGATGGCTCATGAACATGTGTGCAATCCTGGTAGTAGCATTCGCCGAGGAACGGTCGGAACTCAATGAAATAGTGATCCAGCATGGTTGGATCAACGGCATGCATCGCCAGTGCCCGCATACCAGGCGTATCGGCCACCCAGGTATCATCGTCGATCTCGAACAAGCGCGAACCGATCGTGGTGTGACGCCCTTTGCCGGTAGCATCAGAGATATCGCCAGTATCACGACGATGCTGAGGATCGATTGCATTTAGCAATGTGCTTTTACCAACGCCAGATGGCCCCGCCACGGCGGTGGTCTTGCCCTGCAGGACCTGGCGCAACGCACCGATCCCCTCACCCGTATGCGCACTCACGAAGTGCAGCGGGTAGAGATCACGATAGATACCAAAGACCTCCTCGATCTGGCGTGACGTCGCTAACTCAATCTTGTTGACCGCGATGTGCACCGGGATCTCCTGCATTTCCGCCAGGATGATGAAGCGATCAAGCATGCGCGTATGGGGTTCCGGATTGGTGATCGCGAACGTGAACAACACCTGATCGGGATTGGCAAGGATCACTTGCTCGGTATCACGCGTGTGCCGTGCGGTGCGAATCAGCGCGCTTGTGCGCGGCTCAACAACCTCAATCACCGCCTCGTTGTCCGGAAGATCGGTGATCCAAACCCAATCACCGACGGCGACGATATCGGTTCGTCGCTTCTGCTTCTTCAGCTGTCCCTTCATCGTGGCGATGATCGTGGCACCGGCACGGTGGTCCTCCACCGGTTTGACCTCGTACCAAAGCCCGTGCGCGCGCACCACCTTGGCGCGATGGCTACCGGAAGGCGACTGGAACGACGACGTTGGTTCTGCGCGACGGGGTTTCGGCAAATGGCGCTCCTGTGGATGCTTGACACGCGTTGATATGCTTACATTATGGAAGTGGCTCGGGTTGGGCCATCATTCACGTCGTTCATTCGTTTCTTTGCCGGAGGCAAGAACCAATGGTTACCACTACTCCTCTGATCTCCATGACCAGCGATGCCGTTGAGCAGCTGAAGAGCTTCCTGGCAGATCAGGGCACACCGGATCACGCGCTGCGCGTGTTCGTCGCGCCGGGCGGATGCTCCGGTCTTCAGTATGGCATGACGATCGACGAAGCCGCTGACGAAGGCGACGAAGTGATCGAGACCCAGGGTGTGCGTGTGTTCGTCGATAACTTCAGCGCCATGTACCTGAAGGGCAGCGAGATCGACTTCGTGAACTCCCTCATGGGTGGTGGGTTCACCGTCAAGAATCCGAATGCCGTTGCTGGCTGCGCATGTGGTCACAGCTTCGATACCGGTGACGACGCCGAGCAGACCGGCCAGAGCTGCGGCTGCGGCGCGTAAATTCGCCTGCAAATTCGCTCAAAGCGCATAACTCGGCGGAGTTGCTCCGCCGGGTTTGCTTGTGTCCACCTTCACTTCGAGGGAGTGATGTTGATCGGTCAACGATGAGCGGTAGCGAAGCCACCGCTCATCGCGCGCCTATGCGTTCTCGCGGATGAACGCCCGGCTCGTCTCGTTGAGACGGACAAGGGAATCGAAGTCCACATAGACCATGTGACCAGTCTCGAATTCCTCGATGTGGATATTCCCCCGAACGCACTTGTCCAGATTCATATGAGCCAACGTGTACTCCGTGGCGTAGTACGGCGTTGCCAGGTCGTAGTATCCGCTGGCGATATACACCTTCATGTAGCGATTCTTGGCGAAGGCGGAGCGCAGCGCATCGCTGGTATCGGAATATCCCTTGGAGGCATCGCCCCAGTTCCACTTGAGACCACGAATGATGTGGTATTCCACATCGCTTTCGTACCCGAGCTCGGTGCGAATGTATGGAGCCAGCACACTTCCGTAGGGCGGGATGATGTTGTTCATGCTTGGATCGAATTCGGCGGTGTCATCAACGCCATCAACGTCCCAGCTCTCGAAGCGGCTATCGAGCCGACCAACGTGTCGACGCTCATCTCGCTTCAGTTCCTTGCAGAACTGATGGATGTTGATGCGCAGATTGCTGTTGACGATGTAGTCGCGGCTCAGACCCGTGTACCTGACGAGCGCATCGGCGATACGCTCCGCATGCTCATCCGAGATACGATCACCCAGGCTCAGCGCCTGCACGTAGTCGCTCTCAACCCATGCCTCGACCTCGTCCAGGAACTCACGAATCGGCTTCTGCTTGAGATCAGCATCGACTCGGCCGTGATACCAGGCCGTCGCCGCATATGTCGGCAGGAAGAGCTGGAACGGTAGATCGTTGCCGAGCGTGAATCGGGCTGTCTGCATATTGAGGATGCTGCTGATAAGGACGATACCGTTCAGCGCTACACCTCGGTCAATCAGATGCCCGGCGATACCGGCGCTACGGAAGGTGCCGTAGCTCTCGCCGCTGAGATAGAGCGGACTCCCCCAGCGAGCATTCCGCACCAGGTACATACGAATGAACTCGGAAACGCAGGCGATATCGCCGTCTACACCCTTGATCGCCTCCGCCTCATCATCGCTGACGGCACGGCTGAATCCGGTATCGACAGGATCAACGAAGACGAGGTCGGTATCGGTCAGCCAGGTGTATTCGTTATCAACCAACTTGAACGGTGGCTTCGGCATATCGCCGTCGTTCTCCATGACGACACGCTTAGGCGCCAATCCGCCCATATGCAGCCAGATCGTGCTGGAACCGGGACCACCGTTATAGACAATCGTCAGCGGTCGCTTGGTGGAATCCTCAACACCATCTTTGGTGTAGGCGACATAGAACAGATTGGCCCGCAGTTCACCCTTATCGTTAAAGATCGGCATGAGACCGGTGGTACTGGTGTAGTCCAGCTTCTCGCCATTCGCGGTGATGCTGTGTTGCTTCACCACTGGTGGCGGGGGAAGATCGGGAGTCTCTTTGGTGGGCGTGGTATCGGTCATGATTCCTCCATGGAAACGAGTGTCGCAATCGAGTGAGTTTCAGGCAGTGTATGGGCATTTCTCACAACGGAAAAGACCCCAACCTCGCGCGGAGGTCGGGGTCTTTTCGGAGGCATCCCTATGCCAACAAGCGCTCCGCTCGTTCGCGAATCGCGGTTTCGATCGTGCTCTGGAACGGCTTGGCCGCCCAGGGGAACTCGGCATCAATGCGAACATCGGTGTCGGAGACGATGAGTTCGCCGCTGATCTTGAATCCCATCGCCTTGAAGCTGAAGGTACCGCCGTCGTCGGTCCAGTTCTCCTGGAGATCAGAAACCTGGCTCCCGTAGTTTTCCTTGACCGACTCCAACATACCGTGCAGGCGATTGAGTGCTTCATCCTTACCAAGGCTCTGCGGAAGAGAAAGTGTCGTCTTTGGCATTGCGTACTCCTGTATGAACCATTCTCCCCGAATGGTACCGCACCATGCCTGAGAGGAAATGGAGGCTAACCGGCAATCGCTATTCGATCGCCAATGGCACACCACCAACCGGACTGCTGGGATTGGCGTACTCTGTCCGCGCCATCCGACCGGCGAGGTATGCCTGCCGACCAGCCTCGGTGCCGAGTGACTGTGCTCTCGCCATGGAACTCGGTGCATCTGCGGTGTAGGCACCAGCGGTATTCGGGAGCAGCTTGTGGCGGAAGAGATCGATCGATTCCAGGATCGAGGGCTCATTGCCATCCAGATTCATGATCCGGATGGCAACGGTCACCATCTCCGTTCCGCTTGCATCCAGTGATGCAACCATGGAGTCGGTATCCGGATACTTGCCGGTTCCGACAAAGAGTCGCGATGTGAAGGTATGTCCAGCGATGATCAACGGATCGGTGCGATCGCCGCCGGAGACGGCACGAACGACCTCGATCTTGTCCTCATCGCGGAGGTTGTACTCGTCCCAGAGGGACCGGGGTACAACCTCATCGTTCACGGCCACAGCTACAGACTCCGGTTTGATCTTCCGTTGCGCGAGGTAAGTGCTGATCGTGAACAGGCTACAGCTCATACTGCCGAAATCGTTCAGGTGCTTGATATCGTTATCGTCGTTATCCACTGTCTGTCCTTTCGTGCTCAACCGGTGCTCCAACGTTCATGAATCCTGCGCAGCGTGGTGGGGATATCGGGTGATCGACTTACAGCCCGGATCATGGCCACACGATCGATACCAGTCGGTCTCAGCGCACCGATCGTCTCTTCGTTGATCCCCCCGATTGCGGTGACTAGGAGTGCGCTGTCCGCGATGGCGGCGAGTGTCGTCAATCCCCGAGGGGGCTCCCCGGGATGCGATTCGCTGACGAACACGTGGCCGTAGATCACCTCAACGGCTCCTCGATCTCCTGCCAATCTGGCCTCATGATGGTCATGCACGGAATATGCCGACGCGCGAACATCCTCCCTGCGGAGAGCGGCAGACGGAATCCAGGAAACACAGCCTGGGAACTCACCGGCGAGGTCATATCGTCCGTGGATCAGTGCTGGCAACAGTCGGTTGGCGTCCTCGAGCTCGAGGTACCAGCTAATCAGCGCGCGGATATCGATATCGGAGGCGCCGGGCAATCGGAAGGCCACCCGCAATGGCATCTCGCCCGCGCTGGCGATGAACTCGCGAATGACGCGCTGTTGCGCGGTCATATCCAGGTCCGGGTCGGTGACATAGGTGATGGTAAGCATTCGATCCAGCATGCATGTCCTCATAAAGGCGAATGCCGCCATTCCATATGGAAAGGCGACAAACCGGACACTATGTCTGGATTGCGGCGCCTCCCTCCGCCGGTCCGAACCGGTTCAGGTTCCAAGGGTGTGATCTCAGCCCGAAAAGGGCACCCCTGACGCTGTTACGGTTATGCTACCACGGAGAAGATGATTCAGAGCCACGGAGGATCTATGCGCACATTCCTCGCCATCGTCATGGCAATCTACCTCTCACTCGGAGCGCTCGTGAGCGTCGCCGATCCCGTTCCCACACCCGATCTCACCGATTTCGACTACTTCGATACGATACCGTGGGAACTCCCGGATGACGCCGTGAAGATGCGTGTTGATAAGGTGCACGATGGCGACTCCATCAATCTGACCAAGCCGAACGATGACTGGTACGAGCAATATCGCCTCATTGGCATCCAGGCTCCCGAAGTACAGGGGTACAAAGCAGAGGAGTGCTTCGGACCGGAGAGTGCGGTGTTCCTGAAGACGCTCCTGCCGAAAGGCACCATTGTCTGGATTCAGCAGGATATCTCAGACAAAGACCCGAACGGTCGCTTCCTGCGACACGTCTTCATCAAGGATCCCGAGACGGGAGACTACTACCTGCTGAGCGAGCTGATGGTGCGAGGCGGCTATGCCCGCGAACGTTACTACGCTCCGGACGATCTCTATCGCGACGTCCTGGTAGAGGCGCAGGACTACGCGTGGGAGAATCCCACCAACATGTGGACCTGCAAGGAATGGAAGTCGTATATCCGTGACTGATGAACGTAACATCGATACAGTCCTCGCGGGTGATGAGAAGGAGTTGCTGTTGCTCTTCCTTCAGAATCAGCGAGATACCCTGCTCTGGAAGGTGTCGGGGCTAACCTGCGACCAACTCCAGATGCAGCATCCACCCTCCACACTTTCACTGATCGGACTCGTCAAGCATCTGACCCGGGTCGAGCGCAGTTGGCTACAACAGGATCTGCTGGGTCCGGATATCCTGCGGTTCGATGACGTCCGAGATCAGTGGGCACTTGAACCGCACGAGACCTGCGATGACGTGATCGCGGACTATCGGCTTGCCTGCAGCCGTAGCGATGAGATCGTTGCAGACCTGCCCCTGGAGACAATCCTGGTCGATCCGCATCCGCTTCAGGCGGGGGTGACACTGCGCTGGGCACTCATGCATATGATCGAGGAGATCGCACGACATTTGGGCCACGTTGATCTCATTCGTGAGTCAATCGACGGTATGGTCGGGCAGAATCCACGGTTCCCATAAGACGGGAGTTTAGGTATGGATGAGCACTTCACTCCACCACCATACGGCGATGAGAAAACGATGCTGCTGGCTTTCGTGAACCAGCAACGCGCCGCGGTGCCATGGAAGCTGGAGGGCCTGACGGACGAACAGCTTCGAATGCCACATCAACCGTCAGGGATGAGCCTGCTGGGACTGCTCAAGCATCTCATCCATGTGGAGGAAACCTGGTTTGTGGGGCGGATGCTGGGTGAACCGGTGACGCGTGCTCCTAACGATCCTGAGGCGTGGACAGCCAATGATGAAGATTCGTTTGATGCCCTCCGCGCATGGTACCTCACGGTCAGTCAACGGTCAGATGAGATCACTCGTAATATGGCACTTGATCAACTCACTGCGGTCCATAGCCGGACTTATGGCCCCGTCAGTTTGCAGTGGATACTGCTGCACATGATCGAGGAGATCGCGCGACACCTGGGGCACGCCGACTTCATTCGCGAGTCCATTGATGGAGCGACGGGCGTGAATCCGGTGTATGAGGCCAGGGCACGCAGGACCCAACCCATGGAGAAGCAGCCATGACCATAGATACACGCACAACTCCTCCATTCCGGGCAGATGAGAAATCAACGCTTCTCGGGTTCCTTCAACACCACCGGGAGACGTTGTTGATGAAATGCAAGGGGTTGACGGATGATCGCTCCAGACCAGATCAACTGTCTCCAACTGGCCGCTGCTGGGTTTGGTCAAACACCTGGCGTACGGTTAGGCGCTACCAGTGGTTCCAGGGTGTGATGGATGATCGTATCGTCGACATCCCGTGGCACAAGGGTGAAAACGAGTTCGATCTCGAGCCTGAAGAGACGAGCGATTCCCTGCTCGCTTTCTATGCTGCCGAGTGTGCGATTTCGGACGAAATCGTCGCGCAATATCAGATGGACGACCTCGCCCAGTGGTATCCATCTGAGGAAGCAAGACGATCATTGCGCTGGATCGTGACCCACATGATTCGGGAGACGGCGCGCCACTGTGGCCATGCCGATATTATCCGCGAAGCGATTGACGGGGCGACCGGAGAGTAGCCGTGAAGGGACGCATCCTCTGCTCCACCGGCGCATTCTCCCGCGATCCCGATCGGACGAATCCTGAGGAGATCGCGCGTCACATGCGGCTGATCGATTGTGACGGGTTCGAGCTGATCTTCTATCCCAGCTTCTACGACGATGTCGATCTCTGCCTCCACCACCTCAAACCCACGGCGGAACTCCTGCAATCACTGCACACCGAGAAGTCGATTGGTCCGCTCCTGGGTGACACTGATCGGGACAAGACTGCGCTAGGACTGCAGCGACTCGAGATCAATGCCCAACTTGCTCATGAACTCAGCATCCAACGATTGGTGCTTCATCTTTGGGGACTACCGGACAGCGATCACCACATCGAACGCAATCTGGAGCAAATCGATGCCTGCGTTCGGATTGCCGAACGCTACGATTGCCATCTCTCGATCGAATCGATTCCCTGTCTGCGGGATTCACCGCTGACGCATCTGGAAACCATTGCGGCAGACTATCCGGGCGTCCCCTTCACGCTCGATACCGAGTTCCTTCACATGCATGATCAACTGCAAAGTGGACTGGAATCGCCGGAGGTATTTGCGAGAGCCGAACAAATTCACATCAAGGACGCCGGCAAGGCGCTGACCGACCGTAACGGTCGCCGCATCTATCTGCATCCCGGCGAGGGAAGCATCGATTTCGATCGCGTGGCAGATCACACCATCTCCGCCGATCACATCATCGATTGGTGTCTGGAATCATCATCGGTCAATGCCGATGGAAGCATCAACGGCACGCAGCTTCAGAACGATCTCGCGTTTATGGCCGATGTACTCTCCCGCGCAGAAACACGTCACGACCAACATCAGTTGTTGAGACAGGAGTGATCCCATGTACCTTCGCACCGAGGCAATCGCCCTCAATCCGGCCCGGGATGTGGTGCTGGACGCTTATATCATCGAGCAATCCAGATCCGAACCTATCGGGCATATCGCGGTGCCGGAACGTCGACCAGCAATGATCGTCTGCCCTGGCGGTGGCTATCGCATTCTCGCAGATCGCGAACGATTGCCAGCCGCGATGCCATTCATGATGCACGGATACCAGACGTTCGTCCTCTCCTACTCCATCGGCGATCACTCCTCCTATCCGCATCCACTCATCGACCTGAGCATGGCGGTGCGTTGGGTGCGCGCAAACGCCGATCGTCTGGGTATCGATCCAAACCAAATCGCGATTATGGGCTTCTCGGCGGGCGGTCATTGCGCGGCCCTGCTCGCGACGCAGTGGCACATAGATACATGGAGCGTAGATGAGGCCACCGATCTCGATGCGTGTGGATTCGGCGAAATCGCAGCCTTCAGCAATCAACCGAACGCAGCCATCCTGTGCTACGCCGTGACGGATTTCCATGGATTCGAACCAGAGGACGAGCGCCGACTCGATTCATCCGCTCTCGGAGCGATTGCGCTCGCGCGTCGACCGGAGTCCGATCCGGTGAACTACGTGGATGCCAACACCTGCCCCACTTTCCTGTGGCATACCGCTGCCGATGACGTAGTACCCGCACTGCAATCGGTCATCTTTACGCAGAGGCTACTGGAGGTGGGTATACCGGTGGAACTCCATCTCTATGAGCGCGGTCCTCATGGCATCAGCACCGGCGACAAGCTGACCGACTACGGTTTAGAGGAGTTGGTGCCAACGTCGGTTCCTGATTGGACATCGCTGGCGTTGACGTGGCTGAACACACAGTTCGGATACTAGGGATTCCCGGCGCGGCGAGAGGTTGTAGAACGTACATACCGCTCTCCACCTCGGAATCTCCGCTTCGTGCCAGTTACACTCGCCTTCAGAAACCCTGCCAAACGCACAACCCGGCGGAGTTGCTCCGCCGGGTTTGTACATCGTTGCCATTACAGGGTTTACAAGATCAGGGAATGGCTATATCCTAAGGTGTCTCGAGCATGCTTGCACGAGGCTGGTGCTGTGTTGACCGTAACGAAATCACGGCTTCACGCATCAACCAGAAACTCATCACAGATGCACGTCCTGGCTCGCCTTTTGCGTTGCAAAGTATAGCGCAGCCGGATGGGTTCGGTGCAAAGACCGCGCCGGATGGTACCAAACCGTTTTGAGGAACGGCAGCGTATGCACTATCGGTCGTTGATATGCATTGGCACGAAGGGGTGCCGTCGCACAACGAGAGCCGCGTTTCAGATTCAACGAGGAACACTGATGCGAGTCTCAGAAAGGAACACTCCCACTCTATGTCCACTTACGACGTTTCCAGAATCGATGAACTCGCCCGCGACAGTATGCACGGCGATGATCGTCCCGATGTTCCCGAAGAAATCACAACGCAAATGGAACCGGAGGTCGAAAACGAGGCCGATCTCGAACGCGATCTGGATGTCTTACAGAAGCTTGATCCGAACTTCATCAATGATCCCGTTCGCCTCTACCTGCGCGAGATCGCCGAAACCCCACTACTGACACACCAACAGGAAATCGATCTTGCCAAGCGCGTGGAAGACGGCGATATGCTGGCGGTGCAGCAGTTCGTCCGCGCCAATCTTCGCCTTGTGGTCAGTATCGCCAAGCGCTACGTGAATCGCGGACTGACGTTGCTGGATCTCATCCAGGAAGGCAATATCGGTCTGATGCGCGCCGTACAGAAGTACGACTGGCGCAAGGGTTTCCGCTTTAGCACCTACGCAACCTGGTGGATTCGTCAGGCCATTACCCGCGCCATCGCCGATCAGAGCCGCACCATCCGCCTCCCCGTTCACATGGGCGATTCCATCAGCCGCTATCGCAAGACGCTCAACCAACTCGCGCAGCAGATGGGTCGCCAGCCAACCCCAGAGGAAGTCGCCGAGGCGATGGAGGTGGCTCCCGAGAAGATCCACCAGATCGTTCAGGCCGCCCAGCGCACGATCAGCCTGGAGACACCGATCGGTAACGAGGACGATACGTCGCTCGGCGATCTGATCGCCGATGAGATCAGTGAGACACCGTACGAGGCCGCCAGCGAGAGCATGCTCAAGCGCGACGTCGCTGCCGCGCTGGATACCCTCAGCGCCCGCGAGCGACTCGTACTTCAGCTCCGATTTGGTTTGGGTCAGGGACATCAGCACACGCTGGCTGAGGTCGGCGAGCAGTTGCAGATCAGCCGCGAGCGCGTCCGGCAGATCGAGAACGAGGCGCTGCAGAAGCTGCGCCGACTCGATGGTGATCGCCTGCTGGCGTACCATCAGGAACTCTAGGCTGCGGATTCAGAGCAACAATGAAGACGAGGGGCCAGCTTTGGCCCCTCGTCTTCATGTTTACAGCTGAAAATCGGTAGTCGAGACCCTTGTGGGTCACTCCATCTGCGGGCGGCAAGGTACCGAACTACAACGCAAGGCTTCATTGGCGTAGACCAGCTACGCCGATGTCAATCCCCGGCACAACGTATAGCTAGTCCTCGAACAACTCCGGAGCCCATGCCCGAATAACCTCCACGGTCTCTTCAACCGAGAGCCCGTCGTTGTCGATTCTTAGATACCGATACGAATCGGTGTCCGTCGCGAGCGTCTGATCCTCTGGATCAACGCTATCAACATGGTCTCGCCATTCCTTTGTAGACGGTTTGGAACGATCGATACGCCGCTGGTCTCTGGTGAGCTTTCCAGCACACAGATGGATCACATACGTCTCTGCATCTGCATTGAGATGCTCGCGAAACGCGGCGTATTGATTCAGATTGCTGAAGAAACTTCCGGCGACAAAGTTGCGAAAACCCGCCTCCCAGTAGTTCGTTGCAACATCTGCCATATTTCTCCACAAGAGATTCAGTCTAGAATCATCCAGACTCCAGGGATTTACAGCCGCCAGTTCAGCTCCATCAACCCGAGCGCTCCTGGGAATTTGAGGGGCCAATGCCCGTAATGTGGTGGTCTTCCCAACACCCTCCTGTCCCACGATAAGGATTAGTCTATTCTCTGGCACTGCTTCTCCCATGGGCCTTCCAAGATAGCCTCGCATCCGAGAGGATCGGTAGTTGCGATCCCTTGTGGTCGCATCCGCCCTCAGGTGGCTGGGAGCCATGTTACCGGCCATGGTATTCCCACCTCGGTTTGTTCCTCCGCTGCGCTTTCGGAATGACGAGCGATTACATCGTATCTCGAGAATCTTATGATCATCAGTCACATTACGACGCTGCACGTCGTTGGCGCAGACAAGCTACGCCTCTACCGAACTGTGAGAACTCTCCCCGTCATCCGTACGCCGCAGCGGAATGGAGGGATACTACCGGCAACGACATTCCCAGGGAGGCTTGTTCCTCCGCCTCGCGTTCGGAACGACGATCCGCCGCAGGATATCGTTAGCGGCTCTCGGCGACGTTACGACGCTACCGAGTGGGCAGCGTGCGAAAAGCGCGGTGCTACTCTTCATCATCGTCGTCGAAGGCATCGAGGGTATAGGTGCGGTGGACAGCGGTCGCTTCCTCTTCATCGTCGTCCGGCTCGTCATCAGACCAGTCCTCGACGAGGATTCCGTCCTCTTCCTCGGCCAGCAGCTCATCCAGGCGATCATCCTGCTCCACCGCCCACGGCTTCTCGTCGTAGCTTTCGCCCCAGGTCATCTCGAAGGTACCGATGGTGACGGTGTCCTTCTCCTCAATGCCCATCTTCTCCAGCTCGTCCAGAACGCCGGTACGGTCCAACACCCGCTGGAAACGCTCGGCACTCTCCCACTGATCGAAATTAGTCATCGCGGCGAATCGTTCGAGACCAACACCGCTCACCACATAGTGATGCGGAGCAACGCGCTCAATATCCCAGGCGCGCTCGTCGACATTGCCGATGGTATAGACACGGCGTTTCGGCTTCTCGGCCTCCAGCTTCTTCTCTTCGGCTTCATGCTCGCGGATATCACGCATACGCTCGGCAACAACGTTTTGCAGCTCACGCACACCTTCGCCAGTGGCCGCCGAGATCTCATAGATCTCATAGCCTTCGTCCGTAAGCGTCTGCTTCAAGCGCGGAAGATTATCCTGCGCCTCGGGCAGATCAATCTTGTTCAGCGCCACAATCATCGGCTTGCGCTGCATATCAGGATCGAAATCGAAGAGCTCGCGATTGATCGTGCGGAAATCATCCAGAGGATCACGACCCTCAACACCACCGCTGGCGTCCAGAACATGCAACAGCAGTTTGGTACGGCGAACGTGGCGCAGGAACTCGTGACCGAGCCCATGGCCTTCGGCGGCGCCCTCAATCAGGCCCGGGATATCGGCGAGAACGAAGGAATCTCCGCCAGGTCCACCGACCTCCACCACACCGAGGTTCGGTTGCAGCGTGGTAAACGGATAGTCCGCGATCTTCGGCTTGGCACGCGTGCTGCTCGCCAGCAGTGTGCTCTTGCCGGCGTTCGGTAAACCGACCAAACCAACGTCGGCAATCAAACGCAGTTCGAGTCGCAGCCAGTACTCCTGACCAGGTTCGCCGAGCTCGGCGATACGAGGTGCCTGGCGGGTGCTGCTCTTGAAGTGGACATTGCCAAGACCACCCTTGCCACCCTTGGCGATAATGAACTCCTCACCGGGTTCGGTGAGATCGATGATCTGTTCGTCCGTCTCGTCCAGAAACACCACCGTCCCCGGCGGCACATTCACGACGACATCGGCACCGCTTCGACCGAACTTCTTGTTGCCCATGCCGCCCTGACCATCTTTGGCGATATAGCGGCTCACATACTGGAACGGCAGGAGACTATTGAGATTGTCCTTCACGCGGAAGATGACATCGCCGCCACGACCGCCATCGCCACCATCGGGACCACCCTTGGGCGCGTATTTCTCACGGCGGAAGTGGGTGGAACCATTGCCACCCTTACCGGATTTCACAAAGATGCGTGCTGTATCGACGAGTGCCATGAAATGTCCTGATTCTGATTAGGGGAATCGCTTATGTGGGAACCCAAAAGAGCGACGCATATCCGGTCGCTTGGGGGTATTGTCCACTACAGCACCCGGTTTCGTCACCTTAGGTGGCGCGCAATCGCCTGCGACGTGAGGCGCTCCGGAACGTATCGGCGGTCAAAATCAGAAGCGCGATCCAGACCAGGACGAATCCGATCCAGCGAGCGGTAGGTACAGCCTCATGAAAGATGAGCACGCCAACCAGGAACTGACCGATCGGTGCCAGGAACTGGAGCAAGCCAAGGATCGTGAGCGGCAATCGCGCGGCGGCAGCCGAGAACAGTGTCAGTGGAAGAATCGTGATCACACCCAGCAGAATGAGCAGCAGCGTGTGCGACCATCCCTCGCTGGAGAACGTGAGATCGTTGGCGTGGGTCCTCACCCACCACAAGGTCAGCAACGCGAACGGAACCAGCAGGAAGCTTTCCGCTGTCATTGTCTCCAACGCGCCCATGCTGACACCGACCATCTTCTTGATGTACCCATAACCGGTGAACGATGCCGCCAGAATGAGTGCGATCCAGGGTGGACGTCCATAGTCAACCGCAATCACCAGCACTGCCAGGGTACCGAGCGCAATCGCGGTCCATTGCATCGTGTTCAGACGCTCGCCCAACACGAACACGCCAATGAGCACCAGGAACAACGGATTGATGAAGTACCCGAGACTACTCTCCAGCACATTGTCCGCATGCACCGAGTAGATGTAGACACCCCAATTAACCGCGAGGAGATAGGCGGCCAGTGTGAGCGCTCCGGCCTGTCTCGGCTGTCGCAGCAGCGTCTTCAGCCAACCGAAGTCCCGCCGAATCATCCAAAACAGCAGGCAGAAGATGGCTGACCAGAGAATCCGCTGCGCCAGAATCTCAAGCGGACCTGCTGGCTCCAAAGCGTGAAAGTAGATGGGCAGAACACCCCAGGCTCCATACGCCAGAGCACCATAGAGGATACCGCGATTCGTTTCGTTGACAGGTTGGGCTTCGCTCGTGGGCATTCATGATCCTGTTGAATCCGGTTTTCCATCGAACTGCATTGTCTGGCGTTGGTGACACAAACGCAAGACGTGCGAAACTTAGCGAGTAACAGCAACAGGATACGGAGGGGGGACCGAACGTGACTGAAGTCTGGCCGATGGGCACCCATCGGAACGATGTGGGCGAGATTGTCGTCGGCGAGGTTTCGGTCGCCGAGCTTGCTCATTCGTATGGCACACCGCTCTACGTGTACGACGAGACGACTCTGCGCTCCGCCATGCGCGGTTGGCAAGACGCACTCTCGTCACGACTACCACATAGTCGCGCCGTGTATGCGGGCAAGGCATTCCTGTGCACAGCGATTGCGGAGATCGTGGCAGAGGAAGGTCTGGGTCTGGATTGCGTATCCGATGGCGAGCTCTTTGTAGGACTCAACGCGGGAGTACCACCACATCTGCTAAGCCTGCATGGCAACAACAAGGGTCGCAACGAGCTCGAGATGGCATTGGAAGCCAAAATCGGCAAGATCATCGTCGACAACTTCAACGAGATCGATCTACTCGAGGAACTCACCGCGGAACACGATGAACCAATGACGGTGCTGCTGAGGCTGAATCCCGGTGTGGATGTCCATACGCACCGCAAGATCAGCACCGGTGTCGCGGATTCCAAGTTCGGATTGCCGATTTCCGATGGCCAGGCTGAACGCGCCGTGGCGAAACTGGTGAACATCCCTGGCGTACGACTTGCGGGATATCACGCGCATGTAGGCAGCCAACTTTTCGACACCGACGCCCATACGGGTGCGATCAGCGATATGCTGGCGTTCGCCGCCAAGATGCGTGTGAGCTATGGCGTGGAGTTGGAGATATTCTCCCCAGGCGGAGGCTTTGGCATTAGTTACCTTGATCAGGACACACCGCTCGATCCAGCGCACTGGATCGAAACCATTGCCAGCACGATCGAAGCAGGTTGTGCAGAAAACGGCTTGCCACTACCAATGGTCATCATTGAACCGGGTCGGGCGATTGCAGGACCAGCCGGTATTGCTGTATACACATTGGGTGCGCGAAAGCAGTTGGATGGGATCAGAACGTACGTCAGTGTCGACGGCGGTATGGCCGACAACATCCGCCCCGCACTCTATGATGCTCGCTATACGGCGGAGATCGCGAACCGTGATGGCAGTGGCGGCCCCCATGAAACCGTCACCATCGCGGGGAAGTACTGCGAAAGCGGCGATCTTCTGATCGAGGATATTGACCTACCGGTATCGCACGAAGGCGATCTATTGGCTATTCCGGCAGCAGGTGCCTACTGCCTGGCGATGGCCAGCAACTACAATATGTCGCTGAAACCAGCAGTGGCGCTGGTCAACAACGGCAGCACTCGCCTGATTCGACGCCGGGAATCGTTCGCCGATCTGATACGGTTGGACATCACCCGGGCTCACCAGGAGTAATCCGTGCCAAACAAACGTCGGTCCGAACCAACCGATGAGCGCGGGCTTGACCTGCGCGACGATGAGGAGCGCCTGCAAACTCTCGAAGAACTTGTTGAAGACGATGGGGTCGATCTCGAAATCGACATTATCGATGACGATCCCACACCCGCAAGCTATCGCAGTGCGCTCGCGGACAATGTCGATCTCGACACCGATATGGACGGGGTATCACTCGACGATCCCGTGCGCATGTATCTGCGCGAGATCGGCCGCGTCGCCCTCATTTCCGCCGATCGCGAGATCGAGCTCTCGATGGCTATGGATCTGGCGGCCTATGTCTCCGCCACCCGCCTCTCGCTGAGCGCAGAAGGCACCTATACGCCGACCGCCACCGATATCGGTATGCACATTTGGACGTCGTTTCGACTCGGTTGGCCGATGGCGCTTGATCTGTACACGCGTATCGAGACGGAGCCCCCCACATCCATCCCAACGGTGCTTGAGCGCGTCTTGCCAATCACGAGCGTGGATAGCACCGCCTTCGCCTCGGTCGCGAGCACCTATGGTCTCTCCAACACGGAGCTGGAGGAACAGCTGCGACTGCGTCGGGTTGAATGGGCTCTGCTCCCGGAATCGATCCAGAAGTCAGTGAGCATCGATGATGCCTGGCCATCGGATGCCGCTGTGCGGGAGGTCTGGGAGCATCGCGAAGCGCGCCAGATGCGGACCTGGGATCAGATAGAGGTCGCTGGCGCCCAGGCTAAGGTCGCACTCACGGAGGCCAATCTACGCCTGGTGGTAAGCGTCGCCAAGAAATACGCCAATCGTGGCATGAGCATGCTCGATCTGATCCAGGAAGGGAATCTCGGTCTCATTCGAGCCGTGGAGAAGTTCCAGCATCACAAGGGTTTCAAATTCAGCACCTACGCGATGTGGTGGATACGACAGGCGATTAGTCGCGCCATCGCCGATCAGGCGCGAACGATCCGTATTCCCGTGCACATGATCGAGACGATCAATCGCATTCAGCGCACAAAACGCGAACTCCAACTGGAGCTCGGCAAGGAGCCAACCAACGAGGAGATCGGCAAGGTCCTGGATATGACGGCCGAACGCGTGGCCGAGATCCTTAAGCTCAACCAGGATCCGATCAGCCTCGAAATGCCCGTTGGCGAGGAAGACGATAGTTCGCTTGGTGATTTCATCGAGGATGAATCGGCGATGGCACCGCCAGATGAGGCCAGCATGCAGCTACTGCGCGAGCAGGTCGGCGATGTGCTGGAAACACTGAGTCCGCGCGAACGCGACGTCATCCTGATGCGATACGGGCTGGGCGACGGTCGGAATCGCACACTGGAGGATGTCGGCAAGCATGTCGGTGTCACCCGAGAGCGCATCCGTCAGATTGAAGCCAAGGCGCTCCGCAAGTTGCGCCATCCCAGCCGAGCCCAGAAGTTGAAGGATTTCCTGGACGAGTAGTGTTGCGCATCTGGTCTTCCAACATCGGTTGGTGGCAGGCTGCTCGTGGGCGCTCGGCATCTGCAGGAGAGCCTGTCTCCTCTGCTACCGCAGCCAAAATCGCCCTGCGCTATACTCACTCATGAACTATTCGCCTGAACTTCAGGAATCCGGTGTGATACGAACGCAGTGACAACCTCCATACGAACTTCCGCGTGCCGCTGATTCGCCGGCGCGCAGTTCTTCCTGCCTTCATCTCCCGGAGTACATCATCATGCCGCCAGCTGTCCCGCTTCTTTCCGTCACTGATCTGACCAAGACATTCATCACCGAGACCATCTTCAAGGGTGTCTCCTTCCAGGTGCGCGAACGCGAGAAAGTCGCGCTTGTCGGCGTCAATGGCGCGGGCAAGAGCACCATCCTCCGCATCATCGCCGGTATCGAGCATGCCAACGGCGGCGAAATCGCCACCCAGCCAGGCTTGCGCATCACCTATCTACCGCAGGAGGCTCGCTTCACCAGCGATAACACTCTGCGCGAGGAGGCGAAACTCGCCTTTGCACCGGTACTCGCAATGCAGGATCGTATGCGCGAGATCGAGCAACAGATGGGAGACGCCGAGGCCGATCTGGAAGCGCTGATGGACGAGTATGATCGCCTCAGCATCCACTTCGAGTCGGCTTCCGGCTACGATATCGAACATCGTACCGACGAGATCCTGCAGGGACTCGGATTCACGCAGGAGATGTTCGACGATCCGGTTGCCCGCCTCAGCGGTGGACAGAAGACACGCGTAGCGCTGGCTAAGGCGTTGCTCGCCGATCCCGATCTGCTACTCCTCGACGAGCCTACAAACCATCTCGATCTCGAGATGCTGGAGTGGCTGGAAGAGTTCCTGGCCAAGTGGAACGGTGCCTGCCTCATCGTCAGTCACGACCGCTACTTCCTTGATCGCACCACCTCACGCACGCTCGATCTCAGCTTCGGCACGCTGGAGGACTATCCGGCCAGCTACGCTAAGTACTTGCCGATGCGCGAGGAACGCAAGATTCGCCGCATCAAGGAGTACGAGGAGCAGCAAGAGTACATTGCGCGGCAGGAAGAGTTCATCCGCAAGTACGGCAACGGCCAGCGTTACCGCGAGGCTCGCGGTCGCCAGAAGAAGTTGGATCGGTTGGAGCGACTCGATCGACCTCAAGATTACGAGGAGATGCATCTCCGTCTGCCAGCCAACCTGCGCAGCGGTCGGATGGTGCTGACCAGTAGTCGTATGGAGATCGGCTATCGCGATCCGGAAGGCCCGGCGATCTACGTGCGCACGCCGGAGCTTCAGATCGAACGAGGCGATCGCATCGGACTCCTCGGTCCGAACGGTGCCGGCAAGACGACGCTAATCAAGAGTTTGGTCGGGCAACTGCCACTCCTCAAGGGCGAGTACAGCTACGGCACCAACGTGAAGCCAGGCTATTACGCCCAGAGTCACGAGCAACTACGCGGTAAGGGCAGTGGGACACCACTGAGCGTGATCATGGAAACCCAGATCATGAGCGAGGAGTATGCCCGCACCTATCTGGGGCGATTCCTGTTCAGTGGCGACGACGTTTACAAGCACATCAACGATCTCAGCGGTGGCGAGCGCAGTCGTCTTGCCCTCGGTGTGCTATTGCTGGAGCAGGCGAACTTCCTGATCCTGGACGAACCGACGAACCATCTCGATATCCAGAGTCGCGAAACGCTGGAGCAGATGCTCAACGACTTCGATGGCACGATTCTCTTTGTCAGCCATGACCGCTTCTTCATGGACAAGATCGCGACGAAGTTGTGGATCGTTGAGAACGGAGAGATGAGCTTCAGCCTCGGTAACTACACGGATTACCAGCGCCAGTTGGGTCGACGCGCTGCAACTCCGGTGACCACGGACAAACCGACAACCACTGCGCAGTCAACCGCGAGGGTCGACACGACCGATACGCCAGCGTCAACCGATCCTCTCGTCGAGATCACCTCGAAGGGCAAGCCGAAGCGACGCACGAATACCGATGTGCAGAAACGGCTGGCCAAAGTCGAGCGCAGTATCGCCCAGCTTGAGGGCAAGCTGAACGAACTCAACGATGCCATGACGGTGGCGACGATCGATCAGGATATCGACGCGATCAGTACACTCGGCACCGAGTTCGAGCGTGTGCAATCCGAGCTCGATGGCGTCTACACCGAGTGGGAGGAACTCACCGAAGCCGCGCTCGAGATGGAAGCGGTCTAGTGCCGCGCTTCATCCTGGGTGTGACCGGGAACATCGCCACCGGCAAAAGCACTGTCGTGCGCATGCTCGGCGCGCGTGGTGCACATCATATCGATGCGGACGCCGTCTACCACGAGCTGATCACACCCGGTATGCCGCTGTTGCGTGCACTGGTCGATCACTACGGCGACAGCATCCTTGCAGACGACGGATCACTGAACCGCAAAGCGCTCGGTGCGATCGTGTTCAGTGATCCCGTCAAGTTGGCGGAGCTGGATGCGCTCACTCACCCCGCCGTGATCGCGGAGAGCGATCGCCGCGCCTTCGCGATCGACCATGGCGTGGTGATTCTGGACGCGGTCAAACTGATCGAGAGCGGTCACGCCGAGATCTGCGATGCTGTCTGGTTGGTGACCTGTCCCGAGGAGATACAAGTGCAGCGTCTGATGGCGCGGAATAACCTGGATGAGGCGGGTGCGCGTCGACGCATCGCTGCGCAACCACCACTCGCCCCCAAGCGCGCCCGCGCCGATCTCGAGATCGTCAATGATGGATCGTTGGAGGATCTTGAGGCTAAGGTCGCTGAAGCCTGGGAGACGATTCCGACGGTATACCGACGCTAACTCCGCTGATACTCTCGATATCCATCCAAATCGGATATCGCGACAAGCTTCCCCTCACGGACGTAGAGTTTCGGGACGCGGGGGGCGATGGATGTGATCAGTTCGTGCGGGATCGTACACCCGATCTCCGCCAACTCCTCCAGCGTGGGTGCGCCAGCCTGCTCCTCCGTGCCATTGCCGAATACCACCACTCGCTGTCTGGTGGTGGATGGTAGCGAGGCAGGCATACGCAGAATCGTTTGATCCATGCACACACGACCGATAACGGGAGCCTTCTGCCCCTCAATCGCCATGTGGGAGACGTTGCTCAGACTGCGGAGCTCACCATCGGCGTAGCCAATTGGTACGAGGGCACCTCGAGTCTCCACCGGCGCCACCCACGTACCACCGTAACTGACCGCATCACCGGGGGCGAGCGGGATCACCCGGGTCACTGTGCTGTGCAGACTGATGCATTGCTTCATCTCGCCGGGTTCACCCGGTAGCGGGATGTGCGGGGCGGGTCGCACTCCGTAGGTGGCGATACCGCTGCGCACCATATCCTTGTGCCAGTCTTGATGCTGCACCGTTCCGGCGCTATTGCACATATGCTTGATTGGGATATCGATACCAGCCACTTCCAGATCGGCAACAACCTGATCGAAAACCGCTACCTGCTTCTCCGCGGAGGTCATATCCTCCACATCCGCGCTGGCAAAGTGGGTCATCAATCCTTCCAGGCGCAGCTCCGGGAAGCTCATGATCTTCCTGGCCGCGGCAACGGCGTCCTCCGGCATCACGCCCATACGACGCATACCGGTATCGACCTTCAGATGAACTTTCAGTGGCTTTGTACGACCGTTCTCGCGCACGGATCGCGCCAATCCATACGCAAACGGGATATCGTTCATGACCACCGTCATGTCCATCCCAACCGCGAGGTCCTTCTCGGCGGCACCCATCGGACCCATCAGGAGGATATCGCTGGAGATACCCGCCCGACGCAGCTGGGCGCCCTCATCCACCGTTGCTACCGCGACGATATCCGCACCGTTCTGGAGCGCGGTCTTCGCCATCGGAATAGCACCAAGACCATAGGCGTTGGCCTTGACCACCACACAGTACTTCGCCTCGGGCACGATCCACCGGCGCATTACCTGGACATTGGTGGCGAACGCATCCAAATCTACGATGGCAAATGTCGGCCGACCCTGCCATTGATCGACGATCTCCTGCAGATTCATGAGATGTGCGTCTCCAACCGGGCGATGACACGGACGAGATCGCGTCTGCTCACCACACCCATGTATCGGTTGTCATCATCGACAACCGGGAGCGGATGGACATCGCGGTCGAGCATGACCGTGGCGATCTCCTCCAGGGTGGCCTGACTGCGAATGCTCGTAACGGGAGACGACATGAGCTCGCGCGCAGAGGTCGCCAAAGCACGTCGAATCTCCTCGTGGTACTGACGACCGGCGTCAACCGCGAAAATCGCATCCAGGAACGGGACAAACACCGGTGCATCGACATCGGCCTGACGAGCGACGATATCACTCTCGGTGATGATGCCAATGATCTCGTTGCTCTCCACCACCACAACACCGGCGGTATCGTGCTGCACCATCGTCCGCAGCACATCGGCGATGGTGGCATCCGGTGAAAGCGCGGGCACGTCACCATTCATAATCTCTGCTGCGGTTAGTTCGCGCGTATCCTCAAGATTCTCCATCGGTTCCATCGTTTACTCCCCTGTTCTCGATTGATCGTGGAGACGTCGAGCTGTTTGAGCCATCATATCCGGCAAATCGCTGGCGAGCACCCCTCCGGTGCCGAAAGTGGCCTCGAGTGAGACCGCGGCTCGGGTACCGATACCAATACCCAGCGTAGCGGCATTAAGACCGGAGCTCCCCTGCGCGAGGTACCCTCCGATAGCCCCCGCGAGGCAATCGCCCGTTCCGGCTGTTGCCAGCGATGTCGGAGCGAGATCGGCCACAACCACCTCTGTACCGATCGAAGCAGCCGCGTAACCCGACTTGATCACCACCGCCTGCTGCCATTTTCGCGCCAACTCAACGGCTGATCCAGCGGGATCAGCAACAAACACCGAGGCGTCTTCACCAGTTAATCGAGCCGCCTCGCCCGGATGCGGAGTCAGCACCAACCGATGGCCAGGCACGCGTTCCCACCACGATTCCTGACGAGAAAGCCAGTTCAAACCATCGGCATCGAGCACGATCTGACCATCGAACATATCGAAGATCGTCTGCCCGCTAACCTCTTCCGGTTCAATCGCGCCGAATCCAAATCCGCTCAGAGATCGATGGGTGCGATCACCCAAACCCAAGAGCGCGGATAGCAAATAGTCGGTGGAATCATCATCACCGAGACCCGGTCCGACAACAACGGAACGCACTTTGCCGAGCACGTCCGTCATGCGATCGATAGCTCGACGCGCTGTTCCCGGTGCATCGGAATCCGGCAACGGCACATACGCCACCTCCGGCATCGCCCCGGCCATCGTCGCGATCACACCGCGCGGCGTGGCCAGATAGACGATACCGGCACCATTGCGACCGGCCGATCGGCTGGCCAACCAGGCCGCACCGGGATACGAGGGCGATCCGGCGATGACCAGAACGCCACCAACGCCCCACTTGTGCGCACCTGTTTCGCGTGTTGGCAGCAATCGACGAAGCAAATCATCCGAGATGGTAATCATCCGCGTTCGCTCCTGCTGCCCGGTCCCGTTCCCACCACAAATGCCATGGCATCGGTACGAGAATGCGTGAGCGAGACACTGAAGTCCGTCAAACCAAGCTGACGGGCTCGCTCTGCCGCACGACCATGGAGAATCAGGATCGGTTTACCGCGACGGTTCGGCAGGACTTCCATTTCCTGCCAACGGATGCCAACGATGCCCGTGCCCAGAGCCTTGCTCGTAGCCTCCTTGGCAGCAAAGCGAGCGGCGAGCTCATTCGGACGATTTCCGTACCACTGACGCTCGCGCTCGGTATAACAACGTTTCAGGAATCGATCGCCAAAATCGTCGATGGACCGCTTGATACGGGCGATCTCGATGATGTCCGTACCCACGGCGATGCGGCCTTCACGCTCCGGATCGAACTCCGGGACATACCAGCCATCACCCTCGTGGTGTTCCAGCTCCGGTGTGCGGTACTCCCGCCATCGCTTGCGCTCGCTCATCGCTTTCCTTTCGGCTTCTGGGCGGGACCCACCGGCGATGGACTCGCCACGGGTTGGTATCGGTGCGTAAACTCGTCATAGGCTGTAGCAAAGGTACCAGTATCCAGAGCGGCGCGCATCTGTTCGACCTGCCGACTCAGAAACCGCAGGTTGTGGCTGCTCGCGAGTCGCAGACCGAGGACTTCACCAGCGCGGAAGAGATGGTGAACATAGGCAGCAGTGAACCCGGTGCAGGCTTCGCAATCGCAGGAGTCGTCGATCGGACGATGCTCATGCCGCCAGCCGGCATTCTTGATATTGATTCGACCATCGGGCGTGTAGAGCGCGCCGTTACGGGCGGCACGGGTCGGGAGCACGCAGTCGAACATGTCGACTCCGCGAGCAACGCCCTCCCACAGGTCCTCCGGACTGCCGACACCCATCAGGTAGCGCGGTTTGTTGATTGGCAGATTTGGTGTCGTTGCTTCCAGCATCGCCGCCATGACCGGCTTGGGTTCGCCGACGCTTAGACCACCGATGGCGCAACCGGCGACATCATGGTTGCCGAGTTCACGCGCGGAACGCTCTCGCAGATCGGCTTCCATACCACCCTGCTGAATGCCGAAGAGAACGGAGCGGCTCATCGCACCATCTAGCAGGTTGTAGTGGGCAACGGCACGATCTAGCCAACGAAACGAGCGTTCGGTGGCGGCTTGAATCGCCTTGCGCTCAGCGGGTAGGCCAATCAGATGATCGAGTTGCATCATGATGTCCGAGCCATAACCCATCTGCAGATCGATCACCGATTCCGGTGTCATCATGTGCTTACCGCCGTCGATATGACTGGCGAATCGCACACCCTCCTCCGTGACCTTGGCATTCGTGGCCAGGCTGAATACCTGGAATCCACCACTATCGGTGAGGATCGGACCGTCCCAACCCATAAACCGGTGGAGACCCCCGGCCTCCTGGATGAGATCAACGCCAGGGCGCAGCATGAGATGGTAAGTGTTGGCGAGAATGATCTGGGCACCGGTCGCTCGCACTTCTCGTGGATGCAGCGTCTTGACCGTGGCCTGCGTGCCGACAGGCATAAACACAGGTGTCTGGATATCACCCCGCGTGGTGTGGATGACACCGCGTCGCGCCATCATCGCGTCATCGGTTCCCAGAAGTGAGAACCGGAAGCGGCCATTCAGCGCAATTGATGAACTCTCTGAACCGATCGTCGTCATGCGTCACCCACCGCCGATCAGGCGCGGGCGTAGCCAGCCGACTGTCGTCGGGCGCGAGCACGAGCCAAGGGATCATCGATCTCGGAGAGATCGGCCGACGCCTTCGCAGCAACAACAGGCACCAGTTCGACTTCTTCCTCGCGCGGTGTCAAATCATCAAACGCGCTCGGAGTAGCGGATCGCTTACGGCGGGGGGCTTCCTTCTTCTCGGACTCAAATGCCGAGAAATCCGCCCACGGATCTTCCTTGCTGGCGACAACCGGCTTGGCCGCTGTCTTGGTGGCTGTAGTCGCAGTCGATGCCTTGGAGGCTGTTGTGCTCGTGCTGGTGGACTTACTGGCAGAGCTGGTCTTGGAGGTCGTGGACTTCTTGGCGGTGGAGGAGGTGGTGGTGGTGCTCTTCTTGGCTGAAGAGCTGGTGGTGGCGCGATTTGCCGTGCCGGATGTCTTCTTGCTACCGCTCAGACCGAGAGTCTTCTCCATCTCCGGACCGAGATCACCAAAGGCACCGTCCAGCTCCTTGCGGGCTTCGGCAGTGACCTTGTTCAACTCGCCGGTCATCTCATCGGCAAGTCCCTTGAATTTCTTGTACTGTGCGCCGGCTTCACGCATAACTTCCGGCAGCTTGCCCGGGCCAAAGATGATCAACGCGAGCAACGCGATGACCGCCATTTCTTGTGGTCCAATGCCAAACATGAGGTTCTCCTCGATTGAGCGCCGAAGACCACAGGAGGATTTGGGTCGCCAGTACTGCACACCCTGCGTTCGCGGTGCTCACTCCACCCGAGAGTATCAGACAGAACGGGACAGCGGTGCAACCGCAGAGCACCTCTACTCGATGGTGGAAAGCGCCGTCGTAAGCCAAAGAACAAGGATGGAAACAACCACAATTACGCTGACTGCGGCCAACGCAGTCGGCAGACCGAAGGATGTCGCCATCCAGCCAACGAACATCGCTCCCATCGGCGCGATACCGGAAAGCATGGCGTAGACGGACATGACGCGACCGCGATAGTCATCCTCCACCGCGAACTGAATCAGGGTATCGTTGAGCGCTCCCACGAATCCAAAAGATACGCCCAGGAAGAAGATGGTAATGAACGACACCCACACATGCGATGTCAACGCAAACACACACAAGACGACGGAGAACACGACCATTCCGACCAGGATCTTGCGTCCCCGGCCCTTCATACGACTGTAGCGGGCCACTGAGAACGTACCGATGAACGCACCCAGACCATTGATAGCCATTAGATATCCGAGCGCGGTGGCATCCATGTGCAAGATATCGCTCACATACGCTGGTGCCATCGTCACGTAGCTCATAGCCAGGAAGATGGGGATCATATTGAGGAGCATCAGTGCCTTAATGACCGGCTTGGTGGCAATGTATCGGTATCCATCCATCAGCTGCGCTAACCCCGATCCGTTTTGGGTCTGGGCGGGACACATATTCTTTAGACGCGGGAGGCTCAGCAACACCAGCGGAAACGGCACCATCAGGAGCGCGGTCACACCAAAGGCCCAGGCCATACCGGTGAGCGCAATCAGCCACCCTGCCAATGTCGGACCAACGACCCTGGCGATGGTAAACATGCTGGCATTCAGCGCTATCGCATTCTGCAGAAGGGGTCGATCCACCAGCGACGGGATAATGGCCAGACGCACGGGCCAATCAAAGGTGGAGATCGCACCGAGGATGACGGCATAGATGAGCAATCGTTGCCAGGTGATCCATCCCTGGCCCACGAACAACGCGAGCATCAGCATGAGCGTAATCGCGAGGATCTGGGCGGTGACTAGCAGATTGCGACGATTGATCCGATCAACAAACGAACCGACGAGCGGACTCAGGATCACCACGGGGATCGACATCGCCAGATTGATAAGGCCGAGTTTGAGCGGGTCGCCGGTGAGATCATAGACGAGATAGCCCAGCGCAGTAATGCGAATCCAGTTGCCGGACATGGAAGGAATGTAGCCCAGACAGTACCGGGCGAAGTCACCGGACTGCAACGCCGCAAACGCGGACTGACGTCTGTCATCTAGCGAATCGTCTAGTGCATCCACGGACCTTCCTCCCTCGTGGAATAGTAGAGCCAAAAACCGATTCATGGGCGCGTATACAACCCAATAAAGCGAGAGATGCAGGTCTCAGCCTCCTGCATCTCTCGCTTCCAGATCACCCATGACTGGGTTCGCGTTTACTCGTTGTGCGGTGTCAAACCTGCGACCTGTGTCGGATCGGTCGTGGACTCGTTACCGTTGCTTGTGAAGATGGTGACGGATGATACGTACCTCGTAGTACGCTTGCTCTCCGCCGCTCACACGAGCTTCTTCCTCTGCCAGACTACGATCGGTAAATCCAAAGACTCTGAGTAACTTTATGATCTTCGATACGTCGAGCGCATCGACAACCCAGAATCGTTCCTCCGCACGAAGTTCTGCCACTCCGTCCGTCATCGCTCAGCTCCATTGCTTGCGATCCTAACCATGATGCCTATTCTCCTACTGTAAAATCGTTGATAACCCCCAACGATGAAGCGTTTCGTGTCCGACCACGGAAACCTTCACCCATAGATACGCATGGAACCTTTGGATGGTTTGGTAGGATGCAGTAGGGATATCTCCCACAAAACACCAGTTGTGATAGGAAATTAAGGAATTCGTATGTACGGTATCGGTCAACTGTCGCTACGCTCGCGTATCATGCATTGGCTACGCCGCAGTGCAGTGGATGAGAACGTAGAGGAACCATCAGATATGTATGCACGCGCTGATACGCGCATTATCGTTGGCCTGGGTAATCCTGGCGTCAAATACGCTCACACCCGCCACAACGCCGGATTCATGGTGATCGATGAGATCGCGAGCAGATCAGCGGCACCGGCTATCAAGAAGCGCTTCCACGCCGAGCTGACGGAGGTTCGCTATCTCGGCTATCGCCTCGTGCTGGCGAAGCCGCAGACGTTCATGAATGACAGTGGTATCACGGTGCGCGAGCTGCTGAACTGGTACAAGGTGACACCCAAGGAACTCATGATTGTTGTTGACGATCTGGATATCCCTTTCGGTCGACTCCGACTCCGGCCGGATGGTTCGGCGGGCGGCCACAACGGTCTGAAGAGCATCTTCCGCGAAACCGGCACTACGGCTTTCCCGCGGCTGCGAGTCGGTATCGGTCGACCGAAACATGAGGGAGCGCAATCGATCGGTCACGTGCTGAGCACGTTCTCGACGGAAGAAGCTCCCAACCTGCCCAAGGTCATCGCAGCTTCGGCAGACACGCTCGAAATGTGGCTCAAAGAAGGGCTTCTCGCCAGCATGAACGCCATCAATGGCGTACCATCTGTGATAGAAGAACCATCCGTAATGGAGCAGCCAAACAATGGCAACCATTGACATGATCGGTATCGTCGGGGCTGGCACGATGGGCGCAGGTATCGCGCAGACCGCTGCCGCCAGCGGCTTCAGCGTACGCCTTATCGACGCCACGGAAGCCTTTGTCGAGCGCGGACTGAATCGCATCCGACTGGATCTCGATGCTGGCGTCGCTCGCGGCCGCGTGACTGCGGAGCAGCGAGACGAGATCGTTGCCCGCATCACCGGCGGCACCGACTACGGCCTGCTGGCGGAGTGCCACCTCGTCATTGAAGCTGTTCCGGAAACGCTGGCGATCAAGGAGCCAGTGCTCACTGGAGTTTCCGAGGTTGTGAGTTCGGACTGCGTCATCGCCACCAATACCAGCAGTATCAGCATCACCACGCTTGCCGGATACGTGTCAAACCCACAGCGATTCATCGGACTCCATTTTTTCAATCCCGTGCCCCGCATGGCGCTGGTCGAGATCGTTACCGGGAATGACACCGCCGCCGAAGTCGCTAGTCAGGTGCTTCAGGTAGTCGAACGGATGGGCAAGACCGCTGTTCACGCTGCCGATAAACCCGGTTTCATCGTGAATCGGGTCCTGATACCAATGATCAACGAGGCTGTCCGCGCACTGGACGACAATGTCGCCTCGGCCGCGGACATCGATACCGCAATGAAGCTCGGTGCCGGGCATCCGATGGGGCCGCTGGCGTTGGCGGATCTGATCGGTATTGATGTGGTATTGGCTATCATGCGTGTTCTCGAGCAAGAGTTGGGTGCAAGCTACGCGCCCGCCAGCGGTCTGATCGCGATGGTCGATGCAGGCACGCTTGGTAGAAAAACTGGACGAGGTTTCTTCACCTATGAGGAGGTGCGCTCATGAGCGAGCGACAACGACCGATTCGTATTCTCGTAGCGAAACCGGGACTGGACGGCCACGATCGTGGAGCGAAAGTCATGGCGCGCGCCTTCCGTGATGCCGGGTGCGAGGTGATCTATACCGGCCTCTTCCAGACGCCGGAGATGATTGCCGCCGCCGCATTGCAGGAGGATGTCGACGTTGTGGGGCTGAGCATCCTCAGCGGGGCACATATGACGCTCTTCCCGGCGATCGTCGATGCCCTGAAGACGGTAGGGCGAGAGGATGCCCTGATCGTCGCGGGGGGCACGATCCCGGAGGACGATATTCCCCTGATCGAAGCAATGGGTATCAGCAAGGTCTTTGGCCCCGGCACGCCGCTACAGGTGGCAGTCGGATATGTGCTCGAGAATACGCCGGATCGCGATAATGTCAGTATCTGAACCTGGGCAGCAGCAATCGTTGGTTCAGGCGACGCTTGCAGGCGATCAACGCGCGTTGGCTCGCGTGCTCACCCACATCGAGAACGACACCGAAAGTGGTCGACGGGTGCTGGACGAACTCTTTCCGCACACGGGCAATGCCCATATTATCGGCATCACTGGTCCGCCCGGTGGCGGCAAATCGACACTTGTCAACGAGCTCATCCGCCACTGGAGAAAGGCTGACCGTAAGGTCGCGGTGATCGCGGTCGATCCCTCCTCACCACTCACCGGTGGGGCGACGCTTGGTGATCGCATTCGCATGCAGGAATGGTTCGCCGATCCCGGCGTGTTCGTACGGAGCATGGCGAGTCGCCGTTTCGGAGGTGGTCTGGCCCAGAACACGATCGCGGTGGCGCATGCCTTCGATGCCGCAGGCTATGATCCCATCGTGATCGAGACGGTTGGGACCGGACAGGATGAAGTCAGCATCGCCGCACTGGCAATGACGACGCTGCTGGTCCAGGTGCCGGGAACCGGAGATGGCGTGCAGAGTCTGAAAGCCGGTTCGTTGGAGATCGGCGATGTGCTGGTGGTCACCAAGGGTGATCGCCCTGAGGCAGCCGAACTCGCTCGCGATCTGCGAAATATCCGCAGTATCGGATTGGCCGCCGGTGCACAGGAAAGCGACTGGGTTGTCCCCGTAGTGCGCACCAGCGCCATCAACGGCGATGGTATCGACACGCTGGTGGAGGTCATCGACGATCATCATCGCTATCTCCACGACTCCGGGGTGGAAGAGACTCGCATCCGCAGCATGATTGCCGCCGAGATCTCGGTACGTGTGCAGCAGGGATTGCTGGCTCGTCTGGGGCAGCAACACGATCAGCACCTGCAGTCACTCATTGACCGAGTCGTTCATCGCGACCTTACTGCAGTACGAGCCGCGGAGGAACTGTTAGGCGGACTGTAAGTTGCGGAAAAACGGGTCAGATTCCCCGGGTGGTATACTGGATTGCCGGAAATTACACGGCCCATGATCCAGTAGCAACACCACGGAGTGAAGTATGTCCGGGCATTCCAAATGGTCCACAATCAAGCGCGCCAAGGGTGCCGCTGATACCAAGCGCGCCAACCTGTTCACCAAGCTCGCTCGCGAGATCACCGTTGCGGCACGCACCGGTCTACCCGATCCCGAGGCCAATCCCCGCCTTCGTATCGCCATCCAGAAGGCTCGCGCCGAGAATATGCCCAAGGACAATATCCAGCGTGCCATCGACCGTGCTACGGGTGGTGCAGATGGTGCGAACTTCGATGAGATCACCTATGAGGGTTACGGACCTGGTGGGATCGCAGTGATCATCGACGCCATGACCGATAACAAGAACCGCACCGTCGGCGAGATTCGCGCTGCCATGACCCGTTCCGGTGGCAATCTGGGCGAATCGGGTTCGGTGAGCTGGATGTTCGATCTGGTCGGTCTGATCGTCATCCCGATGGATGGCAAGGACGAGGACGAACTGCAGATGGCCGCGATCGAGGCCGGTGCCCAGGACGTCGCACTCGAAGAAGGCAGTCTGGAGATCTACACCGATCCGACCGAACTGCACACAGTTGCCAGCGCGCTGGCGGCAGCTGGCCACGAGGCCACCACGACCGAGCTGATCAAGAAGGCGAAGACACCGATGCAACCGGATACGGACACGGCTGTCAAGGCAATCCGTCTGATCGAGAAGCTCGAGGATCTGGATGATGTCCAGACGGTCTATTCCAATCTCGAAATCTCCGATGAAGTGATGGCACAGGTCAGCTAGATCGTGCAGCATCATGGCGTCACGCTCGGCATTGATCCCGGTACCGCCCGTCTCGGCTACGGCGTCATTGCTGGCGGTATGCAGCCACAATTGGTGGATGCCGGTCTGATCGAGACCTGGCCGGATGAACCGATGTCCGCTCGACTGGTGACGCTCTATGAGGGTGTGGTTGAGCTAATCGAGGAATTTCATCCGGATGCCCTCGCCATTGAACAGCTCTTTTTCGCCCGCAATGTGACGACGGCCATCACCGTTGGCCAGGCGCGTGGCGTGGTACTGCTGGCGGCGGCGCAAGCCAACGTCCCGATTGCGGAGTACACGCCCAGCGAGATCAAGTATGCAATCGCAGGCTACGGTAAGGCGGATAAACCGCAAATGCAGGAGATGGTGAGGATGATCCTCAACCTGAAATCTGTGCCCCAGCCAGACGATGTGGCCGACGCACTTGCCATCGCCATTTGCCACAATCAGACCGTTCCCTTCGCCGAACGCAGCACTCAATGAGCAAGAATCCCCGACTTGATCAGGTGATGGTCGATCGCGCCCTTTGCGATACCCGCAGTCGCGCCAAGGCGATGATCATGGCTGGCGATGTGTTCGTGAATGGCCAGAAGGAGACCAGAGCAGGCCGTGCCATCGCCGAGAGCGATGAGGTCACGCTCAAAAGCAAGCCTCGCTTCGTCAGCCGGGGTGGCGAGAAAATGGATGGCGCGCTTAACACCTTCGGTATCGATGTCACTGGCATGATCGCTGCCGATTTCGGCGCCAGCACCGGTGGCTTCACTGACTGTCTGCTCCAGCGAGGTGCCAGCAAGGTCTACGCAATCGATGTCGGTTACGGCATTCTCGATGAGCGCGTGCGCACGGACGACCGAGTAGTCGTGATGGAGCGCACGAATGCTCGCTATGTGGAGTCCCTCCCCGACCCTATCGATATCGTCGTCATTGACGTCTCGTTCATCTCGCTGAACCTAATTCTGCCGGCGGTGAAAGCGGTGCTACGACCAGGTGGAATCTGTGTCCCCCTGATCAAGCCACAGTTCGAGGCTGGACCGGAACACATCGGCAAGCGGGGTGTCGTTCGTGATCCCGCTGTCCATGAGATGGTCCTGCGTAAAACCCTTGAGTTCGCGCAGGAACGCGGTTTCGGTGTGCTGAATCTGGTAGCCTCCTCGCTCCGTGGTCCGAATGGCAACGTCGAGTTCCTGGCCCACCTGGTCAACGATGCGATCAGCGATCCGCCGGATACAGAGGCGTTGGTGGCCAGGGCAATGGCGTCGATTCCGCCGCAATAGTCCTCCCCACTCCCTCCGCATTCCACACCGAACCATATATGCCGTTTGAGTGATATCAATTGTGAAATCCCTCACACTTTATTTTGTATACCTTTCTCTTGAAATCGGCGATTTCGCCTCGTACACTAGGTATATGGACATTGGCATATCGGGTTATTGATGGGGAGGAAACCAAGACTACACCGCTGATATCATCACCAAACCTGCATGATGCGATGTCGCATCCTTGGGGTAACCACCCAAACGTACGCAGATTCCTCGGTGCGATAGCCAGCAATTCGGTGCGTGTGAATGATCCATCACACCCCAACATGTCACACATGTGCGCAACGCCCTGACGTCAATGTCGACAACGAGAGTGGTGCGATCGTCCAAGAGGTAGAGATGGTTACGAGCAATAGAGACGATCAGGCTTTTTATCTCGATGCTGCCTTTGTTAACGACCTAGCGGTCGCCGACGAAACCGATAGTGCGCCCGAGTATTACTCCGCCCTTTTGGCGGAGGGTATCGATGTTGTTGATCAGCGTCGATCCCGCGGTCGCTCACGTACCAACCAAGCAGACGACGCGTTTGCCAGTAGCGCCAGCGACTCCGTGCGTATGTATCTGCAAGAAATCGGTGAGACCGATCTGCTCAGCATGGATGAGGAAGTTTGGTTGGCGACGCGTATGGAGCGCGGACTCGCTGCCGATGCCCGTCTGGAGAAACATGTCGCCACCCTCGGTGCAGCGGAACGTGCCGATCTGGAAGCCGATAAGGCCGATGGTGATGCTGCCCGTGTCCATCTGATTCAGGCGAATCTGCGCCTGGTGGTGAGCGTAGCCAAGAAGTATGTTGGCCGGGGACTCTCGTTCCTCGATCTGATTCAGGAAGGCAATATCGGTCTGATGAAGGCCACGGACAAGTTCGATTACCACCGTGGCTTCAAGTTCAGCACCTACGCCACCTGGTGGATTCGCCAGGCGATCACCCGCGCGATCTCGGATCAGAGTCGCACTATCCGCCTGCCAGTCCACGTCGGTGAGACAATCAACCGCGTCAAGAAGACCTCGCATCGGCTGCAGCAGATCTTCGAGCGTGAACCCACGCAGGAAGAGATCGCCAAGGCGATGGGTGTCACGGTGAACAAGGTGCGACAGATGCAGGATGTCAGTCGCCATCCGATGAGTCTGGAGTCACCAGTCGGCTCCGATGGCGACGCCTTTCTCGGCGATTTCGTTGAGGACGATCAGATGCCCGCACCGATTGAAGTCGCCAGCCAGGAGATGTTGCGCGAGCATATCGGTCAGGCACTGGATCGCCTCAATGATCGCGAGCGAAAGATCGTGGTGCTGCGCTATGGTCTGGAAGACGGCCAGTTCCGCACGCTTGAGGAAGTTGGCCGCGATTTCGGTATCACGCGGGAGCGTATCCGCCAGATCGAGGCGAAGGCACTGCGAAAGCTCCGCCAACCAGAGAGCATCGCTCCGCTGCACGGATATCTGGATTAGGATTCCATTGAGCAGTTGACAAGATCAGAGGCGACCCGTGTTGGGTCGCCTCTGTCGGTCTGTTCCATATCGATATCATCGACGCTGCAGAGTTACTCCGCTTTGCGGAAGATCAGACTCACATTGTGGCCGCCGAAGCCCATGCTATTGCTCATCGCAATCGAGATATCCGCCTGGCGAGCAACGTTCGGGATGTAGTCCAGATCGCACTCCGGATCGGGGTCGGTCTGATTGATCGTCGGTGGCAGCACACCTGTCTGTAGCGCCATCAGCGTGAATGCACCCTCAATCGCACCGGCGGCACCCAGAAGGTGACCGGTCATACTCTTGGTGCTGCTCAGGGGCACACTGTAGGCAGCCTCCCCGAATGCACGCTTCACCGCAGCAGTCTCCAGCTTTTCGTTGAGTGGTGTGCTCGTACCGTGGGCGTTGATGTACCCGATCTGGTCAGGACTCACTCCGGCATCGGCCATGGCCATCGTCATTGCGCGGGCGGCACCCTCACCTCCCGGTGCTGGCTGCACCATGTGATTGGCATCATCGGTGAGACCGTAACCAACGATCTCACCGAGAATCGTGGCACCATGCGCCAGCGCGTGCTCGAGCGACTCCAACACCAGACTGGCCGCGCCTTCCGCCAACACGAATCCATCTCGACTGGCATCAAACGGTCGGCTCGCCTGTTGCGGTGCATCGTTACGGGTACTCAGCGCACCCATGGAGGAGAATCCCGCCACACCGATCCGAGTGACAGGGGCCTCGGCACCACCAGCGATGACCGCATCGGCCATACCGTTGCGGATCATCATCACACCCTCGCCGATCGCGTGGGCGCCAGCAGCGCAAGCGCTGACCGGTGCGAAGTTCGGTCCCTTGGCACCGATATCGATGGCAACATTCCCGCTGGCCATATTCGCGAGCATCATGGGAATGAAGAATGGCGAGACGCGCCGCGGTCCGCCCGTCACCAGGTTCTCGATACCGGACTCGATTGTCTCGACACCGCCAACACCGGTACCGATGAAGACTGCGACTCGCTCCGGATTTGCGCTTACATCCAAACCGGACTGCGCCAGCGCTTGCCGTGTGGCCACGATGGCCAACTGGCTATAGCGATCAAGGCGTCGCGCTTCTTTCTTTCCGATCTCGCTGGCCGGATCAAAACCCTTGATTTCGCCAGCGAAGGTCGTGCCGTAGTCTGTCGCATCGAAGCGCGTGATCGGTCCGATCCCGCTTTGACCAGCCGTCGCAGCCGTCCAAATCTCCGACATGGTATTGCCGAGGGCGCAGAGCGCACCCATTCCTGTCACGACTACTCGTGTCTGATTCGTCATCTGTATGTACCCTGTGTGACGTGAAGCACGCGGATCGATATGGCAATGATACCCGGTGTGCGGGGAAGGTTGATACCAGGGAGCGCTCCCAGCCACATCCGACATTGAATCCCGACAAATCGGATGCTAGGATGATGACTCGGCCGGTTCCGCCAGCGCCACTGCAATGTGGTCTTGAGCCAATGTTTTGGAACCGGGAGCTACTCGTCTGCGGGCTGTGGTCTGCAGAGGTCCGTGGCACCCACCTGCGATGTCAGGTTCAAGGTTCCGCACACGCAAGCGCTTGGTGAACCGGTCCGACCCACTCTCGCTACGGAGCAACCACCATGATCGTGATCATCCTTGGTCCAGATTCCGGACTGGCGCACAGTATTCTCAAGCGAATACTGGCGGATCGCGATCCTTCCGGCGATAGTACGTCGTTCCTGGATGGCAACTCCGTCAGCATCCGTACAGTTATCACGGATATCTCCAGTATCGGCTTCTTTGCCGCGGGTCGGGTTGTGGTGGTCGAGAATCTCCTGGCCAGGTTGGGGAAACAGGGCGCGAAGGATGGGGGTTCGGCGCCCGATTGGGCCGGTCTGTTCGCCGCCGTACCGGAAGCTAGCACTCTTGTCCTGCTTGATCCCACCATTACCACCATCGGTGCACTTGCCAACAAGGCGTTGCCCAAACACGCTATCATCGAGCATGCCAAGCCTCCTCGTGGACCACAGTTGATCGACTGGATTATCGCCACGGCCAAACGCGCTGGTGGCGAGATCGATAAAGCGACTGCCCAGCAACTGGCGATGCAGATCTTCCCGCAGGGTTGGGCGACCGAGCCGCGAAATCCACTCTATGACCGCCCGCCCGATATGGCGATGCTGGAGAATGAGATCAACAAGCTGGTCACTGCTGCCTGGCCCGACAGGGTGACGCAAACGCTCGTCAACGAGATGTCGCCGAAGGAGCAAGACGATCGCATTTTCGCGTTTCTTGATGCCGCCGCCGCTGGCAATGTGCCGGATGCGATCAGGGAGTTGGACAAACTGATCGCGAACGGCGAGGACCCAGCCAAGTTACTCGCGCAGCTGAGCGGAAATCTAGAGCTCGGTACGCCGGTTTCCGCCGCAGGTCGGTGCGCGCCAGACGCCATCGCCAGCGATATTGGCGGTGTGACCGCGCAGCGGATTCGACCACTTCAGAGCGGACTGCAGGGGATGAGTCCCGGTGTGGCGCAACGGCGATCCGGTATCGCCGCGGATGCCGATCGTAAGTTCAAATCCGGTCAACTCAAGGAACCACTGGACACACTCTACGACACGATTCTCGCGATTGCGGACATGCGCCAGTCGGTCCGACAGACCAGATAGCACAAGACCCGGCCTGATGTCTCAGACCGGGTCTTGTCTCTGCACTCGGAGCAATACTACGCGGCGAAGGCGGCGTTGTACTTCGCCATCAGGCGGCTCTTGCGTCGTGCGGCGTTGTTCTTGTGAATCACGTTCTTGCTGTTGGCGCGGTCGAGCATCTGCACAGCCTTACCAACGGCCTCGGTCGCGGCTTCCTGCTCGCCAGCGGCGATGGCCAACTCGGCCTTCTTCACCAGCGTGCGGGCGGCGGAACGATACGGGCGATTCTGAACACGATTGCGCTCGGCAGTACGAATGCGCTTGCGAGCGGACTTGCTATTAGCCAAGGTAACTACCTTCTGATTTCAGGGCGTCGGTGTGACACATGAGAGGACGATCACATAGACGCAATTTCAAAGCACACAAAGAGTGCCCTCAGACACAAAGGGCTCCGCAGATTGTAATGCGATATCACCCGCCGATTCAAGCCTACCCCACGCTCTCCAGTGGCGAAACGTAGACCGTACGACCGCGTCGCTGCTCAAAATCAGCCTTGGCGGCTGAACGCAGTTCGGCATCGGTCACAAGATCATATCCCATCCGGGCCATGATCCGAGCGGCACCATCGACGGCCTTGCTGCCGATCGACATACCGCCACAGGCCGTCACCGGCCAGGTGTGCATACCAATACCAAGCGGCACCGATGGGTAGTTGAACCACACCGTTGGCGTACACCAACTGACATCGCCAACATCGCTGCTGCCACCCATTGTCGTTGGAGGCGTGATCGGTGAAACCTCGGTGACCAATCCGGTATCCGGCACACCAAACGCACGCTGTATCTCGCGGGCAAACTCCTGCTCAGACTCAGACCATTCCGGCACACCGACGGCTTCCATATGTGCCTGGCAGTTCTCAACCAGCGGGGTGTTGGCCATCATGTCATACATACCAAAGGTGACCTGGAAGTTGGCTCGAGTCTGCGTGCCCATCGCCGCACCCTCGGCCAGCGAGCGCGACCATGTCGTCAATGCATCCACACCCGCGCGATCGATATCGCGCAGATACATGAACAGCCGCGTGTAATCCGGCACGATATTCGGGGCACCGCCACCGGATTGAATAACGTAGTGCATGCGCGCGGTGGTGGGGACATGCTCGCGCATCAGATTGATACCGTGGGTAAAGAGTTCAAGGGCATCAAGCGCGCTGCGACCTTCCCACGGATTAGCACCGGCATGGGCGGTTTTGCCGTGGAACTCAAGCACCACGTGATTCACTGCGGCCGAACGCACGTAACCCGTCTCTGCATGGGTACCCGAGTGCCAGGCGATGCAGACATCGATATCATCGAAGTAGCCATCGCGAGCCATATAGACCTTGGCACCGGTCGTTTCCTCAGCGGCACAGCCATAGACGCGAATCAGACCGGGTAGGTTCTCGATCTCCATCGTGAACTTGAGCGCAATCGCGGCGCCGGTGCAAGCAGCACCCAGCAGATTGTGTCCGCATCCGTGTCCCGCGGTCTTCCCGTTTGGGGCGGCACTCTTGTCCGTCGATACCGCATTGCCGAGATCCGGCAGGGCATCATACTCTGGCAGGAAGCCGATGCGAGGGCCACCGCTCCCCTGCTCCCACTCCGCGATGAAGGCGTTCGGACGACCACTAGTTTCGAGACTGGTGATCGTAAAACCGGCCGCCTCCAACTCGCGAATATGCACCTTGGCCGATTCCGATTCCTCGTTTGAGACCTCGGCCAGCATCCACACTTCCTTGTTGATGCTCTCCATCGCCTCGCCGGTACGTTCTACCGAAAGATCAACCGTTGCATAGTCTCGTTCCGTCATGTTCTCTGTCCTCGTTTCGAGTCGATACGTATCTCAAGTAACCTACCGCATTACGCCGATTTCGGGTATCCACATCCCCGTTCGCGCGGTACCATGAGGCATACGTTTTGATGAAGCAATACGAGAAGAGGAGCACCAATGGCTGACATCCAGACACTGCGTACCGAGCAACTGATCATCAACGGACAACGAGTTGACGCGAGCGATGGCGGGATCTTTGATGTCCTTAACCCAGCCACCAACGAGGTGATCGCGAAGGTCGCCAAAGCCGGTATCGCCGACGTGGAAGCGGCTGTGTCAGCGGCCCGGGCGGCGTTTGATGAGGGGCCATGGCCGCGGATGTCGCCATACGACCGCGGACGGATCATCCAGCGAGTCGCCGATCGCATCCGCGAGCGAGCCGATGAGTTGGCGATGTTGGAGAGTCTCAACACTGGCAAACCGCTGGCCCGCGCCAAGGGAGAGATCCTCGGTGGCGCGGTGGTCTTCGATTACTACGCCGGGGCTGGCGACAAGTTCTTCGGCGAGTCGATTCCGCTGGGTGCCAATGTGCTGGATTTCACGCTGCGTGAACCAGTCGGTGTTGCCGCCCAAATCGTGCCGTGGAACTTCCCCTTTTCCATGGCGACCTGGAAGGTTGGTCCGGCGCTGGCAACGGGCTGCACCGTCATCCTCAAACCCGCCAGCCTGACACCACTCTCCGCCCTTGCCCTCGGCGAGATCTGCCTGGAGGCTGGTGTACCGGAAGGCGTGGTCAACGTGTTGCCAGGACCTGGCGGTCTAGTCGGTGAGGCGCTCTCGGCACATCCATTGGTGGATAAGGTCGCCTTCACCGGTGAGACCACGACCGGTGCCGCAATTTTGCGCGCCGCCTCGGATACGATCAAAAAGGTCTCGTTGGAGCTGGGTGGCAAGAGCCCGAATATCGTCTTCGCCGATGCCGATCTGGACAAGGCAGCGGCATCCGCCGTGCCGGCCGGTTTCGGAAACAGCGGCCAGACATGCACCGCACGCACGCGTATCTTCGTTGCCAACAACGATCACGATCGTTTCCTGCAGAAACTGGTCGATCAGACGGCACAGTTCAAGGTCGGCGATCCGCTTGGTGATGGCACGCTCATGGGACCGGTGATCTCCGGCGGTCAGTGGGATCGCGTCACTTCCTACGTCCAGATCGGTCAAGATGAGGGTGCCGAGCTCGCCTATGGCGGCGCTCGCCCCAGCGATCAGCCGAACGGTAACTTCCTGCAACCAACGATCTTCGGTGGTGTCAGCAACGATATGCGCATCGCCCGCGAGGAGATTTTCGGTCCGGTGATCTCGGTGATTCCGTTCAAGGATGAGGCCGATGTGATCCGCGAAGCGAATGCCAATGACTATGGTCTCGCCGGTTCGGTCTGGACGAAGGACATCGGTCGGGCTCTGCGTGTGGCCAAGGGACTTCGCACCGGTATGGTTTCAATCAACTCGAATGGTGGAGCAGGTGTGTTTGGACCGTTCGGTGGCTACAAGCACAGCGGTCTCGGTCGAGAACTCGGTATGCACGGCATGGAACTCTACACCGAGGTCAAGAACGTCTATATCGATCTGCAGGATTAGTGGATCTGGGCTCGGGATTGATCACCTCAGACAACCATTCCGCCTCTAGCCATCAAAACCGCGAGTAATGGTAGCGTCGACC
>JAMLHR010000039.1 GCA_023957015.1 Thermomicrobiales bacterium | reverse complement strand
TTGCTGTACACAGTTCGAAAACTGTCAGGGGCTTGCCAGTGCTATTTACCTTCTCGAAGATATGGCAGATTGCTGGAAGAGGGACATCTCTATGCAATTCGACAATCGGGAATGGATACTCTCGTAGTTGCTTGAGCCACGGGTCGACCAGCTGCTCCCACTTGTTTTGAATCGCAATACCCTCTGCGAACGACGCTCCTTCAGAAAGTCGGTATTGGATGTACTTTTCTCTCCACTTTGTCAGGGCTTCATGCCTGAAGGTGAGATGTAAGGGGAGTTTGCCCTGCTCCAGTTCCATCTCGGGCGTGGTCACATCGAGATCGACTCGGAAGTCAACAAATCGCTGCCGCTTCCCATTTCGGTGTTCAACGTAGAACAAACTCTGTTCGAAAAGGGGTTCTCCTTCAAAGAACGATCCGTCTTCGTCAGCCATGAGGAGATCGGCATCCAGATAGAAGAAATACTGATGGCCTTTGCCATCATGTAGCCCGTCCTCGGAGTAAATGGATTGATACAAGCTCGTAAGCCTCTGCTGCCCATCAAGCACCATTAACTGCGCGGATGAATCGGATTGCAGTGGCGGTGTACCGGTGAATGATCGTACTGAGAACTTTTCATTCGAGTACGGCATCGTAAGCAGGCTTCCCGCTGGATAACGAAAAGCTACTGAGACCAGGAGATCACGTACGTCATCTGGAGACCAGACATACTCTCGCTGGAAATTCGGAAGGACCGCCTGGTGTTTTGGAATCAGAGGAAGCAAGTCTGCGAGAATGTCAGACTTTGTCTCGAAAATCTTGCCAGTAGCGGGCATACGATTCATGTGGCTATGCTCCAAACGAAATCACGCGATAATGTTCATTTTACCGCTTTGCGCAGCCTAATCCCTGTTCGACCAAGAGAGCTACTTGATAGGGACGACTGTGTATATGGCTCCTGGGTCATATCAACAAAAATGATCGACATGCAAAGACCCACCCGTGAACCCGGACAATCCGGAGAAAGCCGAGACAGAGGGGTGGGGCCAGTATCGAGATTCTACAGGAACTCCTAGAAGAACATACTTGTGACTACCGCGTTGCCCAGACCAATCCCTGTTCGATCAAGCGCGCGACATCGGGCTGGTCGAAATCCGCGGCGTTGTGGCCGATGGAACAGTAGAAGACTCTCCCCCTGCCAAACGATTTCGTCCAGGCAACCGGCATCACGACGGCATCAATCCAGGCATCGTGTTCGCCGCTGAATGTCGTTGTCGCCAGTACCACCACTCCGGGATCGATGTGCATGTAGTACTGCTCACTGCGCACGGGGAAATCGTGAACACCCGCGGTGATCTCATGCTCGGCGACGATATTGACCCTGTAATCGATCGTGTCACCCGGATGCTTCACCCATTGTCCGCCGACGGCGTACTGGAAATCAGTACGGGTGCGGAAGGCGTCACCGAGTCCGCCGTGCCACCCGCCCAGTCCAGTACCGGCCGCGACCGCGGCCAATAGATTGTGTTCCTGCTGATCGGTGATCTCGGCCATCGTCATGCAGACCACGATCAGATCAAAAGCAGAGACATCCGCGTCCAGAACCGCTGCGTCGTTCGCCAATGTGACGTCGTAACCGCGTCCTTCCAGCGCGCTGGCAAAGCGCGTGCTGGTATTGAGTGGATCGTGGAACTCCCAGCCGCCCCAGAGGAAGAGTGCTCTTTTCGCGCTCATGACACCACACTCGTCACTAACCGATAGACGAACTCGGTCGCGAACGTCTGATCATCGACGTGGATGCGCTCGTTGTGACCATGGACCAGAGGATCGTAGACGGCGAGGCGCTCGGTCAGTGGGAATGGATAGAAGCCGTACACCTTGATACCGGGTAGCAGAGCGGCATCGGTACCACCGGAGAGAAGCGTCGGGATCACCGAGACGCCGGGTATCATCTCGGACATCGTCGTCTGAATCGCATCGAAGAACGGACTGGCGGGATCGGCCTCAATACCGATATCGTGGTTCTCATAGAGGAAGTCCATCTCGGCCAGATCGCCAACGATACGCTGTGCTTCCGCCAGCACGGCATCGGGATCCGCCTCGGGCAGCAGGCGGCAATCGATGAGGACCGTGATCTCTCCCGGAATCACATTGAGCTGTTTGCCACCGCTAATCATCGTCGGCACGGTGGTATTGCGCGTGATGGCCTTGAATGACGGTTTGTAGTCATCGGGGAGTGGCAACTTCTCGAGTTCGCTCCAGTCCGGAGATTCCTGACTGAGGACATCGTTGACCTGGACGGCGAGATCGCCACCGATGGCATTGCCGATCGATTCCAGCATGAGACGAACGCTCTTGGTGATCACCGTCGGGTGTTGCCAGGCATGGATGCGATCCAACGCCTCGCCCACCTTCTGCATCGCGGTGCCATCGATCGGCACGGAGGCGTGACCCGGTGTGCCGCGCACCGTCATCTTCAGTCCGCAGCTACCCTTTTCACCAGCCTGGCAGGTGTAGAACAGCTTGTCGGCGATCTGCAGCGGTGAGCCGCCGCCCTCGTTAATCGCGTACTCGGCATCGATCAGTTCCGGATGATTCTTCCATACCCAATCGGCACCGAAGGCACCACCCGCTTCCTCATCGGCGAAGGCGACGAAGATGACATCGCGATTTAGCGCGATGCCGGATTCCATCAGCGCAATGAAGACGGCCAGATGACCCGCAACCTGGCATTTCATATCCAACGCGCCACGTCCCCAGATGTACCCGTCATCATCCAGCTCACCACCAAAGGGATCGCGATCCCATTTCTCTGGTTCCACCGTGACGACATCGATATGACCCATGAGGAGAATCGGGCGAGCTGTTGGATTGACGGCATTGAGTCTCGCGACAATCGATACACGACCAGGTCCGGCCTCCAGCAGTTGGCTAGTGATATCGTGCCTGGCCAGTTCATCGCGGATGATCTCTGCGGCGCGAATCTCGTTCCCTGGAGGGCTTTGGGTATCGGCGCGCAACAGCGCTCGTAGTAGTCGAATCGATTCGTTGCCGAGTGTTTCCGGTAGTCCCATTGCGCGCTCCTTATGCATCCAGATCAGCATTCTACGCGTGTATCGTAGTGCAGGTTGGCAGACTGCGCATCGCCTCCCGCATACATACCCCCGGGGGCATGGGGAAGCTTATGCGGCTGTACTACCATTAGATGCGTGCCATAGGCATGCATTCAGGGCAAAGGAGCCTTCATGTTTCGCAGCACCCGCATTGTTCTATCCATCCTCGCCGCGATCGTCCTCGCACTTTCCTCCGTTGTCAGCGCGTCCGCTGCCTTACCCGGCTGGATCACCTTCTGGAAGGATGACGACTACACCTTCCACGGCGGGTATTACGATCCACCACGTGAGGTGTTCGAACTCATCGACGCCGTTGATCAAAACGGCGATCCATTCACGTTTGAGGAACACCGAGGCAAGACGATCTTCGTGTATTTCGGATATATCAACTGTCCCGACGCCTGCCCGGCCACGCTCGCGGAGTGGCGCGAGGTGAAGGCGGAGTTGGGCGATAAGGCCGACGATGTCGTCTTCGTGATGGTGACGGTGGATCCCGATCGCGATACGCCAGAGCGTATGAAAGCCTGGCTGGAGTTCTGGGATCCGGAGTTCAGTGGCGTCTGGATGTCGTTGGAGGACACGCGTACATTGACGGGCCAGTGGGGCGTCACGGTTATCAAGGATCAGCCCGATTCCGCCTCTGGCTACACGGTCACGCACGATGTCTCTACCTACGTCATTGATCCCTCCGGTCAGCTGCGTTTGACCTATCCGCTCGGTTTCGATCCCGCCGATATGGCCGAGGATATCCGCCACCTTCAGTCCGGCGATTAGCGCTCCAGGAGTCCATTACCATGAATCGACGTACATTCCTCCTTTCCGCCGTCGCAGCGATGAGCACGACCGGACTCGTGGCAGCGCAACATCATCACGGCGAGTCCACGCCGGAATCGCACGATCACGGTATGCAGATGTCTGCCACACCGGATGCGGCCACGATGTCCATGGGTGCCTTCTACTTCACGGTTGTCAATCACGCCGACGAGGCGGATAGGCTTCTGGGTATTAGCAGCGATGCCGCGCAGACCCTCGAAGTGCATAACGTCGAGATGACCGATGGCGTCATGAAGATGTCGCCACAGCATGATGGTGTTGAGATTCCCGCGCACGGCGAGTTGGTACTGGCACCGGGTAGTTATCATGTCATGATGATTGGACTCACCGAGAGCCTGCTTGATGGCGAGGAGTTCACCGCCACACTGCATTTCGAGAAGGCGGGCGATGTCGAGATCGTTGTCCCGATTTTCATGATTGAGCCGAAGGACGACGCTGCCGAGCCAGTGAAGGTCGGCGATGATCTGGAAATCAGTAATATCTGGGCGCGCCAGGCACCGAAACTGGACGATCTGGCGACGCCTTCGGCCTCACCAGACGCCACTCCGGACGAGTAGGAGCGGGAATGGTTGAGGTACAGGTTCCAGAACACGGGCGATCCCGGTCACGGCTGATGCTGTTGGCGCTGAGCATTGTCGCCCTGGTTGTGGTGGGGGCACTCGGAGGTATTGCTGCCTTCTGGCCCCAGGATGAACCACAGGGGCTCGTCTTCGTCATTCCCGAGGGTCGTGCGGCCGAACTGAATATTCCTACCGTGGACTCCGCTATCGAGATTCCAACCGACATTCGCTTCGGTCCGAACGATGTCGCCTCAATCACCATCATCAACGAGGACACGACGATGAACCGGGCCGGTCCCTGGGTGATCGAAGCCGGACAGACCTACACGCTCAAGTTCGATAAAGCGGGCACCTATAAGTTTGATTGCACGGTCGATCCCAGCGAATCGGTGGTGATCACCGTCACGAAGTAGAGGATCAGTTCGCCGCCGGTGTCTATTCAGTGACCTTGAACGTGGAGAACATGCCACTCGTGGCGTTCGGCATACCGCTCGCGTCCTGCAGTAGATCCACCACCGTATAGGTACCGGGTCGAAGTCCACTGAGGACGATGGTGCCCGATTCGCCTGGCGGCACGGTCGCCTGGGCGATGAATGTGGTGCCCTCAGGCACGCCGGTGGGCGAGGCGACGATTTCAGCCACCGTCATGGTTGATGGCGTGCGGAGGATCAGTATCTCGTGGACATTCTGGCCGCTATTGGTCACGTTAAGGACCAACTCAGTGCCAGCTGCCCTATCGGGGGTGAAGCGGAAAGAACCATCCTGGATCACGACATCGAGCGTCGGAGCCGAGGTGGGGATTTCGGTGGGACGCGCTGCGCTGGCCTGTACTCGCCATACCTGAGTGCCACCGGCATCGGCGCGACCAAGCACCCAGTCCGCCGTCATGACCTGCTTGCCCACGGTGTAAACCACCGTGATATTCGCGGTGGGACCGTCGGAGTCGATTCGGGTCATCTCCACCAGCGCATAGGGCAGGCGTGGCATCATCGGGAGAACGCTGGCAAACTCCTCGTCCTCGAGCGGTATCCCCACACCCAGCCAGGTTCCGCGGAAGTCCGGTGACGTGATCTGCGTCAGGACATCAACGTTGTTTTCACTCATGCAGGTCAGAATCGAACTAACGGCCGCTGTGAGATCGTCCTCCACCGGAATCGCATCGGGCGTTGGCGACATCTCCGCCATCGGACTCGCGATCGGTGACGCACCTGGAGTAGCAATTGGTGATGCAACGATCGTGGCCAACTCGGTAGCCGCCACGACGGGTGTTGCTCCCATATTCGCCGTGGCGGCGCGGAGTGGTGTTGCCGGGTGGATCGCACATGATTCGACTGGCACGGGTGTTGAACCCGCGGTACCGTCGATTGCACCGGCAGTGGTGGCGCCGAGTCCAAGCGACAGCGCCATCGTTGCGGCCAGGATGCGTTGGTAGAATCGATTGTGTGGCATGTCCTCTCCCCAGAGTGGTGGCTTCCAGTGATATCAGGAAGCATGCGAGAATGTGGTCAACAGCGTTCCGACATAGATATGTACGGACACTGCAGTGAGTCGGGCTAATTGTACCGTACCCCTCACTCCAATTGCAGGATGTCGGTGACGTACAGTCAAGATTGTGAAGAGCGTCCGTGACAAGGTGGTAGCGTCAATGTCAATTGAGTTCCTCAAGATGCACGGTAGTGGCAATGATTTTGTGGTGATCAATGCGAGTACCAGCGAGACGTTGCCGGATGATATGGCTGCGTTCACGCGTATTGTGTGCCGTAAGGGAACAGGGCTTGGTGCCGACGGTGTCATTCTTATCGGTGAATCCGATGCTGCGGATTTCTCCTGGCGATATATCAATGCCGATGGCAGCGATGGCGAGATGTGTGGCAACGGTGCCATGGTCGGTGCTCGCTACGCGGTTCACCGGGATCTCGCCCCCACCATGTGTTCGTTTGAGACGTCGGTCGGCATCGTGGAGGCGGAGGTTGACGGCGAGCGAGTGACGCTGCGCATGGTGGATGCGGAATGGCTTGGTAGCGGACTTGTGTTTGATGTCTTGCCAGGTATCGACTTCGATCACCTTAACCTCGGTGTGCCGCATGTTGTCGGTGTGGTTGATGATGCCGATGCTGTCTCGGATCTGGATGCGGTTGGCCGCGCGATTCGGCACGATCCGCAACTCCAGCCGCGGGGTGCGAACGTGAATCTCATCCACCTGGTGGATGAACACACGATCCGAATGCGTACCTATGAGCGCGGTGTCGAAGCTGAAACGCTTGCCTGTGGAACCGGCGCGATCTGCAGTGCTATTGCGGCGGAACGTCGTGAGCTGGTGACGCAACCGGTAAGCGTTATCGTCAGTAGTGGGATGACGCTCACTGTGACGTGGCAGCAGGTAGGGGAGCGGTTCACTGAGATTGGGCTCACCGGTACCGCGCGTATCGTGGCCGAGGGGCGAATCCTGCCCGAGATATTCTTATAGAAACTGCACCTCTCCGCGTCACGCGCTACACTATGCAACGACGCTTTATGTCGGCGGATAAGTCTGCGAGTTGTGTGTGTACTCCGCCGGATTGTTGGAAATGCTGCGATAGTCGCAGTTCAGGAGCAAGAGACAGCTTTCCATGACCGATTCACACACCCCCATTGATGAGTTAACTCCCGATTCCCAGACCAACGAGGATAGCCAGGTCGAGGAGACCGTTGAGCAGCCAGTGGCGCCACCGGATCCGCAGGATACGGCCTTCGCGCAGGTGTTCCGGTATCCGACCTCGCTGGAGACCGCGCCGAATGGTGCCTGGTTGGTGTGGTTGCAATCGAATGGCGATGACGCGCTTGAGCTTTGGCTCTGCGGTACTGAGGATGGTTCGGAACCATTCCGTGTCGATCTGCCGTTCACACCTGTCGAGGATCGCGATCCCGATACGGGTCGTGTTCTTCGTGGTCCGCAGTTCTCTCCCGATTCCAACAGCATCGCCGTCACAGGCATGCATCCTGATGGAGATCGCACCGCGATCTGGATCGTACCGGTCGGTGAGCAGGCTGCAGAGCAAACAGAAACACCCGAGGTTGTTACCGCTGATGTGGAACCGGTAGTCGAAGCCGAAGCCGTGACGGAAGACACCGAGATGGTGGCGACTGACACCGAGGAATCGGAAGAGGTCGAAGTAGCCCCTGAGTCGGAAGAGGTCGTTGTTGCAGAGGTGGTCGAGGTAACCGAGGCTACTGTTGAGGAGACTGTACCAGCGTCACCCTACCTGCTCGCGGAGCATGCCGGCGCTGACCGCTCGCCGCGCTGGTCTCCTGATGGCGAGATCATTGCCTTCACCAGCACCATTGATGGTCGCGACGTGATCGCGCTCTCCTTCCCGAAGGAACCAGGTCCGCTGGAGATGCTCACCTGGAGTCGTTCCGATAGTCGCGAACCGATGTGGAGTAGAGACGGCAAGTTCCTCGGCTTCCTCCGTCCGATTGGCGGTGGCGAGGGCTACCATGATATCTGGAGCTTCAGCCTGGAAGAGGGCGTGCTCACTAATCTCACCGGCGAGAAGGCGGCCACAGTGCGTCATAGCATCGAGTGGGTGCCGGGTCGCAATCTGATTGCCTACGTCACCGTCGAAAACGGCTGGCAGAGTATCAGCGTGGTGAACGCGGATAACAAAGCCGGTTGGGTGGTCACTCGTGAGAGTGGCGATAAGACCGAACCTCGCTTTGCACCGGACGAGGCGCGCCTCGTTTACCTCCGCACCGAGGGATTCACCCGTGTGCTGTGCGAGCGTAGTCTGCATAGTTCCGCCTCCACGGCGCTTGATCCGGGCGAAGGTGTGGTCAGTATGGCGCGCTGGACAGCGGCCAAGCGTGTCGCCTATGGGTTTTCCGCGCCGCAGCAACCGTTCTGCCTGTTCGTGCAGGAGAACAGCGCCAAATCGGAGCGGGTCGCCATTCAACCGATGTTGAGCGCATCTACCACCGATATGCGGCTGATCCAGCCGCAGCCACTTGAGTTCCAGGTCGGACCAGAGGAGACATTCTCCGGTCTGTTGTATCGACCGGATACCGTTGTTGCTGGTGCGGTCTACGTGCCGGAGGGTGAGCTTCATACCCGACGAGGTTCCTTCCAGCCGGAAGAGCAAGCGCTGGCTAGTGCCGGTATCGCGGTGCTGAGTCCGGTACTGCATGGTGCCACTGGTTTCGGTGTCGATATCGAGAACGATCTGCGCGAGTATGCCAACACCGAGCTCGAGATCACCGATATCGCTGAGGCCGGCAAGGCCCTCGGGAAGTCGATCGAACAGCAAGATAAGGTGACGGTTGTCGGGCATGGTCTTGGTGGCGCGCTTGCACTTGTTGCCGCCGGTGCCCGTCCTGGCGCGTTCGCGGCGGTGGTCGCTATCGATCCGATTGCGGATTGGACGCTCGAGCTGGCTAATGCCAACAATCAGTGGCGTAATTGGGTCACCGATCGCTTTGGCATGCCGCTCACGAATGCCGATACTTATGCGCTGCGTACACCGGCCACATTCAGTGCAGTTATTGAAGTGCCGCTGATTCTGGTGCAGACCGCCGCTGCCTCCGCCAGTCGCCAGGCGCAATTCGAAGCACTGGTGGCAGATCTGGATGCAGTAGGTGTGACGTATACTGTAATGACTACCCCCGCAGAGCCCGTGACCGCTACGTTGCGGCGCGTGAGTCAGAGGTTGGCTGAAACCTTTACTGATGGGCTGGGTGTTGGCAACGTGGAGCCTCTGTTCAACGCTGCTGATATCTAGACCGCGGGCCCAGAATTGGGACGGATACATTGCAGAATATGAACATCAATCGACGCCGCTTAGTGCAGGCAGGTGTAGCTGTGCCTCTTGCTGCGAACGGAATGCAATCGCTCCGCGCGCAGAAAAGCGCACCCGATATTGCCTGGGAACGATCCGTTGTCGACATCCGCGAAGGCTATGCCGCGGGTGACTTCACCATCACCGAGATGGCCCAGGCGTGTCTTGATCGGATCAAACAGTACGATCGCCAGGGTGCCTGGATTGCGGCAATGATCGAGATCAATCCGGATGCGATGAATATCGCCCGCGAGATGCAACTCGAGTATCAGAATGGCAATATCCGTGGACCGATGCACGGAATCCCGGTGGTGATCAAGGATGTGTTCGCCACCGCGGATCGCATGCAAACCACCGCTGGCGCCAAGGCCATGGTCGGGACGCGTGCTTCCCGTGATGCCTTCATTGTTGAGCGCATACGCGAAGCGGGGATGGTGATCCTCGGCAAGACGAATCTCACCGAATGGTCTGGCTACCGACCGGTGCTGTATGGCTGGAGCGGTCGCGGTGGTCTGACCACCAACCCACACGTGATCACGCAGACAACCTGGGGTTCCAGTTCTGGATCAGCTGCAGCGGTGGCCGCCAGCTATGCACCGGTCGCGATTGGAGTGGAAACCGATGGCAGTATTATCTGCCCGGCCAGCGCCTGTGGTGTGGTTGGTATCAAACCAACCGTGGGATTGGTGAGCCGCCAGGGTGGCATCGGCAACGGATATACGATGGATTCCCCTGGTGTGATGGGTCGGACGGTCGCCGATGCGGCGGCCCTTCTCAACGTTGTTGCTGGACTCGATCCGGAGGATGAGGCATACGGGGAGCACGCCGAGTTCTTTCCGGCAGGAACCGATTACGCCAGCAAAGTTCATGCACCCGGCGCGCGCGATTACGTTGCGGCTATCAATGAAGGCGGACTCGAGGGAGCCCGTTTCGGTGTGATTCGATCGTTTTGGGGTGGTGATCCCCAGGCGGATCTGCACGCCGAGGCGGCGCTGGAAGCATTGCGCAATGCGGGTGCCGAGATCATTGATGGTATCTATCCATCCGGCCTGGAAGGGCTATGGTCTATGGCCGCCGCCGGCGAGACGATGGGTGTTGAGTTCCCGGCGATTTTCGAGCGCTATCTGCGCGATTATGCTCCCGATGGCGTGGTGCAGAGCTTTTACGATATCGTCGCCTGGTACGAGGCCCATCCCGATGAGTCGGACTGGGGATGGGAGTATGACGCCTTCTCCTATGCGCTCTGGCCGGAACCGGAGTGGGGTGAGGCCCATGTCAACTGGATTAACCATCTTCACAGTTCCGCCAGAGTGAATGGTATCGACCAGGCTGTGAAGGAATACGATCTGGATGCGTTTGTTGCGCCAACCTGTTCGTTAGCACCACGTTGGGACAATATCCAGGCAACGTTCTGGGCCTCATCCCAGCTGGCAGCCAGCGCCGGTTATCCCAGTGTGACATTGCCGATCGGCTACACCGAGCACATGCCAGCCGGGCTGCATTTCTTCGGACCGGCATTCTCGGAACGGAAACTGATCCGGTATGCAGCGGAACTTGAGCGTATTCTGGATGTGCGTGTGCCAGCCGAGTTCCTCGAATATACCAACTACGATGACTGGTATCTGAATTAGCGCGCTAACGACGGACGCGATACCGCCAGCATGCTGACGTCGTCGGATAGCTTGCCGGTGGTGGCTGCTTCGGCGAGATAACGGCTGATGATCGGGCCAAATGGCATACCGTCGCCACAGAATCCACCTGCATACCAGGTGGATTCCGCGTTCTGGGCCATATCGACGATCGGCAGGTAGTCCGGGGTGAACGCCATTGGGCCAGCCCATCGCCGTGCCACGGTGAGATGTGCGAGCTTCGGAAACAGGCGGGGGATGACGCGCTCAATGTGCGAGATGACATCGTCCGTCGGACTCATGTTGATCACACCGGAATCCTTGCCGGGCGCTTCCGCGCGACAGCCACCGATCACGATCGAACCATCCATTGTTTGCTGCCAATACTCGCCAGTGGGTGTCACCTCGGCACCGAGGCCGGTAGTGAAGACCGTCTCCGTTGGTTCGTAGGCCAGGATCTGACCGCGTGTTGGCACGATGACATCGCGTGTCTCGGGAACCAGGGTATCGGTCCAGGCATTGAGCGCGATGATGACTCGTTCGGCTTCGATTGCCCCCGCGGTGGTGGAGATGGTGGTTTGTTTTCCATGGTGAACAGAGGTTACCTCCGCTCGAACGAGTTTGGCGCCATATGCAACGGCGGTCCGTGCCAGACCCGCCAGATAGCGGGTGGAATGCAGCATACCGCTGGTGGGATGGAAGAACGCTCCGGTGATGTCAGCGCCCAATGGCGTCTTGATCATCTCCTGTGTCGCCGCGCGGTCCAGCACGATACCACCGAATCCGTCCTCGTTGAGCAGATCACAATGGTGTTGGCGATCCGCCAGTTGATCCTCATCCAGTGCCAGCAGGAGTTTGCCCGGTCGACGCAGATGACAATCGATACCTTCCTCGCTGACCACCTCGTGGCCAAGGTTTTCGCCGTGGACGGTGATCTCCCAAAGGGCACGCGCACGCTCGCGACCGAGGAGTTCGATCAGTGACGGATAGCCGATCGCGGTGCCGCTGGTGAGGAATCCGCCGTTGCGTCCCGTTGCCCCCCAGCCGATTGCCGACTTCTCCAGAAGAACCACCGAAACTCCTGCCTTGGCCAGCCAGTAGGTGGTCCAGACACCCAGCATACCGCCACCGATCACCACGACCTCGGCAGTTGCCGGTAGGTCGTCGGTTGGGATCATCGATTCCTGGGTCGCGTGCCAGTAGGAGAGAGAATCGTGGTTCGGATCGATATGCACGGTGCATTTCCTTGGTTGAGGTCATGTCGTTGTGTTGACATCATAAAGAATGTAGCGCGTTTGCCAAGGCGAGAATGCCCTGATAATCGAGTAATTTTACGCATGTCGTTTCATTACTGACCCTCTAGCCTATAGAGACAGCGCTGTGCTGAATAGGGGATCGGTGCTCGCGACACCGCACTCAGATACTCCTGAGAGGAGAGATGAAGATGTTTGCAGTCTGCTTCTTGTAGTGCCCCGCCCTCTGACATACCCCCTGGTTGTTAGGAGCGGAGTGGACGCTACTCATAGCGAGATAGTCCCTATGAATGGTCTGCTCCGTCTCACCTACGAGATCTGGAGCAAACGAAATGAGTACAACCACAAATCGACGAATAGCAGTTCAATCTATGGCGGTCATGATGGCGACCATGGTAGGTACCAAACTGGTTTCCGCACAGGAAGCCAGTCCAGCTTCGCATGAGCATGGCCTGAGCCCTTATCGACAAGCACCTGAGACAGCGGTTGTTGTTACTGACACCGAACTGATCTTTCCGGACGTGGTTTCGGCGGGTCTGAATCGGGTGACGTTCGCAAACGAGTCCTCGATGGATGCCCATGTGCTGACATTCCGGCTGCCGGACGATGTCGATATGGATGTGCTGTGGGAGGTGATGGCAGACGAGGAAGCGCCGATGCCCGAGTTCCTTCGGGATCAGCACTTCCCCGGGATCCCTGACTATCCGGCTATCGGAGGCGGTGTGAATGTGGGGTATATCACCTACATGCCCGGGACATACCTCGCCTTCAATCTCTTTGGCGGTCAGGCACCGGCACTGTTTACCGTTGCGGGTGATCCCTGGGGAGTTCCGGCTCCGCTGGCTGACCATGAGGTTGGTATGGTGGAGATGATGTTCCTCGGGTTGGATGAGCCGGTGGCAGCTGGCGAACAGACCTGGTCGCTGATCAACCATGGCGCCACCTGGCACGAGATCATGGTGATTGGGATGCCTGAATTGATCACACCGGACGAGCTGCTCGAGTTCTTTATGACCACCGAGAGCGCCGATGATCTGACGAATGCAGGCTACTTCCAGGTGGGTGCCTCTGGCATCATGTCGCCTGGAGTGCAGATCTGGCTGGAGTTCGACCTGAAACCGGGTGCGTACGGAGCGCTCTGCTTCGCGCCGAACGATTTCTCAGGTCCACCACATGCGTTGGAAGGCATGATTTCCACGTTCGAAGTGGTGTAGTTGTACAGAGAGGCGGGCCGCAAGGCTCGCCTCTCTTGTGTTCATTGGCCTTCAAGGGTGTGTGGGTATTACCAGATGTCGTGAGGAAGTTTCTGGCACGAAGACCGGGCATATACATTCCAACTAATCGGCGAGATTCCCGCGAGTTATAGGCTCAATGGATGTTTTCATGCGGAGTTTCATCACATCTGCTCGCCAATGGGTATACACAAATTCCACCGGTGCACCGTGCTGATCGTAATAGCAGCTCTCAAGTCTGAGGATGGGGTTGTTCACCTCAATCTTGAGCCAATCGGCGGTTGCTGGGCTAGCGTAGGCGCACTCTATCGCGTGATCGGCATCTGATATCATCGTGCCGTAGTTGTTTTGCAGCATCTCATGGACGGAATTGTCTGGAAGTGTCTTCTCGCACACGTCGGGGAACAGGGTTGTGGGAATAAACGCTTCTACATACGCAATCGGCAACGAGGCACTGCGGATCAAACGCACAAATTTCGCTACTGGTTCGTCGTTGCGAACCCGCAGTGATGTATTGACCGTGGCATCATGGGTGGGAAGGTTCGTCACGGACAAGAGCTGCACCTGCACATCATGGCCAGAATCGATCATTGATCTGACGAAACTCACGGGAATACTCAAGGTCGGAGACAGCTTCTCGGGTTTGCCCCGGACGAATGTGCCGTCAGGACGACGTCGCTCCAGAATCCCGGATTTCTCCAGAACAGAGAGGGCTTGGCGTACTGTGGTTCTGCTCGTAGCATAGGTGCTAGCGAGTTCACGTTCGTTGGGCAGCTGCGAATCGATCGGGAATTCTCCCGCAGCAATCCTTTGCTCGAGACGCGTCGCGATCTGATGATAAATGGGTACCCTGCCATTTCTATCTATTTGCTGCATCGTAGACGTCCTCTCATAATTGGCTCTTCCCTCAGTCTGTTAAGTCTAACAATCTCACCTCGCCCACAGGGAACCCGGCGATAATTGCCCCGGCATTTTTAATGAGGACTTCAGGGTTGCGCTGGAGCGTGAGTACAAGGCGTATCCGAATGAGACCTACTACGTGGTCTCCACGCCGAATGTGCGGCAGATGCTGCTGGACATGGACGAATTATTCAACATGTACCTGGATCTATCTGGAGCAGTAGGTGGCACCAGCACGAGTGCACCCGTAGTGGCAGGCACCGGCGCGGGCAGCCCGCCGCGAGAATGGATGAGTAATGCAACGATCTGATTCTGAGGGTATCTAGACCCCACCCTCAGGAACCGAAAGCATGCAGAACGATCACTCAATGAAGAGTGGTCGCTTTGCGTTGATATGGTCGTAGGAACGGCCCCGTTTTCCTATGGACGTCTGGCCTCGATGAGATGTCGGCTGGAGTGGGCCACTTGGATCCGTTTGCATGGGTGGGCGTGCCCCCGCGGAGTATCAATCGCAGGCTCACCGGTGCTCAGCGGAGAGAGATACAAGCACGGATTGCTGCGGGCGAAACCAAACGGTCACTTACTAAGGATTTTGGGATTTCAGAGTCCGGGCTGGCAAACATGCTCCTGAACTTGCAGGTCGACCTGCGGAAGACTCAGATCACGGAGGAGCATGAGGAGCAAGCCGTAGCGCATTCATCGTCTGGATGCGACTGCGTCGCGCCTCCGGTAGGCGTGGACCAAGGAAGAACTGACTGTCCAAATCCGCTGGCTGGACCGACATGTTGAGCGGTGGCGCAGGTGCCGCCTGGCTGAGGACGTGCGCGCGATCTCGTCCTACCAGATGGTCGTGCGGCGTCGGGATGTAACCAGACTGAAAGCGGCATCGGCGAAGGGAGCGGCGGTTCGTCGGTATCAGCTACCAACCACCACACCGCGGGATGAGCAGTTGGGGCGGTCGCGGCGATGTTCGGCGGCCACGATTCCGTCGCCACCGCGACAGGCGAAAGACGGTCGCTTCCGCCACTCTTCGCCCCCACCCGTCTGATATCGAGCGAGGCGGTCGCCTGCGCCAAACGTTCGGCGAGTTGGCTGGCGTATCCCCAGGGTGGTCGCTCCTCCGTCGCCCGACCGTTCAACCAGGAGAAGTCCCAGCCGGTGATATCCGCGGATTCGCCGAGGGCGATGAGCATTCAATGAGGGGCTGTCATGTGGGGGTGGAGTATCATGTGATTGAATCTGGTTTGGATGTGGGATTGATGACGTTGGTGGGAAGCCGTCAGTTTGTTGACTTCGGAGTCAGTCGTGACTACCGCGTGTCATAGAGACCGATGTGGCGTGGAGGCCTTTATGCGATTCGATACCGGTGTACACGAGGGACGCATCCTCATAGCGGCGGAAGGCGAAGATCGCCTGATTCATGTGCGTGGCCTTGAAGACGCCCAGGTTCACGAGGACATGGAAGTCTGCCACGGTCAGTCCAGTGGCGGTCTGGAATAAGTCAGGTTCTATCTTGGTAATGACATCCAGGAGCGTGTTTTCCCGATAGTCGGTGAGATACATGAACGCAGATCCGGGTCGCGAACTTGATGAGCTTGTCCTGGATTTCCTTGCGTTTTCTTGTATTCTTTCTCCTCTTTGGAGAGTGTTCTCTCATCGGGTGAAAGGTCGTCTCCTTTCTCCTTCCTCGTCTTCGCCACGGCCTCGCTTTGGTTCACCACGGTTTCGATGATCCCCAGACCAAGTTGGCGGAATCCTTCAATGTTTTGCACCGCGGACATCGCCGCGGGATTGTTCATAATTCTGCGTAGCGTTTCATTGTCGACGTTGACCAGAATGGCCGATTGCCACTTCTTCGCCAGCATGGAGGCCGTCGTGCCAGACATCGCATAGTCCAGCACGCCACCAGCATCGATCTGACGCATGTCGGCACCGTCATAGGCAAGCACTGGCAGGAACTTCACAAGCTCGGCTACCGCTTGTTCGGGGTTGGTTTGTTCTGGTGCCAAACCAACCCCGTAATCGGCAAGTTGTCGCAATGCACGCGTAGGTGCAAAATCGAAAACGCAGCAGACAGGCTTCCACACCAGTTCCTCGTGGGGGTTATCGCCATTGGGATTGCGGATCGCCCACGGCGATTGCACCCGGAATGCCGCCTGGAAGTATGTTTCTGGCGAATCGAGATTCCTCAGCATCAGAATCGAAGACCATTCCTTCACCGTAACCCCTGTAGTGAGCTTGCCGCAGGAGAGGGTGATTGTTTTGGTGTCGATACCGTTTCCAACGGCTGCACGCACAGGGGGCAACGCTTCCAGACCAATACCTGCCCGCTCTCCGCCACAACCAATACGGTGTACGCGTGCTGTGAAAACGTTCTGGCTTCTCTCTGAGCAGATTCGCCATTGCGTTGCAGGCGGCAACATTGGGCAGGAACCAAACGCATGTTGCATATAGGGCAGCAAATGCACATCAGAATAGGGGAGTGGTGGCCGAGAGCCTATATGCATCGCATCGATTTGCGTTGGCAAATACGCGCCCCGCAGGATATCGAGCCACTTTTGCACGTCGGTTTTATGCGTGAAGGTTCCGAGCCCTCCTTCACCAGTCGCCGCGAAGAACGCGTTCAGGTCGAATTCGTCGAACTCACCCTGCTTGGCAATGGCAACCAGTTCTTCCGGCATTTGCAGGTGAACAGGCGCATTTCGGGCAGTGAAGCGTAGGGATTCCACTCATCAGGATGGTCCGCCGCAAACTGTGCCTTGGCGCGTTGCTCATCGGTATAGGTCCAGTTGAATATCTGTTCCTCAATGAACTCACCGGTGGCCAAAGCTTTGAATGGGGTGCCAGAAAGATAGAGATAGGCGCGAGAGGAGATAGGGAGAAAATCACCTTCGTCGTGATTGAGTTCCGCCATCTGCTCGCCGAACGATTTCAGACCGGCGTTGTACTCGGCAGCGATCTCTTTGGCCGCCACACCCACATCTTCACCGGCGAAGAGATCCTTTGCTGAATCGCGCCAGGCACCAAAGTGATATTCGTCGAAAACCACTAAATCCCAGTCAGTGAGGTGTACCCATTCGTTCTTGGCCTTGATCTGTTTGGTCTTTGCGTTCGTACCGAGCAAATCCTGGAATGATCCGAAATGAACAAGTGGAGTAGTGTCGGCAACAGTTTCTGGATCAACGCCGCCTTTGATGCTTTTTGAAGCCGAGGAATACTCCCAACCTGAGAAATCGGCGTGAGATTCCAGATCAGTACGCCACGCATCTTCCACGGCTGGCTTGAAGGTAACAACCAGCACTCGCTTCGCCCTCCATCTGTCTGGCCAGTTGGTACGCGGTAAAGGTTGCCGAAGCGCATCTTCGCGTTCCAGAGAAATCGTGGTGTGGCTGCCGGACTTTCCGCCCAGATGGACCGGAAGTAGTCCATGGTCTGCGCTACTGCCATGTGCTGTTCAGTGCGCTGAATTGTTGGTGATGCGTACCAGTGAGTGCAGCACCGGTGCGAAGTTCGGCGATGGCGGTACGCACATCATCTACCGAGCAACGCATCCATTCTCGCGCCGAGCCAAAGATGGGTTGGCGAACCCTTTCTCAATCAGTCGCTGCCGGACATCACTATCGCGGAAGATGGTGCCGTCGTTGCGTTCGGCCATCTTGTCGACATGCAGGGTGTAAGCTTGCTGCATTTGACCTTGCGACTCGCGAATACGTTCGTTGACATCGGCCTTGGTCGTCTGCCCCACCTTTAATGAGACCAACATAGTCGGGCGGCGGTTCGTTCGGCGACCAGGCATAGATTCGGAGCTTGGCATTCGATTTGGAGGGGAGCAGTTCCTCCAGCGTTCTACTCATCGTCGTTCTCGTCGTCGATCACATCGACACCGGATGAATCGCTCAAGTCCATCGGCCGCACGACCTTCTCGATGAATGCGATCTCCTCTTCCGTAATGCCGTACTTCGCGTAGAGCATCTCGTCTGTCCAGGTCTTCGATCCCATGCTTGAGTTGGAACGAACGTATAGACCATGCGAGTGGTGTTTTGTGATGCCTTATGAAGTTGAATCAGAATCTGTCAGACGGCAGGAAAGATACGAAAGGGCGCTTTGAGTTTCATTTCGGGACGAAAACGGACCTGATGCAAAGGTATGTCTCAGTCGAAATGCTGCCTGGCTCTCCTAGGAACGGTGTGCTAATAACCTTGTGAGGATATGTGTCCCTATTTCCTGTTCCAGTGAGCGGCAAAGCCTACGGTAATTTTTCCAAGAGTCGATTGCTTCCGAGCCTACTATGATTTGATCTCTGGAGATAAATCCTGACTTACCACGCTGGTAGACCGTTATGTCATTTTTGTCCTGAGTTGACTTCGCCTTGAATGTGGATGGCAGACCAAATGAGCTGAGTGCTGACGATTCGAGAAAACCGTTTTTCGTCTGGGAGCGAAAGTACTTCGAGGGTTCCATTCTCAGCAGTCATTACCTTGCGAAGAACGGAAAGACCCTTTTCAAATCGAATAAAGACATTGGCGCCCGGTTCAAGCAAGCGACGAGATGCGATGGTTGTTGGCCAATCCTTGAAATGGGTTGTTGTTTGGCAGAGTCCCGGATGATCGCGATCCCAGAGGAAGTAACACACACCGCCTTTAAGACCTATTTCCGGGAAAACATCGGCAGCGCTCAGATAATCATCAGATTGAGCGGATGCGATCATCATTAAGCATCTCGTCCCGAAAATCATCGAGACCCTTGCCACCAGCGAACCAGCGTGATGGCGTAATCATCACCAGAAAACGCGGGTCGAGCTTCTTCGCCTGCTCCACGAAGCGCTGGTAGATGGGCGCTGCACTTGATCCGCCGCCTCCGTCGCTGAGCTGATAGGGCGGATTCCCGATGATGACGTCGAAGTGTACGGGTGTTCTCTCTCCGAACATTACCGTGAGTTGGGCGGCGATATCGTTGGTGTGGATAAAGGCGTAGGCGTGACTTTCTCGTTGCTCACCGCGGTCAAGTTCGTTGCGACTTGCTCCGCAGAACGTGCATTTGGCTTTGTTGTTCCAGGTATGCTCCGTCCGCTCGAACCAGATATTTCCGTGCTCAGTGTCAAACGATTGCGCGATGGAATGCGGGCCGTTGGCGTATTTCGAGCAATACACACTGCGCCGTGTCATGAGCACGGTGAGTTCCGTAATGCCGATACCGAAGACCTGCTTCGTCACAATGTGATCGACGCGCTCACGCAGGTCTGGAATCTCTTGCGCCAGACCCTCGGTCAGTCGACGAGTGATTTCACGGAGGAAAACGCCCGATTTCGCAACCGGGTCGAGAAAGGTCACAGCAGGATCAGCCCAGATGTTCGCGCCGTTGTTCACCTGTGCCCATCTCTCGGCGAGGAAATCAAGCATCTCGTTCGCCAGCGACGGCGGGGTGAAGACTTCGTCGTTGGAGAGATTGGCGATGCAGGTGAGTACGTCCGATTGTGCCGCCGTTCGCTCCCGGCAACGATGAATGGTGCTGGCTGGGAAAGGCGATGCTCAAGCCGATTCCTCCTTCTTGGCACATGCTGCTATCTGGTGCACGGTCTGAGGCGAATACGTCTCTTCAGGAGTGAACAATGTGCCGTTGGTGTGACCAGCGAAGAGCGAGGCTCGTACTGACGATTGAAGTTTCTGGGCGTAGTCGCGAGTTAGGGCTTGGGTTTGCACGGGTGCCTGCCATTCAGAACGTTGGGTCAGGGCGCTACCTGGGAAATCCCGCTGTTGGAGAAGAACATGCCGTTGCCGAGGTAGCCCCATTCGGCAAACGTGATCGGCGATCCGTCGGCCATGGTCATATCAGGCGTCACCTGCACGATATTGACGGACAACACTACCTTGGCAGCGAGGGCGAACTCGTTGTCATCTTCCAGGTTCAGGAAATCGCCGAAAATTCTCGCCAGATTGTCGCGACATTCCTGGCATTATCTGCAAGTAACTCAATTCCATACACACACATAAGCCCAAGCAGCGCATAGTGACGGCGTTCGAACTCACTACGCGCGTAGCGGCTTTGTACCGTGGCTAACTTGCGCTGGAGGATGGGAACGAGGAAGTTACCAGAGCTGCGTAGTACGCGAGAATCGATCCGCATCGATTCGTCTTCAATGAGGTCGAGCATCGCCCACGATCCAGGCAGGGGTGAAGACTTCACCGTGGTCCGGATACACGTTGCCTGATTTGACCAGATGACTTTCGTTGCTCATGCTGGATCACTCGGTTTCTGCTGGTGTTTGCTCGAGTAGGATCAACGTGGTGCCGGGTACAGGACTCGAACCTGCACAGCCGTTAAGGCCACCAGATCCTAAGTCTGGCGTGTCTGCCAATTTCACCAACCCGGCGGAGGCGATGATTGCCATCATCATTCTAAGGCTCTATTGTGTGTATCTGCCATGGAAGACGCGCGACGAGTAACTAGGACACAGTCAAACTGGAACGCAACTCAGAGATCCAAGCTGATGTGAGCATCATCCTATCTATGAAGTCGATCACAGCATCTATCGTCGGTGACGTAGTTTCCAGCGTGGGCCAGCGTGTTGCGCAGAGCCTCAATCGAGTTCAGGTCTCTCTCGAATTTTGCCGAAGCCCTAATTTTCGAACTATGCTTCTTTTATCACAGAAATCAGTACATTCAAGGAGCGGAGGGTCACTTTTCTGTACTTTTAGGCGCTCAAACTTCGCCTGGATATTTTCTCTCCGATTGTCTTTGAGGAGACTTAACCATGTGTCGTCTTCGTGATCTCTTCGCACGGATGATTATGGCCATAAGCATCTCCAAATGGGTGATTTGCGAGAATGCCAACACTCGCACTGGTAACTTGAGCAGGTCACTTCTCGTGACGATTCCTGCAATGTTTCCTCACAACCACGAGTCTGTATGGAGATTCCATGAATAAGGGTAGGATGTCGCCGATAGGGTCTCCTGCGGAAACCAACACCTTGTCGGTCAATGGTCTGATTAGGGGGTGTTCGATATCGCTAACATCACAGTTGGCAATCTCGAGAACACCGATAATTCCGCCATGTTTGCGGACGGGAAGATAGTCAATTCCCTGTTCCCGGTGAGTCGAATATGCGTGGATCATCTCTATCGCAATCAAAAGTAATGAGATTGAAGGTTGCACCTCTCTACCCTTTAACCCTCGTTCGAGTCCGCGCATTGTTACCAAAGTCGGAAAATCTACCGGCCATCATTTGTGCCCTGCGAAGGATAGCCACGAGTTTTGCGAACAGGAGCTCAAATGTCGCGGCGGCATCCTCGGTCAACCCCGAATGCACCGGACTCGGCTGGATCATCGTATTGCTCACATTCGTCAACCAGTGAAAGCGCTCGCCGATATCCAGCGCCGCTACCGGCCCGCCCGCTGCGTCGGCGACAGCTATAAGCGCGTGCGATTCCAGTTGCGAGCGCACCAGATCAATCGGTATGTCCGGAGCGAATGCCGCAATCCGCGTATCGTCGATCTCCCATCCCAATCTCAGGAATCGCTGTGGACGCGAGAACAGCACCAGCCCAACATTGACCGCTTCGCCCCGATCCAGATCCGGTACCAGTCGCAACACGCTATAGAGGTAGGGGACGGCTCGATCACTCACGACGCCGACCTCGATTCGCGCGCTCGGGATCGATCGCACCGACGTTATGCGCCAGGCGGCAACGTTCGGCTTCCTCAATGAACGGTCGGGGACCCTCCAGCCGGGAGGTGAAGTAGTCCATATACGCCGCTCGCTGTGCGATTGCATCGCCGATTTCGTTCTCCGGCAGCCAGGCGTCCGGTACGCTGCCAATAACGCTCCACAGCACCGTATCGTCCAATCTTCGCCAGGCGGACATCGGCGTCCACGATCGATCCCGCCTGCGTCAGCAGCACGTGATCCTTGATCGCCGGGAAGGGGCGACGTCCCTGTTCCCGCGGATTCGTCCAGCGATGGTGCGGGAAGATGGATGCCCCCTGATCGATCAGCCAGATACCATCACCCCAGAGCAGCATATTCGGATTGCGAGTGGTGCGATCGACATTCGCCACAAACGCGTCCAGCCAGACGATATCGGCAGCCAGTATCGGATTCATGAACATCGCTGTGGCGGGATTGTAGGGAAGCGCGCCGGGAAGGAAATCCAGACCGAGGTTGAGACCAACCGAGCGTTGCAGGTGATCCTGTATCTCCGGATCGGGCTCACCAGCGGTAAGCGATTTGTCGAGATCGATCAGTACCAGCTCGGGGACGTTCAATCCGAGCGCTCGCGCGATCTCCCGCGATCAACTCGGCCGTCAGCGATTTCGGACCCTGGGCCGCACCGTGGAGTTTGACGACATAGAGTCCATCATCATTCGCCTCGAATAGGCCGGGTACCGAGCCGCCTTCCTTAAGTGGCTGGACAAATCGGGTGGCGTGGAGATGGCGAAGAGAGGGGACGGTTGATTCGGACAACGGGAACTCCTGACGGTAAATGCTTCGTCAGGGAGATTATAGAGGTGGCAGAGATGCGATGAAGGTCTCGAACGCCTGAGCACTCTGCTGTTTCACCACGCGGCGGGCGATGTTCAGGGAGAGATTGCGCATGCGGCTGAGGAAGGTGGTGCCAGACATCTCCAGCAGGAGGCGGATGTCCGAGCCGTTATCGCTCGGTGCGATGTGGAACTCGGTGGAGATCAACACCCAATCCACCACCATCTGCAGATACACGGTTTTCGAACCGTCATCGTGGTGGAGGTATTCGGGTTCTTGACCGTTTGCTTCCTGGCGTAACCAGTCCGCTGCCGCAATGGCGACAACGTCTGGTTGTTGGGGAACATGGCGGCGGTGAATGATCTTCATAAAAAAGGGCACAGGAATCCGGGGCCAACGTACCGACCCCGGATATCCGCTTACTTGAGCAGTGCGACGGCTTCGACTTCAACCAACACGCCCTTCGGCAGCTTGGCGACCTGAACGGTGCTACGGGCCGGAGCGGTCTCGCCCGTCATGAATGACGCGTAGATCTCATTGAAGGCGGCGAAATCGGCGAGGTCCTGAAGGAAGAACTCGTCTTCACGATCTGATCCATACCGGAACCGGCATCCTCCAGCAGTCCCTTCATCGATTCGAACACGCGTGTAGCCTGCGCAGTGATGTCATCACCCACGATATCGCCGGTGGTGGGATCGGCCGGGATCACACCGGAGGTGTACACCATACCGTTGACAACGATCGCCTGAGAGTAGGGTCCGATTGCGGCTGGTGCCTTGTCCGATGTCACCGCCTTGAATGTCGCCATCGTGAGTTCTCCTTGCCTTGAGTAGGTTGTGCACCCGATAGGGTGCGTCGCTGCGGTAAGTATGCCAGAGGCGGCGGTTTCACGGTGGTAAATGCCCGATTCTGTGGGGATTTTTGGGACCTGTCTCGAAGGAGAAACGAATCTGGAAATTGACCCCGGAATTCCCTTGACACCCTCCTGAGCCCGGGGGTATATTTCGTGAGCCCTCGGGAAACCGGGGCAAACCTGACAGTGAGGTCAGGGGAGAATCCGGTGAAACGGATGAAGCCCTTGACGGTATCTGTAGGGGCATGATAAAGTCATGTCCGCTGCTCTGAAGAGAGCAGAGGTGAGAGAGGAGCACTGAGTGTCCTGATCCGGTTCACACGAACCACCTGGACATCGACCCGGAAGCGGGTCGGACAGTACTTCTCGCCCCTCCTGAAGAGGGGCGTTACTCTTGTCACAGAGAGTAAGGACCTTTAACAAGGTGGCACACGGGTGGTTGATCTGTGTGTGGAAGACGAAGCAAAGCCGATGCGCGTTCTCATTCTGTGAGGGATGAGAGCGATAGACGCGTGACGAGCCATCTCGAAGGAGATGGTTTGCGAAGAATGAAAGCTTCCAGGGTTGGCCGTATCACGATACTCGAGCTAATCTAACGGAGGGTAACTGTATTTGGTGGAGAGTTTGATCCTGGCTCAGGATCAACGCTGGCGGCGTGCCTAATGCATGTAAGTCGAACGGGGACCACTTCGGTAGTCTTACGTGGCGGACGGGTGAGGAACACGTGGGTAACCTGCCCATTGGTGGGGGATAGCCCTCGGAAACAGAGGGGGACACCGCATGAGCTCATTACTCGAGTGGGGAACATGTAAGCCTAAGGGCGTCACTGGAGGGGCCTGCGTCCGATTAGCTGGTTGGTGGGGTAACGGCCTACCAAGGCGATGATCGGTAGCTGGTCTGAGAGGACGACCAGCCACACGGGGACTGAGACACGGCCCCGACTCCTACGGGAGGCAGCAGCAAGGAATTTTCCGCAATGGGCGAAAGCCTGACGGAGCAACGCCGCGTGGGGGATGACGCCTTTCGGGGTGTAAACCCCTTTTCTTGGGGACGAAGCAGTGACGGTACCCGAGGAAGAAGGCCCGGCTAACTACGTGCCAGCAGCCGCGGTAATACGTAGGGGCCGAGCGTTGTCCGGAGTTACTGGGCGTAAAGCGCGCGCAGGCGGCTCGTCAAGCCTGACGTGAAAGCCCCCGGCTCAACCGGGGAGGGTCGTCGGGGACTGGCGGGCTTGAGGTCGGCAGGGGTTGGTGGAATTCCCGGTGTAGTGGTGAAATGCGTAGAGATCGGGAGGAACACCCGTGGCGAAGGCGGCCAACTGGGCCGGACCTGACGCTGAGGCGCGAAGGCGTGGGGAGCGAACGGGATTAGATACCCCGGTAGTCCACGCAGTAAACGATGCAGACTAGGCGTGGGGGGACTTGACCCCCTCCGTGCCGAAGCCAACGCGTGAAGTCTGCCGCCTGGGGAGTACGGCCGCAAGGCTAAAACTCAAAGGAATTGACGGGGGCCCGCACAAGCGGCGGAGCGTGCGGTTTAATTCGACGCAACGCGCAGAACCTTACCAGGGCTTGACATGCACCTGCAGAGCCGTGAAAGCGGTTGGCCTTTGAGGGTGGTGCACAGGTGCTGCATGGCTGTCGTCAGCTCGTGTCGTGAGATGTTGGGTTAAGTCCCGCAACGAGCGCAACCCTCGTGGCTAGTTGCCGATGTTTCTAGCCAGACTGCCGGTAGCAAGCCGGAGGAAGGTGGGGATGATGTCAAGTCAGCATGGCCCTTACGTCCTGGGCTACACGCACGCTACAATGGCCGAGACAATGGGCTGCCAAACCGCAAGGTGGAGCGAATCCCACAAACTCGGTCTCAGTTCAGATCGCGGGCTGCAACTCGCCCGCGTGAAGGTGGAGTCGCTAGTAACCGCGGGTCAGCACTACCGCGGTGAATACGTTCCCGGGCCTTGTACACACCGCCCGTCACGTCACGAAAGCCGGCAACACCTGAAGCCGGTGGGCCAACCCGCAAGGGGGGCAGCCGTCGAGGGTGGGGCGGGTGATTGGGACGAAGTCGTAACAAGGTAGCCGTAGCGGAAGCTGCGGCTGGATCACCTCCTTTCTAGGGAGTGACCGACGAGGA
>JAMLHR010000038.1 GCA_023957015.1 Thermomicrobiales bacterium | reverse complement strand
ACATCGGTGTTGGCGATGACCTCATCGGTGAGTCCATGCTCGGGCTCATCCAGGGTGGCGGTGCTGGCATCGTAGCCCGCATCGTTGAGGAAACCGGCGATGACGGCATGAATGCCATCCGGATAGACCTCGCCAGCCTTGTGACCCGCTTCCAGCTCGTGACGATACTCGTTCCAAACGGTTACGCGAATACCCATGACAGTCCCTACTCCTGTTCCGTGACCTGGGCGATCTCATCGTCCAGAATCACCTCTCGACCGAGCTCGGCCGATCTGTAAATCGCATCGATCAAACGGATGTTGGCGAGACCCTCGAGTCCGCTCGGCTCCATCTCGGTGCCATACAGGATGGCATCGAGGAATTTGTGGATGACCTGGGCGTGCCCTTCGCGGGCGACCAGCCGTGGCTTGGCATCCATGGTGGTATCGCCGATGTTCTTGTAGATCTCCAGGGTATCGACGAGGGCGTACTGCTTCGCGTTAATGCGGGCACCACCCTCCGAGCCGTACAGCTGGATACCGAAATCGTCACCCATCTCGGTGAAACTGGCCCAGGCGGCCTCCAGCAGCACCGTACCGCCGTTCTTGAGGCGGATGAATGCGCTGGCGAGGTCTTCCACCTCATACTTCTGGTCGTCGGAAATCTTCATCCGACCGGTTCCAGCCCAGCCACCGCGACCGGTAGGACCGATTTCGGCATAGGTGGTACCCGTGACGGAATGCACCTCCGGATTGCCGAGCACATACATGAGCATATCCAGCACGTGTACACCGAGGTCGATCAACGGTCCACCACCGGCGGCTTCCTTGCTGGTGAACCAGCTGCCGAGACCGGGGATACCGGAGCGGCGCATCCACCACGCCTTGGCGTAGTAGACATTCCCGAACTCGTTCTTCTGGTAAGCCTCCTTGAGCAGCGCCACATCGTGACGGGTACGACGCTGGAAGCTGACACCCAGGACCTTGTTGTGGGCACGGGCGGCTTCGACCATGGCGACACCCTCAGCGGCGTTGCGAGCGAGCGGCTTCTCGATCAGCACATGCTTCCCGGCCTCAAATGCAGCCAGAGCGACAGGCATATGCAGGATATTCGGCACAGCGACACTGACGGCATCGATATCATCGCGCGCCAACAGCTCCTGATACTCCACATGGGTATCCGGCACGCCATACTGCTGGGCCAACTTCTCGACACGAGGTGTATCGAGACCAGCGATCGCCACGATCTGGGCGCGCGAGTCCTCCGAGTAGCCCTTGAGATGGAACTCGCCGGCACCACTGCCGATCACTCCAACACGAACGACATCATTTGTGGGCATTGAATTGTGAACCTTCCACAGTGTGTGAATGCGACGCGGCATTCCGCAGGCGAAGCACGCCGGGGGGTGGCGTGGATACGGGTGAGCTGGCCCGATATCTCCATGATCATGACATCGGCCAGACATTGACGCAAGTGGGGAAAATACCGCGATTCAGACGTGCAGAATAAGGAGTTCTGGACGGCAGTGGACACGCACTGGTGGTCGATACATACCGACGCCGCGGCTGACATACAGCAGCATGCCATCCACATCATATCGACCGGCAACGTACCGTTTGCCGAGCTCAGGTGTCGCCAATGGTCCGAGCACAGGAATCCGCACCTGACCGCCATGGGTATGACCGCTGAGGGTGATCATCGGCCGATATGGCGCAATCTCCTCGACTTGATCGGGTGCGTGCCAGAGCGCGATCGTGCGCGCCTCCCGCGGCACTCCGGCGAAACTGGTTTCGATATCCGGTTCACCCAGAAGCAGATCATCGATACCAACTACCCAGAGATCATCAATGACATGGGCTGACTGGTTGGTCAACATGGTCACGCCAGCCCGCTCGTACACCTCGACGCAGCGAGCGCGGATATTGGCGAGATCGTGATTACCCCAGATACCCCAACTACCCAGGCGCGCGGTGGCGGTCATACGTCGCAATGGATCTTCCAGCTGGCGCAGGTAACGCGGCGATTCACAGATCAGATCGCCACCGAAGAGAATGACATCGGGTTGAATACGCTCAAGTGCCTGGATCGTTGGTTCCAGATCTTTGGCAGAGAAATGGGGACCGATGTGGGTATCGCTGACAAACGCAACGGTGTGCGTCCCCTGCCCGTCAGCCAGATCCAGGTGGGTTACCTGCAGGCGCCTGGGTTCGAGGCAGCGTCCGTACACACCAAGACCGATACCTGCCAGTCCACCAAAGAGGATGAGGTTACGCAGGAACGACATCAGGATGATCTCCACGGGATGGCGTAGCGCTCAACAACATCCAGGGCAAGGCTCATCGCCCACCCCATGAGGCCGGTAACGATCAGACCAACATACATCTCCTTGATCCGCAGGATCTGATAGTTGTTCCAAATCACCCAGCCGATACCCTTATCCGCATTCAGGAATTCGGTGCCGACAATGACGATCAGCGCGAATCCGAGTGCCAGGCGCATACCGGTGAAGATACTCGGCAGACTACCGGGAAGAGCAACGGTCAGGATCATATCCCACCGGTCCGCACCCAGGTTTTCGGCGACATCGTGGAACTGATCATCGATCGCGAGGACACCGCTCATCGTGCTGAGTGCGATCATGAAGAAGATACTGATCGCCACGATCATGATCTTGCTGAACTCGCCGATACCAAAGGCGATGATCACCAGCGGCAGGATCGCGATCTTGGGAATGGCGTAAATGGCCGTCGCCAGGGGCATGAAGAAAACGCGCACCGGCCACCACAGCCCCATCGCCAATCCCAGCATCACTCCCGGGATCGTGCCGAGAACAAATCCGGCAAAGATGCGGTAGAGGCTCGCCTGAATATCGCCCCAGAGATCGCGATGCTGGAACATATCGACGGCAGTTGGCCAGATTCGACTCGGAGCCGGCCAGAAGATAGGGCTGATCACCTTTGTGCGACTAAGTGTCTCCCAAAGAACCAGGAGGAGGATGGGACCAGCGGCAGTTAGCAACAGTTCTGTCTTTCGCCGGTTCACGAGAACGCGCCCCCGCGCTCGACTTCCTCGCGCAATGTACCCCAGATATCCTCGAAAAGTGGTCCAAACTCCGGATTGCTGCGCACCGCACCGAGATCGCGCGGTCGGCCAAACGGAACGATGACCTCCTTGGCGATGCGGCCAGGTCGCGCGGTCATCACCAGCACACGATCACCAAGCATCAGCGCTTCCTCGATCGAGTGCGTGACGAAAATGACCGTCTTGCAGGTATCCTGCCAAATCCGAAGCAACTCCTCCTGCAAGATATAGCGGGTTTGCTCGTCCAACGCGCCGAAAGGTTCATCCATTAACAGGAGGGAGGGATTAGTGGCCAATGCGCGCGCGAGCGAGACACGTTGGCGCATGCCTTCGCTAACCTGATGCGGCCAGCTTCTGCCGAAATCGCGGAGACCGACGAGTTCGAGAAGCTCGTCGGCGCGTGCTCTGGCCTCGATCTTCGATGCGCCATGACGAAGCGGTCCGTAGGCGATATTGGCGCGCAATGTCAGCCAGGGAAAAAGCGTGCGACCGTGAAAGACCATACTGTTTGTGGGTGGCTGTCCATCGCTCCGTGTGGTCGTGATCAAGCCACTGGTGGGTTTATCGAGTCCGGCGATCATACAAAGCAGCGTGGACTTACCGCACCCGGATGGTCCCACGATCACCAGGAACTCGCCGGGTCGGGCCTCCAACGAGACATCCTCGCAAGCAACCACACTACCGCGCTTACCTTCAAAAATGCGCGAGGTGTTGCGAACGACAACATGGACACCCCTTCCGGAATGCCCATGTTCGTACACCATCGATTCGGGAACGGAGAGCGTCATTGCGACTACCGGCTGCCAACCAACTCAAGGGCAGCATCGATCACATCCTGACGAACCACCGTAGCCGGATCGATTGGCTCGCTCACGGCCAGCAACTCGCGCTCGGCGAAGAACTCCTGCAACACCACCAAATTGTCGAGATTGATGGCAGCGTTCACCTGATAGGTTGGTCGCACGGAGGCAGCGATCAGTTCCATCGGGACATTGGTGTACTTGTTGATAATGGTCAGATTGAGAGGATCGTTTGGTTCGTCAACCAGATCGCGGCAGGCCTGAATATAGCCAGCCACGAAGTTGGCGGCAGCCTCCGGATTGGCATCGATCCAGTCGCTATTGCTGAACAAGGCGGTCACCTGCACACCAGCGACATCGAAGTCGTTGCTGAGAATGCGAAGCGAGCCATCCTGCACACCCTGGGTCGCGAGTGGTTCGCCGATCATGGCCGCGTCCAACGCACCGCTGGTTAGCGCGGCAACGGCATCCGGGAAGGTCAGATACTGGAGATCGATATCCCCGATGCCAAGTCCGCCCGTTTCCAGCGCCTTCTGCAACCAGTACTCGGTTGCGCCGGGCGCATTCACCGAAACCTTCTTGCCAGCGAGTTCCTCAACCGCAGTGATCTCGCTCTCAGCACTGACCATCAGCGGTGTCGCCACCGGATTGCCCTCTTCATGCCCCGGTGCCACGATCTGCAGTGGCAGACCGGTATCGATACCGTTCCAGAAGGCTGGGCCAACACCACTCAAAGCAAACTGCAGGTCATTGGTGCTGACCATCACAGCGAGGTCAGTGCCACTATTCATCGGCGTCGGCTTTACATCCAGACCGCGCTCCGCATAGTAGCCCTTCTCCAGCGCCACATAGATCGGGGCGTAGATCATGATCGGCAGGAAGCCGATGTTGACCTCAAGCGCATCCGGCGATACCTCAACAGGTGGAATCGCGACCGGTTCCATGGGTGCTTCCGGTGTGCTCTGAGCATACGTGCCTGTTACGCCAACAAGCGGGAGCGTGGCCGCCAGGGCGGCAAATCGACGTCGGTTCAAGTTTGTGTGCATGGGAATGTTCCCTCCGTCTCGGATAAACCAGTTCACGCGTGATAATAGCACCCGGCGCTATCGGATGTAGCGGTTAACATAGGCTGCGACTTCCGTCATCGGCATACGCTGCTGATCCATCGAATCTCGATCACGAACGGTGACCGCACCATCCTCAAGCGTGTCGAAATCGACGGTGATGCAGAAGGGTGTGCCGATCTCATCCTGACGACGGTATCGCTTGCCGATATTGGCCGTCTCGTCGTAATCGATCATGGCACCGGTCTCGTTCTGCAATGTCTCGTAGAGTTCCTGCGCGACCGATGTCAGTTCCGGTTTCTTGGCCAGCGGTAGCACGGCAGCCTTGTAGGGCGCCAGCTTAGGATCGAGCCGCAGAACGGTGCGGATATCGCTCTTGCCATTGACGTCGACCGTCTCCTCCTCGTCATAGGCATCCACCATCAGTACCAGCATCGTGCGATCGACACCAAAGGTTGGCTCAACCACATAGGGCAGATACCGGGTATTTTCCGCCTGATCGAAGTAGGTCAAATCCTCACCGCTAAACTCCTGATGGCGGCTGAGATCGAAGTCAGTGCGATTGGCGAGACCGTAGAGTTCCTTCCAACCAAGTGTGCCCGGGAAGAGATACTCGAAGTCCACGGTCCGGTCAGAATAGTGGCTCAACTCCTCTTTGGAATGCTCGCGAACGCGAATATGTTCGGGATTGAGGCCGATCAGATTGACCCACGCTTTCATATCTTCCAGCCACGCCTCAAATGTAGCTGCGGCTTCAGCTGGCTTACAGAAGTACTCGATCTCCATCTGTTCGAACTCGAGGAGACGGAAGATGAAGTTACCCGGCGTGATCTCGTTGCGGAAGGCCTTACCGATCTGCCCTACACCGAACGGCACCTTCACCCGCTGCGTGTTGAGGATGCTCTTGTACTGAACGAAGATACCCTGCGCGGTTTCCGGGCGGAGGTAGACGCTGGTGCCGCTCTCGCTCACCGGACCAATGGTGGTGCTGAACATCATGTTGAACTGGCGCGCATCGGTCAGCGTGCGATTCCCACACGTCGGACAGGCCAGATTCGCCTCGCGGATAATGGCGCTCATCTCTTCCGGAGATTTCGCTGCGGCATCGGCGATGTGAAGCTTGTCTTCCAGCAGATGATCGGCACGGAAGCGGCTCTTGCAGGTCTTGCAGTCAACGAGCGGATCGTTGAAGTTGACAACATGGCCGCTGGCTTCCCACACCTTGGGGTTCATGAGAATACCGGCGTCCTGCCCAACCATATCGCGTCGGCGCTGTACGAATGTACGCCACCACAGCTGCTTGATGTTGTTGCGAAGCTCGATACCGAGCGGACCGAAGTCCCAGGTATTAGCCAGACCGCCATACATATCCGAGCCAGGGAAAACGAATCCACGACGCTTGCTCAGGGCAACAATCTTGTCCATCGTGGCAACACGATTAGGTTCTACCGTCATACCGAACGATCTCCATACCGAAATCGGCGGCCTGCTAACGAGACCGCCGATGTCACAAAGCTATGGGTATTCTAGGCTATCGCTGCCGCTTATTCAGCGGAGTTGCTCTGCCGCTGATACGAAGCCGTGGTGCTACGGCTGACATGACCGAGTGCGGTCTGCACTTCGCTCAGTGGCACGCCATGCTCCAACGAGTGCACCGCAAAGCTGTGCCGCAGGATATGGGGCGAGAACGCCTCGATGCCACAGGTGGCGGCGTACCCCTTGAAGAGCAACCAGAGCCCCTGACGCGTCAGACGTGAGCCGCGATGGTTGACGAACACCGCCTGCTCAGGGGAATCCTCACCGACCATTTCCGATCGACCATAGTCCAGATACTCGCGCAGGGCCGTAGACGCCGCTTCAGACAAGGTGAGACTACGATCGATGGCGTCCATATCCTGACGGACAACGATCTGGGTGAGATCCTCGCTGAGATCGTTGATGTTCAGGCTCAGAAGCTCGCTGGCGCGCAGACCGGTGGCATACAGCAACTCCATCATGGCGCGATCACGCAATGACTCCGGCTTGTTCTCGCCAACCGTCGTGCTTTCGATGAGTTTTCGCACCTGCTGCTGCGAGAGCACGCGCGGATTGTTGCGCGGCACCGAAGGTGAGCGCAAGAACATCACGCCATCGAAATCGACGTACTTCTGCTCCAGCATCCACTGCATAAAGATGCGCAAAGCAGCGACCTTCCGGGCGACGGTGGAGCGGACGTAATCGTACGCATCCAGATCCTTAACAAAGGTGACCAGATGCTGCCCGGTAAGCTGGTCCCACCGATCAATCTTCAGGTACTCATACTGCTGCTCGGGCGGTGCCTGGAGAAAATCCAGGAACTGGAGGAGGTCGCTCTTGTATGCGAGTACCGTGTTTTCGGATGCGTTGCGTTCTTCCCGTAAGTAGACGAGAAACGCGTCAATCTGCGCATTCACCGTATTCATTCCTTCTGCCGAACAGAACCATCCTTCCGTCCGACGCTGGTGTGCACGTGGGGTCAGGCAGCCTACCTGACTACGTACACGTGCCCTTATGGGTTAACTACGCAGGAATCTTGCCACCGGTTGCGTCCATAAGCGTTACAGCCTGCTTCCCAAAGGCTGCGGCCACACCCGGCTGCACAATCTGACCATTGATAACGTTGGCGCCAAGCGCCAGAGCCGGATCATCGGCCAGAGCCTGCTGCCACCCTTTCGAGGCAATTGCGATACCGTACGGGGTCGTCACATTTGTGAGCCCCTGTGTACCCGTGCGGGGAACCGCACCTGGCATATTAGTAACACAATAATGGACAACCTCGTTAATCAAAAAGGTTGGAACACTATGTGTCGTGGGTTGTGACGTTTCAAAACATCCTCCCTGATCGATCGCCACATCGACCATCACACTGCCCGGGCGCATGGCATCAACCATGTCTCGCGTCACCAACTTCGGCGCACGCGCTCCCGGTATCAGCACCGAACCGATAACGAGATCCGCCTTCGCGACGGATTCCGCGATATGCATGCGACTGGATGCAAGTGTGTGGACCTTGCCACCCATTGTGTCATCCAGATATCGCAGCCGTTCTACATTCAGATCAATAATGGTGACATTGGCCCCCATACCGGCCGCCATCTTGGCGGCGTTGGCACCGACCACGCCACCACCAACAATGACAACCTCGGCCGGGGGAACACCCGGGATTCCACCAAGCAGAATGCCCTCGCCATCGTGCGTCTTCTGCAGATAGGTTGCACCCACCTGGATACTCATGCGACCAGCCACCTCACTCATTGGCGTCAGGAGCGGTAATGATCGGTTTGGCAGTTGCACGGTCTCGTAGGCGATCGCCTGCACACCCTGGTTCACCAGGGCATTCGTGAGTTCCTCATCTGCGGCGAGATGGAGATAGGTAAATAGAACCTGATTCTCCCGCATCAACGGAAACTCACTGGGAACGGGTTCCTTCACCTTGACGATCATGTCGGCGCGATCCCATACCTCCTGAGCCGTATCGACAATCTCGCACCCCTGCGCGACATACTCGGCATCGGTATAGCCGCTACCCTGTCCCGCACCCGACTGAACCAGCACCGTGTGACCGCGGTGGACATAATCGCTGGCCGATCCCGGTGTGGCTCCCACACGATTCTCGTGATCCTTAATCTCAGTTGGTACGCCTACAATCATGATCTGTTGATCCTTGTTATCTCTGCAGTCCGACGGCGACGTCGCCTGGGCGGCTCCATCGATTGTTGAGCGTCTGTTATATACGTGCATTTTACTGTGTCAAGCGAATCTGTATAGTGCATGATACGAGGTCTACTTGCGGGAATCACGAGGGTGGAACAATATGCACGTCTTTACCATTGGTGTCTATGGATTCGATGAGGGCAGTTTTCTGAAGGAACTGACGAGCAATAACATCGATGCGGTGATTGATATTCGGCGGCGGCGCGCTGTGCGAGGCCCACACTATGCCTTTGCCAACAGCCAGCGGTTACAGGAAAACCTGGCAGATGCTGACATAAGGTACGTTCATGTCATCGAACTCTCACCTCCTGCCACGATGATCCAGGAGCAGATCAAACACGATACCGAACACGGAGGCAAAGTGCACGATCGTAGCGACTTACCCGCCGACTTCCGCGCGACATACCATCACCACATCCTTGATGGCTTCGACTTCGACGGCATGTTCGCGGCCAATGGGATCACGGACGGCAATATCTGCTTCCTCTGTGTAGAGCGCACGGCGGCAGCATGTCACCGGGGCATGGTTGCGGAACGGCTCCACGAACTCTACGGTTGGCCCGTGACTAATCTGGAACCGTCGTAGCGGTTGGTTTTGGTAGAATAGAGTTTGAGGCACCGTTGCCGGTGCCGATCTCGCTACGCACCGAAGGCCACCTACCCCGCATGCAATATCTCGCCATCGTGCCAATACTCGCATTCCTGATCGTGATCCACGAACTCGGCCACTTCTTCGCCGCCCGCAGCGTCGGCGTGAAAGTGGAGGAGTTCGGAATCGGCTTACCACCTCGCGTCAAAGGCTGGCGCCGCAATGGCGTTCTCTGGAGCATCAATGCGCTCCCGATCGGCGGGTTCGTCCGCGTCAAGGGCGAGGATGCCAATGATCGCGAGCCGGGTTCGATGCAGATCGCATCGCCGTGGGCGCGTATGTGGTTTCTGCTGGCTGGTCCGCTGGCAAATCTGCTGACTGCCGTCATAATCTCCGTGATTCTGGTCGCATCCACTGGGAGGCCGGCGGGAGACCGCGTATTTATCGAACTCGTTGAACCGGGTATGCCGGCCGAGGCCGCCGGTTGGCGACCCGGTGATCGTATCGTCGCGATCGACGGTATCACCGTCGAATCGACCGCCGAGGCATCGACAGCGGTTCGCGCGAATATCGGTCGGGATACCGAGGTCATCATTCAACGCGGCAACGAGACATTGGTGACGCATGTGACACCAATGGAGAACCCTCCAGCGGGTCGAGGCAGCACCGGCATCATCTTCAGTAACAGTCGACTGAGCAATGTCTCTATTGACACGCTGACCAGCTCCTCGCCAGCAGCGGCAGCGGGTATGCAGCCAGGCGACGAGATCAAGCAGATCAACGGCGTTAAGGTCGAAAGTCTGGGACACGCGAGCGGCTTGCTGAACAGCAACTTCGGCCAGGAAACGGCGATCACCTATGAGCGCAATGGTGTGGAGCATACCGCCCAGGTATCGGTGCCCGTGGCGTCACTGGCCGTCTCCGAAATCACACCAAACACCCCAGCCGCGAAGGCCGAGCTGTTCCGCACGGATCAGATCACCGCCGTCAACGGGATACCTATCACCACCGGTCAAGTATTCATTGATGAGATGATCGCCGCCAGCGGCACGACTGCCGATCTCTCGGTGACCCGTTTTACCGCCAATGGACCAGTCGAGCTCGAAACCACGCTTGCCATTCCGGATGTAAGCGCCATTGATCGTGGCGAGGTGTTGTCCACCATCGGATTCGGTTTGCTGCAACCAAACGGTTTCAGTGCGATCGGACTTGATCCGATTGGCGAGGTCCGGTACGAACCCGTTCCCACCAGCCGCATCATTCCGGAAGGCTGGCACCAGTTCACCTACATGATCGCGGGTACGATCGATGCGATCCGCCAGATGTTCTCGGGGAATGCCTCGTTGGATAGCTTCATCGGTCCCATCGGTATGGGTCAGCTCACCGGCGAGATACTTGATCAGACCAAGGGGAACCCGGTTCCCATCCTCCTCAACTTCACCATGATGATCTCGATCTCGCTGGGTCTGATGAACCTGCTGCCGATTCCGGCACTGGATGGCGGCCGCTTACTCTTCGTCATCGTGGAGATTTTGCGCGGTGGTAAACGCGTGCCGCCGGAGAAGGAGGGCGCCGTCCACATGGTGGGCATGCTGCTCTTGTTGGGTCTGATCTTCGTCATCGCCTTCGGTGATATCAATCGCATCATCACCGGCGAATCGCTCTTCCGTTAACATCTGCCGATTTTCGGCACGGTGGTACTACAATCAGGACAGTGCGGCAACGATGCCGCATCAGTATCCGGAGGTCAAACGTCAGCAATGTCACTCCTTGCACCCCGTCGTAAAACCCGCGAACTCATGGTTGGCAATGTCGGTATCGGCGGTCACAATCCCATCCGCGTTCAGAGCATGGCCACGGCCGATACCCGCGATCCCAAAGCAACGCTCGCGCAAATCCAGGACCTGGCCGATGTTGGCTGCGAGATCGTGCGTGTGGCGGTGCTGGATCGCAAGGCTGCCGCCGCCCTGCCCGAGATCATCCCGTATAGCCCGGTGCCGCTGATCGCTGACATCCATTTCGAACACACGCTGGCCCTCAAGGCACTCGAGGCCGGCATTCATGGATTACGACTCAACCCCGGCAACATCCGCAAGGAAGAGGATGTGCGCGAGGTTGTGGCACTCGCCAAGCAGAAACGCGTGCCGATTCGTATCGGTGTGAACTTCGGCTCGGTTGCACCAATGACCGAGGAGTTCGTTGATGAAATGGCGCAGAAGAACGCAAGCCAGGTTGAACTGCGGGCCGAGTGGCTGGTGCGCTCCGCTCTCGGACACATCAAGATCCTTGAGGACCTCGATTTCTATGATACGAAGGTCAGCTTGAAGGCCTTTGAACTCCCGGTGCTGGTGGAGTCCTATCGTCGGTTTGCCGCGCTGGACAACGACTATCCCCTCCACGTGGGTGTGACCGAAGCTGGTACACCTCGTGCCGGATCGGTTCGTTCCGCCGCCGGTATCGGCACGATCCTCGCGCTTGGTATCGGTGATACCATCCGCGTGTCCCTCACAACCGATCCGAAGGAAGAGGTCTTTGTCGGCTACGAGATCCTGAAGAGCCTTGAGCTTCGCCAAAAAGGTCCGATCATGATCGCCTGCCCGACCTGTGGTCGCGTTCAGGTCGATCTGTTCAAGCTGGCCAACGATGTCGACAAGGTACTGGAGAAGATCAGCGAACCCATTCGCGTTGCCGTCATGGGCTGCATTGTGAATGGTCCCGGCGAGGCAAAGGATGCCGATGTTGGTATCGCGGCTGGAGCAGGCAAGGGTATCATCTTCCGCAAGGGCAAGATCGTGAAGAACGTGCTCGAGGAAGACATGCTGGAAGAGCTGACCAGGGAGATCTATCAGGTGATCGAGGATCGCAAGAACGGCATCTTCGACGAGCCAGAGGATCCCATCAGCGCCTATAAGCCGACGATTCCGCTGGTGCAGGTGTCCTGAGATTACTGCGCGTGCGCAGTAATCTCAGGATTCCCCGGCGCAGCCGGTTCTAGAATTGCCGTACGCCTGGGGTTGATCCGCGGGCTGCCCGGGGATCAATCACGAGCCTACAGGTGCTTCACCTCAACCGGTCGCCCGGTTTTCGCGGATTCGTAGAACGCGAGGCAAACCGCGAGGTTCTCCCAGGCATCTTCGACGGAACCAAGGACACCTGAGTCTCCACCCAGGAGATGATCAATCAACGGATCGAGTACGCCAGAATCATCGGACGGTGCTGGTTGAGATACCCAACCAGATTCATCACTCAGGCCAAACGTCGTCAGATCGGGACTCATCGTGTCCCAACCGACCGCGGCATTCGTACCGACCAGCATGGATGCCGTGCGCCAGCAACCAGCCGGACCACTCCAGGTATCCTCGATGGCGAAGGTGGCACCGCTCTCGAACTCGACGATGGCGTGACCGTAATCCTCAACCGCCAGATCTTTGTGCACCAGATTCGCGATGCGTCCGGTGACACGCACCACCTTCTCACCGAGCAACCAGCGCAGTTTGTCTACCTGGTAGATGGCGTGGTCGATCCAGCCCCCACCGGGAACCTTGGTGGGATCGGCCCACCAACCACCATCGAACGGTGCATCGGGCCAGTTCTGCGGCGGCGATGACATCAGCGTGAAGTGCCCGAAACAGCCTGGCCAACCTGCCGCTCATCAACAGGTCGCTTCAGGTATTCACTCAACTCGGACTGGCGAAGACGCGACTCCGCGGGGACAAAAACCACACCGGAACTGCGGATAGCCTCAACGATGAGGCTCCCCTCCTCCAACGTGTTGGCGAACGGTTTGACGGAAACGATACTCTTACCCGCCTTCGCTGCCGCGATCACGATCTCCGGATTGCGGTCGACGGTGATAAAGCTCCCGATCGCACGCACGGAGGCGTCGTTGATGTACTTGTGGAGATCGTCCGTGTACTCAGTGAGTCCAATCCTCTCAGCTACCTGACGGGCGCGAAAAATATCACTATCCGCGATACCGACCAACTCTATGCGCGGGTGGTCCATCATCGATTCCGCCAGCTCAATTGCCGTGTACCAATGATCCAGCCCGATGATGGCGAATCGCAGTTTATCGGTTGTCATGATGTATGTCCTGTCTCGCTATTGTCAGCCAACTCAACCGCCGTCATCATCGCACGCACCGCGGCGTCCAGGGAGATCGACGGATCAAAGATATGTTCATGGAGTGCCGGAATCGTATCGCGTTCACGATACCACTGAGCCATGAGCTCGGCACCGTACTCATCCGCAGTCGGTTTCGTGGTATGCCGCCGAATGGTCTCATCGAACGGGATGTCGTAGTAGAAGCAAGCGGAGATACCACGGTGGTCGCTCACCAGATTGGCGAGCATCTCGCCGTAACTGGCGTGACTCATGATGCCCTCAACGATGACATGATAGCCATGATCGAGCGCATATCTGGCAGTGAGATCGATGAGACCGATAGCGGGATTCACAGGTTCGTCACGGACACGGAGGATATCGCGACGAATCACATCCTGACTGACGATCGCCAGACCGCGACCGTACCGACGCCGAATCTCCCAGGCAGCCGTGGTTTTGCCGCTGGCACTATTGCCGCGCAGGATGATCAGTCTTGTCTCGCTCGTACCGGCGGAGGTCACTATTTATCGTCGACGGCGTCTCCGGCGATATCCGCCAGGTCCTTACCGAAAGTCACCGCGGCCGCACCCATATTCTTCGGCAATCGATATCCGAATGCCTCCGCCGTCTCCGCATCACGGAAGTAAATCTCCGCGATGGTAATGGCGTAACTTGGCGATGCTTCGGGGTGATAGATATGACTGTTGGCGTTGCCCTTAATAGGATATCCATCTGGCACGTTGTACGTACCATCGCCGACGACCCAGCTGGTGCCCTCTCCTTCGCCTGGCAACTTCTTGCTGCGAACCGGAGCCGGTGGAGTCTCTTCCGGCACGGTTGTTGTCGGTGCGCTCGGCTGGTGAGTCTCGGTTCTCACGGCACCATCCGCGACATCGAATGAGACCACACCGGTCACACCGAACGCATTCTTCGGGTTCTGGCCTTTCGGCCAACCACCACCGGCATCGGCCCAGTCATCAACGATCTCGCGAAGCCGTTTGTCACTCACGATAAATCCCACACTGCTGGTGCCACGCTTGCTGCCACCCTCGGTGTAGTCGCTGAGCCCCATCCTCAGATCGCGTACGAAGGCGGTACGGCGGGCATCATCGAACTTCGCGGTGAATGGGAACCAGGAGGGATCAAGTGTCTGCAGGTAGTTGGTGACGTGTTCCATCAGACGTTCGTTAATGAGCATATCGGCGCGTAGTGGCATGGGAATCTCCATACGGATGAGGCGGCAAATCGATCTGGTCCAATTGTAGCGGGAACCCTGAACGAAGGCGAGGGAGCAACGAACGATATACTAAAACCGAATCACAGCAGGATCGTCGTTGAGATTGGTGACAGGAATGCCCCAGGAGTTTTCCTACTCGCACGATACCAGACCTCTCACCAACCACACGTTGGGATGGTCGTTGATCCTCGCCTTCGAGGGTACGGTGATAGTCACATTGGCGGTGATTCTGGTTCCCTGGCTGTGGCTCAAGCTCCTGCTACCCTTGATCGCGCTGACAAGTCTGGTTCTCTTCATCCGACGAGCACGAAGCCCACTGACCACCACCCATCTCCTCGACGAGACACATCTCACTCTACGATTCGGGACAGCGGTCTTTTCCATTCCGCGGGATTCAGTCGTCGATGCCATCGCGGTTTCGGATCGATCTGTACCTGCCTTCTCGCCAACACTCACGCGTCTCTCGGAATCGCGCGCGCAGCTGACGATGTCCCATAGCGGTCAGGTGCTGCTAACGCTTTCGCCTCCGTATCGATCCACCACTCGGCGGGCAAGAGGCGAGTTCAGCGAGATCCTCATCAGTATCGATGAACCAGAACGCTTGCTGGAGCTCTTGAGGAGCGAAAAGAAGCAGCAAGCCGAGCAACCGCATGATCCGGCGTTCCGGTTACAACCAACGCACCCCCGAAGCGATATCCGCATGATCGAAGCGATCGAGTTGACCAAGCGCTTTAATGATTGCCTGATTGTGGATCACCTCAGCCTCACGGTTCACGCCGGTGAGATCTATGGCTTCATCGGTCGCAATGGAGCTGGAAAGTCGACAACCATCAACATACTGGTTGGACTGCTCACTGCCGATGCGGGTGTCTCCCGCATTAACGGACAGACGTTGGAGATGAATCCCGCAAAGTACAAGTCGTCGCTCGGCTATGTTGCCGATACGCCGCCACTCTTCGCCAAACTCACTGGCGGGGAACATCTCTGGTACGCCGCCAAAATGCATCGGATTGAGACCTCTGTTGCTCGCCAACGCATCGATACTCTGGTGGAGCAACTTGAGCTTCGCCAACATATCGATGATCACACCGAAGCCTACTCACTCGGGACCAAACGCAAACTGGCGCTGGCGATCGCGCTGCTCCATAAGCCTCGGGTGCTGATCCTGGATGAGCCCTTCAATGGGCTCGATCCACATACCAGTCGTAATCTGCAGCGGCTGATCATTGAGTTCACGGCGGCTGGCGGCAGCGTACTGCTCTCCTCGCATGATCTCAATCTCATCGCCCGACTTTGTCATCGGGTGGGTCTGTTAGACGGCGGCAAGCTGGTGGCCGAGGGTGCACCGGAGATCGTCCAGGCCGATGCGACCTCACTGGAAGAGCGATTCCTTGAGTTGACGGTGCTGCCGTGATCACAGGACGGTATTCCAGGATCGATATCGTGAGGTGGCTGCTCCTGCTGACGCTCGGAAGCATTGTCACATTGATCATTCGGAATAGCGTTGGCCTGGCGGACGATCACTCACCGGGCGAAGCAACGGTTCGGCTCTTCCTCGCTAGCGTTGGTCTGGCGGTATTCGGTGCATTCAGCACAGCGCTCGATCGCCCGACCGCCTGGTTCCTGCTCCAGGCACCGCTTGCACCACAGCAACTGTGGCGGCTGGTGATTCGCCGTTCAATCACTACCGGCGTTACTCCGTTGCTGCCACTATTGGTACTCACTATCTGGGAGCTACACGAGGACATCGCGTGGATCCCGATCACGCTTCTCTGGGCCTGTGCGGGTGGCGTGCTCGGCGCGATCCTGGCGATCCAGTTCTGGGCTGCAGGTTCCCAGGTTGGGGCACGTCTTGCTTTACCGATCATTCCCTTGATCATCGTGATTGTGCTGGCGGCACGGGTACTTGGAGCGTTTGATGACGTGCCACTGGTCGCCCTGCTCCCCGATCCAGCGCTGATCCTCATCGTTGGCTACGGTATCGGCGCGAAGCGACTAGGAGACTGGTACACACGTACCGCCCAGGATGTGATCAACAGTCCGGTGCAAACGCGATCCTGGCTCGGTCCGCTCCCCGATCTCCTTGAACACCTTTTGCTGGGTCGATCCGTTCCGATACTGGCTGTATCGTTCCGCGATCTCAAGCTTCAGGCGCGTGATGGCTTTTTCGCGATCCGGTATCTCCTCGCATTTAGCGTCGTCCCGCTCTGGATGCTGCTCGGCGATCCTCTCGGTGACGAGACTGCAAGTCTCCTGCTTTTCCTGATCGCGGGCGGATATGGTCTGATCGAGATCACTCCGAGCCCAGTGGGTATGGAAGGTTCCAGATTCATCCAAACCTGGCTTACACCAGCCACACCCCAGGAGATACTTCTCGGCAAACTCATCAATATCATCATGGTCAACGGTATGCAGGTTATCGTCGCTGCGATCAGCCTGGCTTTGGTGGGCGCTGACATAACTCGGCCGGTCTTCATCGCCAGCACGATCACGATTGGATCGAGCGTGATCGTGACCGCATTGAGTGCGTTCGATCTGGATATGCGCATTCCGGTGAGTGGACCAGTACAACGGTTAATGTTGGAGCATCTGCCGTTTCGTCCCTGGCGATTCGTCGCCATCGTTACCGCCATTGCGGCAGGCAGCATGGTGATTATGGGCTACCTGCACTTCAATCTGTGGTTGGCGCTGATCGGCTATTGCGTCCTGGTGATGGTCGTCTTCTATCGGGGTCTGCAGCGACTTGAGGGAATCATGGTTCGGGCGCAATCTTGACGTCCTTCCCTATACTTTCTCTACTGTAGTTTTGGTTCATCACTGGAGCATTCATGCCTGCCACCCCTCCCCGCAAGACCTACACGCTCGATAACGGTCTCACCCTCTTCCTCCAGGAGAAGCACGATGCACCGGTCACCAGCTTCTGGACTTGGTACCGCGTGGGTTCCCGCAACGAGATTCCCGGTATCACCGGTATCAGCCACTGGGTGGAGCACATGCAGTTCAAGGGCACACCCAGTCTGGGGAAGGGCGCAATCTTCGGTGAGGTAAGCCGCATCGGTGGCCAACTGAACGCGATGACCAGTACCGATTGGACCGCCTACTACGAGACGATTCCGGCCAGCGAAATCGACCTCAGCCTGCGCATCGAGAGCGATCGCATGGTCAACTCGCTCTATGATCCGGAGGAGGTTGCCAGCGAGCGTACCGTGATCCTGAGCGAGCGCCAGGGTGCCGAGAATCGCCCCACCTATCACCTCTACGAGGAACTGCTGGGGACTGCGTTTCAGAGCGGACCATACGGTCACAGCGTGATCGGTTACGAGTCCGATCTGCGTAGCATGACGCGTGACGATCTCTACAATCACTATCAACGCTACTATCGACCCGACAACGCCTTCATCACTGCGGTCGGGGATTTCGATGCCGATGAACTTGCGGCCCGGATCGAGCGTTCGTTCGGACACATCGCCAATCCAGAAACGCCGATTCCAGCGGTCGTGGCAGGTCCGCCACAGTTCGCTGAGCGTCGAGTGACGATCAAGCGCCCCTCCCCGGCCGCCTACATGATGATGGGATACAAGATGCCGGGCGCGAAGCACGCGGATATCCCGGCGATCATGATGGCGGATGCGATCCTCAGCGGTGCCAAGGCGATGGGTATGGGCGGCGGTGCCGGCAACGGTCGTTCCAGCCGACTCTATCGGGCGTTGGTCGTAGCCGGACTCGTTCGCAATATCAGTTCCAGCGCCGATCCCGAGATTGATGAGAATGTCTGGAGCTTCAGTGCCACTGCGTTACCGGGTGTCGAACCGGCACGGATCGAAGCCGCCATCGAGACCGAACTTGACCGCTTGAAGAACGAGTTGGTACCGGAAGACGAGCTGGCCAAGGCGCGCAAGCAGATGCGTGCGAACTACGTCTATTCGCTGGAGACCGTCACAGGCCAAGCCTACTGGCTCGGGAATATGGAGATCGTCGACCACGCGGGTCGCGTGGATACCTTCGCGGACGAGTTCGCGGCGGTGACGGCGGAGGACGTCCAGCGCGTGGCCCGAACCTACCTGCTACCCGAGAAGCGCACGATCGGCTGGCAGCTGCCAGCCGATTCCAGCGTCGTCTTCGATATGGCCGGTGTGGAAGCCGAGCCAGCCATGGACGTCGCCAACTTCGCCGATAGCGAGAGCGAAGCGAATCACCAGGGCTTTGTACGCACGGTGCTGCCAAACGGCATCGTTATATTGGCGCAGCCACGACCGGACGACGGCGCGATCGATGGCACTATCCGTATCAAGGCGGGTCACGTTGCCACCGGTGAGAAGACCCCGGGATTGCCCAGCGTAATGGCGACGATGCTGACCCGCGGCACCGAGAATCGCACCTTCGAGCAGTTCAACGAGGAGATCGATTCACTGGCGGCCCACTTCGGGGTCAACGCCAGTCGCGGAAATATCGATATCGGCTGGCACGCGCTCAGCGAGGATCTCGATCAGGTCTTGGATATCGCCGCCGATGTGATCCACAATCCGACCTTCCCCGAGGATGAGCTGGAGAAGCTCAAACCGCAGGTGTTGACGGGTATCGAGGAGCAGGAGCAGGACACCCGCACGATGGCCGGGCGCGCGATGGCGGAACTCCTCTATCCGGAGGATCATCCCTATCGCGTTCTTAGTGGCGGCACCCGCGAGAGCGTAAGCGCAATGACGCGCACCGATCTGGCCGACTACTACAACAGGTGGCTCGCTCCGGGGGTGACGACGGTTGCCCTCACCGGGGGAATTCGTGATCTGGACGATGCAGTCCAGCGCCTGGAGCGTGTCCTTGGCAGTTGGCAGAAGGATGTACCGGCACCGCTATCGGCCCCGGCGGTTGATCCGATTGCGACCACGGCGCGCAACACCAAGGGAATCGAGGGCAAGAGCCAGGCCGATATCAACATCGCCTACCCGACGCTGCCACGGCTGCACCCGGACTACAACGCGTTGCAGGTCGCGAACCTGATTCTGGGGCAGCTCGGGCTGATGGGTCGATTGGGTAGTGAGGTCCGGGATAAGCAGGGCATGGCCTACTACGCCTATAGCGCCCTGAGGGGCGATCGCGCCAATAGCGTCTGGACGGCCGCAGCTGGTGTCGATCCCGCCAACGTCGATGCGGCCATTACCGGTATCGAGACGGAGTTGCGACGTATCCGCACGGAACTCGTCACGGACGAGGAGCTGGCCGATGCCAAGAGCTATATGATCGGCTCGCTACCGCTGGGACTGGAATCGCTGAGTGGTGTCACCGATCTGCTGCTGACGATCGAGAAGTTCAAGCTGGGTCTGGACTACATCGACCGCTATCCCGCGATCATCAGCGCGATCACGAAAGAGGATGTCCTCCGCGCCGCCGCAACGCATCTGGACGCGGATCGTCTGGCGATCGGGATAGCAGGGCCGATGTAGTATGCAACGGCACGTCACCACGTGGACCCGGGGTTGACCCCCGGGTTGGCCGAGCCAGGGGCGTCCCGGCTCGCGCAGCGGCATGTCGTGGTTGGAAGCGACCAACTCGCGGTCGATCGCGTTCGTCCCCACCGTCATTCCGGACACCGAGTGCAGCGACTCACCCGCAAATATCTCGATGGATCAGACCGTTCGAAGCCGCCTGCGGCGGAGGTGAGCACGAGGCTCACCACTACCGATGGACGGATGAGATTCGGTAGGTCGAACCCTTGTGGTCGACCACGAACCGGAAGTTCGTAACGCGGTTAGTCCTGTGTGATTACCCACGACGCGTAGCGACGTAACGCAGCGGGGAGCAACCATGCCGCCTGCGAGCGGTTCCCGGACCCCTGCGGCTCCGATCGAGATCGCAGGGTCACGGTCGCGATTCGCTGTTCACAAGGATTTTTCTGAATCGCGACCGATCGGTCCGGGACTACTTGCGGCGGAAGAATCCGAGGAAGGGGGAGCCGGCTCCAAGCAGGAAGCCGATATCGTACCAGGTTCCCCGGCGGACAACGTCATACAGCGGTTGATCCTCGAAGAAGCCGAAGATATGACCGATAACTACAATCCAACCGGTGAATCCGTTGAACAATCCCCAAAGTACATCCTGCCACCACATGATCTAACCTCCTTTGCCCGATATCGTTATCACTATCCTAGGCGCTCCGGAGGTCAGTTTCGTTCCGGTTAACCGGAAGACAGCGGGAGTATTTCCGGATCAGAGATGCGGTTTAGTGGCAAACTACCCTCGTAACCTCCCTGATAGCGATTCGTATTCCATCGATGAGGAGAGACGTACCGTGACCTTCAAAATCATCACACCTCGGCCGGAACTTCGCGGCAAGATCGATCGCCGTGATCTGATCAAACTCGGTCTCGCTGCCACCGGCGGCACCATGGTTCCCGCCGGTCTTCTGGCACAGGCCGATCTCATCCCCACCTATGACAATCCTCCCAGCCAAAACCGGGAGACACCGGAAGCGCCACTCGGTGGATTGTGGGATCAGGGTATCCTCCCCGACCATCGCATGCTGCTCTACTACGGATTTCCCGAGCACGATGGCATGGGTATCCTCGGCGAGTACACACCCGAAGAACTCCTGCCGAAGCTGGAAGCACAACGGCAGGAGTACGAGGCGGTACGCCCGGATGACCGCAGTTGGGTGACCGGATTCGAGCTGATCGGTTCCGTCGCCCAGGATCATCCTACGTCCAATGGCAAGTACATCGCCGATACCCCCGGTTCATGGTTGGATGCGTATACCATCTTCACTCACGAAAACGACATGCAGTTGTTCCTTGATGTGCAGATGGGGTATCTGGAGCCACACGAGGACTACGAGGGATTGGAACGCTGGATGCGCTATCCGCATGTGCATCTGGCCATCGATCCGGAGTTCCATGTGCTGGAGAGCGAAGGTGAAGTGCCGGGTATCGACCTGGGATCGATCGATGCCAGCGATGTTACCCGGGCACAGAACTGGTTAGTGGGGCTGAGCGACAAGTACGGCCTGCCACGCAAGATGTTGATCATCCATCAGTTCCATGTTTACTCGGTTCAGAACAAGGAGAATATCGCCCCGGTGCCAGGTGTGGACCTGATCATGAACGAGGATGGCCACGGTACGCCGGAGATGAAGCTGGAAACGTATCGGGTGATCATCAAGGACTTTCCGATTCAGTACAACGGCTTCAAGATCTTCTACAGGGTCGATATCGATAATTGGGACAACAGCCGCCTGATGACACCCGAGGATGTCTATGCCATGGATCCGGTACCCGATGTGGTGAACTATCAATAGCCGAGGATCCGACCTCCCGACACTTCTTTATCGAAGGTGCTCGGGAGGTCGGATTCGCTCCGGTTATCCGGAACGAGCAAGGCTATTCTTCGGGGACATCAGCATATTGACTTGAGCTGAAGGCACCAACGATGTACCAACTGCCGACGATCCTGGTAAGGACAATGTTCGCTGGACTCACGTCATCGTATCCGCCACCGTCAAGCAGATTGCCGAAAATGTCGTATGAGGCAAGCACCTCGTCTTCCGTGTTCAGAATCTGGAACGGAACGATGTAACTCGAGTGGGACAACCAGGTGACACCATAGTCCACGCGTTTCATCAATGTGCGATCGGGATTCGGCTGCCATATCCGCGTGACAAGAGCAACATTGCCCGAAGGCAGATAGGGGCGCGCCAGAAGTTCGGCGATGGCAGCTTCCGTCACATCCATGGGTTGAAGCAACGGTATCCGTCTCACGATCTCAAACTGAACCAACTCTGGAGCGGTCATCGCCCAGAGTTGCCCCTTTGTGCCAGCGTACGTGCAATCACGGGATTCCTTCACAAATGCGAGCAATGCGATGGACTCATCGTCAGTGACCGGTACCGCGGTGTTGGAAGCCAACGACATCAACGTGTCCCAATCGCGAGGTTCAGCACCGAGAAAGTTCCGTATTTCCAGTTCACTACGCAGTTCGTATGATGAACCGCCCGCGTACACGAGTGGATCCTGAACGATCTGGACGGCTTGTTCGACCGTTAATGGTTCGACATCACAAACATCGTTTCCGGCGGTATCCAGGCGGATGCCCTGGGCAGTATAGCGCGGGTCAAGGTCACCTCCAGGTCGCAGGTTCATGGCCGCGAACCAGCCAGAAAAGGCGATGGTGGCAACCACCAGTAACGATGCGGCCATGTTGGTGAACCGCGACACCGATCTCGGTACAAATGCTCGCCGCACAACTCCAGTGGGCGTTGCGAGCGCGGGTTGAATCATCATCTCGGATTGCTCCTTCTCTTCGGATTGGGGCTGAACGGAGGCCAACACTTGCCGCCAGATACCTGGTGGTGGTGCGGCGGCCTGCGGTGTGTGCATGTGGACATGATCGGCACGACGGCGGAGCTCGTCCAGCAAATCATCGTGATCGGTCATGGCATGGCTCCTTCTGTCATACGAGCGCGTAGCGTCTTGAAGGCGCGGGACTGTGCCATCTTCACCGCGTCTTCACTGGTGCCCTGAATCTCGGCGATCTCGCGCATGGTGAGACCACTGAGGCGCAACTCCACGATCTCGCGCTGCCGATCCGGCAGAATATTGAGCGTGGCACGAAGCTCATCCATCTCGCTGCGATGGACGGCGATCTCCTCTGGTCCCGGTGCCGGATCGATCTGATCCGGTAGCGGACCGCTTGGACGATAGCGTCGCCAGGAATCGCGCAGGAGATTTCGGGCGATGGCGAAGAGCCAACTGCGAAAACTGGCCGAACGCTGTGGCTGGTATCGATGCAGATTCTGCAGCACCTGCGTGAATACCTGGGCGGTGAAATCGGCGGCGGTTTCGGCGTGACCCGTCTCGCGATAGAACCAGCGGTAGATGGGCACGCTGTACTTCTCGTACAGCGGTGTAAACGCCTCCGGATGCGTCCGCGCGGCATCGACAATGGCATCGTCTTCGATTACATCGTCCGGCATCGCGTTTCTCCACCGCTTAACCCTGAGAACGCAGGTTGGGGAAACAGGTAACGGTGCAAGTGTGACTTAACGCGAAGAGACCGAGGCGATGCGGCCTCGGTCTCTTCCTGATTGTTGGGGCTTTAGAACGCGGTGATCTCCTCCAATGATGGCAAAGGAACCACCATCCAGACATCGCTAAACGAGGGTTTTACCAGGGTAATGCGGAGGGATATGTCAGCGTAACCAGTCTGTGCCGCATTATTGGGTACCAGATTGGTGCCATTGCCGTTCGTGTGCACCACCACGCCATTCACCTCGGTTTGGAGGATGACGCCAACGAACAGCACAGTCTCTATCGGATAGAGATAAGAGGCCCTGGCAATAGCCAGCCGCGAATCCGGATTGATGGTTGCGGACACGATGGGATCAGAGATAGGTAGCGTTGCCCAGTTGTTCTCCCCGAGAGTAGCGGGCTGATCCAGCCGTTCCTCAATGTACGCTCGCACCTCTTCCTCAGTCGCAAACACAGGGTATTTCGCCATGATGGTGGACTGGATGGAAGCAGGGTGGTAGAACGTCCAGACTTGCGCCTGCGTACCAGTGAGCAGACATCCAAGATATGCATTGGTTACCTCAGATGCAGTCCCAAATTGATCCTCGGTCAGTGTCACGGACCTACTGCTATCGAGTATCTGGGGGAGAGCAAAGCGCTTGTCCTTACCAGTCTGCCTCATCAATTCGGCTTCCTTGGCAACGACATCGGCGGAAGCTGTTGGCCCAACATACATATACGGCATTGGGTTCCGCACGATCGCCATGACCTGATCAACGGTCATTGGCTCTACATCACACGACATCTCAATGCCTGGCGTTGCCTGCAAGAGGGCAAACTGCTGACCGTTATTCGCTGGCGGCAGATTCATTGCCGCAAACCAGCCGCCAAACGCCAGCACGGCGACAATCGCCAGGGTCGCAACCATGCCGGAGAACCGTTGCAGGGTGCCAGGCTGTGGCTGCGATCCAACAAATACAGGAGATGCTATAGCAGGATTCATACTCATGGTTGGGGTCTCCTCCACTATGTTCGTTCTGGTTTCCGCGCGCACGCGAGTCCACAGAGAGGCGGGAATGTCATCGGCCTCGGTAGTCTCACGGTGCGCACGATCAATAAGCCGGTGGATATCGTCAAACGACTCGTCGGCATCTGTTGTCATGTCAGTACCTCCTGATGCAGCAGGTTGCGCAAGGTCCGAAACGCACGCGTCTGCGCGACCTTGACTGCGTTCTCGCTGGTGCCCTGAATCTCGGCGATCTCATGCATGCTGAGGCCGCTGAGACGCAGCTCCACGATCTCCCGCTGCCGTTCAGGCAGCGTATCGAGGGCGACGCGGACATCGTCCATCAACGAACGATGGATCGCTACATCCTCCGGACCAGGACGATGGTCAACGAGCTCCTCCGGCAGCGATACAGGACGATAGCGCCGCCATGAATCCCGCAGCAGATTGCGGGCGATGGCGAAGAGCCAGCTGCGAAACGTCGAGACCTCACCCGGTCGATACTGATGCAAGCGTTGCAGCACCTGCACAAACACCTGGGCAGTGAGATCGGCGGCGGTCTCCGCATTGCCGGTTTCGCGATACATCCAACGGTAGATGAGACGGGCATAGCGATGGTAGAGCGGCGCGAACGCGTCGACATCGTTACGCGCGGCCAGCACAATGGCATCGTCGTCCTCGATTCCGTTGTGATCCATCGCGCTCCTCCACCGCTCACCCGTCACTACGCGCGAGTGCTGGTTTGGTAACGCTTCCAGTGTGGCTTAACGCAGAGAGACCGAGGCGATGATGCCTCGGTCTCTTCCACTCACTATTTCCTGGTACCCAACCCACGATTCGGCTACGGCACGGGACTGTACACCCCGACAACGTACCATTGGCCATCCAGAACTGATTTGCCCATGACGATGTTTCTATCGGAAGGGAGGTTGTCAATCACAATAGGAGTTGATGCAACGTCCGCCTTCGCAATATCTGCCGACGCAACAAACTGGATCGGAGCCACTACCATGTAGCTGAAGTGGTCGAGATACCAAGGGGCAATAGGTATACCTGCATCCTCCGCACTCGCACTGACGTGTGGTGTAACTTCCAAAAAGGAAAGATCCTCTGTCCCTGTCCAGATATCATTGGCTGGAAAATCGAGTATCTCGGGCAAAAGTCTCCTCGCCTCCTCGTCTGTCACCATGAACGGTAACCAGTTCCGCAATCGCCACTGCAAGCGAACCGGGTCCACAAAACGCCAAATTTGACCAACAGTTCCATGAGTAACACAGTCCAGGTACTCGTTGGCCACATCAGAAAAACCAGCATACCTTTCGTCGGTCGCTGGCTTCAGTCCAGAGGTCCCGAGAGTTTCGGGAAGACCGTTAGTAGCAACCCAGT